>QBMP01000355.1:0-1399 GCA_003242115.1 Phormidesmis priestleyi
TGCTAGAGCAGCACGAAGCTCCAGTTGTTTCGATGATGATGTATGCCAACGTCGGTGCTGCTTATGAAGCTGACGGCAAAACAGGCATTGCTCATTACCTAGAGCACCTGGCCTTTAAAGGCACCAGTCGCATCGGCACCCGCAACTACCCCGAAGAAAAAAAAGCCCTCGATCAGCTCGACGTCCTTTTTGACAAGATCCTCGCAGCGGAGGCCGCAGGCGATCAGGCAAAAATTGCCGAACTCAACGAACAGTTCAAAACTGTGCAGGCAGAAGCTGACGCTTACGTAGAGCAAAATAAATTTGGCCAGATAGTTGAGCAAAGTGGCGGCACGGGCTTGAATGCTACCACCGCTGCCGACGCCACTCGCTATTTTTACAATTTGCCCTCTAACAAATTAGAGCTGTGGTTCTCGTTAGAATCTGAGCGCTTTCTAGATCCCGTTTTCCGCGAATTTTATAAAGAAAAAGAAGTCATTCTCGAAGAGCGCCGAATGCGTGTAGATAATTCCCCTATCGGCCAAATGGTCGAGCGCTTTTCAGAAGTCGCTTTTACGACTAACCCCTACCGCCGTCCGGTGATTGGCTATCAGGAAGACTTGCGCAAAGCCACTCGCGCCGATGTTAAAACTTTCTTCGATACCTATTACGGGCCTAGCAATCTAATCGCAGCCGTCGTTGGCGATGTCGATCCCAATCAGGTTAAGCAGTGGGCCGAAGCCTATTTTGGTCGGTATCAGTCGCGCACCCATCCCGATCAGCTAGTCGTCAGCGAAGCGCCGCAAACAGAAACCCGCAGCTATACGCTGGAGCTAGTTTCTCAGCCCTGGTACTTAGAAGGCTACCATCGCCCTGGGATTAACGATCCCGACCATGTGGTGTACGGCATGATCGACAGCATTTTGACCGGGGGCCGCACCGCTAGGCTGTACAAAGCCTTAGTAGAGCCCCAAATTGCGTTAGATATCGGCAGTGCCAATGGTTTTCCAGGCGATAAGCAGCCCACTATACTGCTGCTATACGGCCTGACTGCGCCAGGTCATACCGTTGAAGAATTGGCAGTGGGGCTAGAAGCTGAGCTGCAACGGTTGCAGACTGAGCCAGTCGATACCGCGACTTTAGATCGAGTCAAAACTCAATCAAGAGCGGGCCTTCTCAGCCAGCTAGATTCTAATGAAGGAATGGCCTCTCTATTAGCAGAATACGAAGCCAAAACAGGCGATTGGCGCAACGTCTTTGAAGAAATTCAGGCCATTGAGGCTGTGAGCGCAGCAGATGTACAGCGCGTTGCTCAGGCCACCTTCCGCCCGGAAAATCGAACGGTAGGGAAGCTGATTTCGGCGGGTGACTCGGCACCTACTGATGAGGCACCTACTGATGAGGCGCTAGAGGAAGCAGA
>QBMP01000355.1:1409-2195 GCA_003242115.1 Phormidesmis priestleyi
GACCCCAGCATGACAGTAAAGTAAAGCCAGTATCTCTGCAAAATAACGCCCTTCAAACAAGTCATTTAAGTCAATCATTCAGCGAATCATTAAAGGAAATTTATGGGTTTGATTTTACGGCGCAAGCGTCTTTTCCCCTTCATGTTTTTGGCGGTGGCTACTTTTGCGATTCTGCTGACGATAGCTTGGCCGAATCCTGCTCAAGCTATCGAAGCTAAGCCTTACGAAGAGCTGGTGTTTCCGCCGTTGGGTGAGATTAAAATTCCGGACTATGAACGCTACGAGCTAGATAACGGCTTAGTCGTGTATTTAATGGAAGATCACACGCTGCCTTTGGTGGGCGGATCGGCAACGTTTCGTACGGGCGGATATTTGGTATCGCCTGAGCAAACAGGGCTAGGCGACATCACGGGCGAGGCAATGCGCTTAGGCGGTACGCTCACGCATTCCCCTGATGAACTCAGTGAAAGGCTAGAGCAACGGGCGGCTTCAGTCGAAACGAGTATTGATGAGACCACAGGCAGCGCTGGCTTTTCTGCGCTGACAGAAAATCTTGATGAGGTGTTTGGGCTATTTGCTGAGGTGGTTACGCAGCCTGCATTTGATGAGACTCAGCTAGCGCTGATCAAAAGTCGTACAGCGGGTGGAATTGCTCGGCGTAATGACGATGCCTCAGATATTGTCTCGCGGGAATTTCAAAAGCTGGTTTATGGCGAGAAAAGTCCGTATGCGCGGACGGTGGAGTACACCGATTTAGACAATATCAGCCGCGATGATGTGGTGAGC
>QBMP01000355.1:2205-4202 GCA_003242115.1 Phormidesmis priestleyi
ACGCTGACGCCTAAGAATACGATTTTGGGGATTTCGGGTGATTTTGACTCTGATCAGATGAAGGCGCTAATTGCGAGCACGCTGGGTGCTTGGCAAGGTGAGAAAACGCGGGAGATTTCGCAGCCTCCGCTGGGTGAGCAAACAGCAGCGGGACTATTTGTGGTGAATCAGCCGCAGCTCACTCAGAGCTATATTCACATTGGCCATATCGGTGAAGAGTTGCGCAGCCCTTACCATGCGCCAATGGCAGTACTAAATGAGGTGCTGAATGGCTTTGGCGGGCGGCTATTTAATCAGATTCGTTCGCGGCAGGGGCTAGCGTATAGTGTGTACGCCTATTGGAGCCCTCGCTATGACCACAACGGTTTGTTTATTGGGGGCGGGCAAACGCGTTCTGAGGCGACAGTGCCCTTTATTGAATCTATGTATAAGGAGCTGGAGAAGGTGCGCTCTGAGCCCATTACCGAGACGGAGCTGGCATTTGCTAAAGACTCGGTGCTCAATAGCTTTGTGTTTAATTTTCAGACGCCGAATCAGACGCTTTCTCGCCTGATTCGCTATGAGTATTATGGCTATCCGTCGGATTTTGTCTTTAAGTTTCGCGATCAGGTGGAGGCAGCAACGACGCAGCAGGTACTAGCAGCGGCTCAAGCGACACTGACGCCAGACAAACTAATTACGGTGGTGGTGGGCAATGTGGCTGAGATGAAGCCTGGATTAGAGACTCTAGGCGTTGAGGTGACGCCTTTGGATGTGAGCATTCCGCAGCCTACGTAGGTTGGTGCTGAAGAAGCGCTGATGCAGATGCAGATTTCACGGCGCTGCTTTGAAGGCATTTTTTAAGAAATGAGTTGCCCCGGCTGAATTTATGATTCAGTTGGGGCAATTTGTTTTAGAGAACCCCTCATGGCAGAAAGTGATGAATCAACTCTGATAGATGTAATAAGTAGATGCAATAAGGATGAGGCGCTGATCTACTGATTTATGGCTGATTTTCGCTTTTTATAGCAGTGTTTTTATTATGAAAATTGCGCCTTATATTATTGGTAAGTTTGTGGCTAGGCAAGCAATTGGGGCGGTGGAAGCAGGCGATCGCACCTACGGCGTCAACTACGAACCGCAGGTGGAAGCAGGAACCGCTTTTCCAGGCTACTTTGTCAAAAGTACCGCGCCCTACAATACAGACAACATTAGCGATAAAGAAAGGCGAGAGCTTAAAGCGTATGCCAAGCCAGAAGATGCTAAAGCATGGATTGAGGCTATAGCTCAAGATCTCCACCGCATTCACTGCGATCCAAGCATTCGCTACGCACCTGAGCTAGTAATTGCGGTGCATGGCTACAGTATGCTCGAAAATACGGTGCTTGACTGGTATAACAATTTATACCGCTACATCGCTCACGACGATCCAATAATTCGACAGCGCCGCAACGTTGTTTTTGTCGGCTATCGGTGGTCTTCAGAGCGGATGTCATTATCGCTTGACAACTTTCGGAAGAATGTGATTGCGCTACCGGACATTCCTCGCTGGATTTTAGTTTTGAGTATGGTTTTGGTGCTGCGCTTTATGGCTTGGCCAATAGTGACCGGCCAGTGGGGCAGGGCACTAGGAACCGTCGCAGCGATGAAGCCCATCCAAGATTTAATCGCTGCAAGCTGGATCAAATCTGTTGCTAGCTGGGCCGCGAAAGTTGCTGTTCATCCTCTATTTATCACGCTCGATAGAATTGTTTTATCGCTGATATTTTTACTGGCCTTTTCGATGATGACGCTGTTGCTGTTGCGGATGTTTGTTTATTTTCGTGACGTTTATCGGGCTATGAACTTTGCCGTTCCGGATTTAACCGAACTGATTCGGCAGCTTGATCAAGCACTGGCTAATTTGCAAGGCAATAAGTAGTCATGCACAATTAATTACAAAAGACTCTGCCTGAATCGTCTAGTTTTAGAATTTTTACTAAATCTTATTCTGTAATTAACTTTGCACAGGTACTTAG
>QBMP01000356.1:0-501 GCA_003242115.1 Phormidesmis priestleyi
TTACTGCTCAATGCGGCCATTCCAGCAGATGAGTTTGACCGAGAGCGCCAGGTGGTGCTGGAAGAAATTCGGCAGGCTCATGACGATCCTGACTGGGTGGGCTATCAGGCGCTGTGTGAGCTGATGTACGCCGATCATGCCTATGGGCGGGCGGTGCTCGGCACTCCAGAGATTTTGTTGGCGCGATCGCCAGAAGAAATGCGGCAGTTTCATCAGGCCCACTACCAGCCTGAAAATATGACCGTGGCGATCGCGGGCGGCATTTCCCAAGCCCAAGCCCTCGATCTGATTCAGCAATCCTTTTGCCGATTTGCCGCGCCAATAGATTGTCCTAAAGCAAGCGATCGCGCCCTCCCCAAGCCCACTCACCAGCACCAAACCCTACACCTGCCAAATTTAGAACAAAGCCGCTTAACGATGGCCTGGATGGGGCCAGGAATCTCGCACATCGAAACGGCTAGTGGCCTGGATTTACTGGCGGTGCTCATCGGGGGGGGGGGC
>QBMP01000356.1:511-4199 GCA_003242115.1 Phormidesmis priestleyi
GTGGAGGGCATTGACAGTCATTTTTCCTTGCAGCAAGCCTGTAGCGTATTTACGATTTCGATGTGGCTAGCAGCCGATCAGGTGGCACAGGTAGAAGAAATTGTGCGCTTGAGACTCACCGATCTGGGTACCACCCCAATCTCTGCCGCCGAGCTATCCCGCTGCCAAAGACTGCTGCTCAACGACTACGCCTTTGGCACCGAAACCCCCGGCCAAATCGCCGGACTCTACGGCTATTACGCCACCGTCGCCGAAGCCGAACTCGCCAGCCGCTATCCCACCTATCTTCAAGCCCAAACCCCCGAAAAGCTCCAGCACATTGCCCAGCAATATCTGCGCCCCGACTGCTACACCGCCGTGGTGCTCAAGCCTGAATAACGGCCTGAATAACGGCCTGAAGTAACGGCTCAAGCAGCGGTTGGCCTCTCGGTTCGCCAGACTGTGAGCCATACTATAAGCCAGACTGTGAGATCATATACCCATCACCTACACTGCCACTGTGACTTCTTCTCTTCTCGCCCAACAGTCCACCCAACAGCCCACGACCATCCGCACCACGCTACCGAATGGCCTCACCGTCATCGCCGTCGAAAATCCGGTCGCTGATATCGTCGCCTGCCGCATTTTTATTCGAGCCGGTCAGCTCCAAGAAGTTGCCGAAACCAGCGGCCTTTTTGACCTGCTTACCGCCGTACTGACCAAAGGCACCACCACCAAAACCGCCCTAGAAATTGCCGAAATCGTTGAGTCTATGGGCGCTAGCTTCGGCGCAGACTCCTCTTCCGACTACAGCATTGTCAGCCTCAAAACCGTCTCGGCTGACTTTGAAACCGTGCTGAGCCTCGCGGCGGAAGTGCTGCGCAAACCGAGCTTTCCTGAGCATGAAATTGAGCTAGAGCGACGGCTGCTTTTGCAAGGGCTCAAATCAATGAAAGAGCAGCCCTTTAGCGTCACTTACAACCATTTGCGTGAGGCCATGTATGCAGGTCACCCATACGGCCTTTCTCACGCTCAGTCAGAGCTTTGCCTCAAAGGCTTTACCCAAAAGGACTTGCACAGCGCTCACCAGCAATATTTCCGCCCAGACAATATGGTGATTACGATTGTGGGCCGTCTGTCGCCGAATTTGGCTCTGAAGCTAGTCGATCAGTTCTTTGGCGACTGGGCGCTACCGGCTGAGCCACTGCCGCCAGTAAGGTTGCCACCTTTGACTGGGGCCGCTCAAAAAATTGTCACTGTGCAAGAAACCAATCAGGCGTTTATTGTATTGGGTCACTTAGCGGGCAGTGTGAGCGATCCTGACTATGCGGCGCTAAAGCTCATCAGCACCTACTTAGGCAATGGGCTGTCGAGTCGGCTATTTGTGGAGCTGCGCGAAAAGCAGGGCTTGGCTTACGATGTGTCCGCCTTTTATCCGACGCGGCTAGGAGCTTCGCAGTTTGTCGCCTACATCGGCACCGCACCCGAAAATCTTCAGGTAGCGCTAGCGGGTCTTCAGGGTGAAATTGCCCGACTCAAAACGACGCCGCTGAGCGAGGAAGAACTACAGGTTTCTAAAAATAAGATTTTGGGTCAGTATGCGCTCGGTAAGCAAACCAATGGCCAAATTGCCCAGACCTACGGTTGGTATGAGGTGTTGGGGCTAGGCATGGCGTTTGATGAAGCGTTTCCTGCGGCCATTGCTGCCGTCACCTGCGCCGATATCCAAGCCGCCGCCCAACGCTGCTTCATTGAACAGTCCGTCTCTATCTTAGGCCCAGCCGCCACTGTGGAGCCGCTGAAATCTGTATAATCTCTGCAAACAGTAGAGCCGCTGAAAACGCTTCAAAGGCTGGAACCGCTGCAAGCAGTAGAATGATCTCATGACTGATTCATCACCTGCCACTTCACCCACTGCCCTACCGACTGCTGAAGCCATGACCTGGCAGTGGCGAGGCTTGAGCATCGGCTATCAGCCAGCAGCCATCGAGCAAAACCAAAACAACCCAGATGTACCCGCCGTCGCCCTCATCCACGGATTTGGGGCATCGAGCATTCACTGGCGCAAAAATATTCCCGATCTGGCCCAGACCTGCCGGGTGTACGCAATTGACCTTTTAGGCTACGGCAAATCGGCCAAGCCCACGCCCGGAAAGCCCTTAGACTACACCTTTGAAACTTGGAGCCAGCAGGTGCTGGACTTTTGCTATCACATCGTTGGTCAGCCCGCTTTTTTGATTGGCAACTCGATTGGCTGCATTGTGGCGATGCAGGCAGCGGTGAGCGATCGCAAATGGGTGCGCGGAGTGGCCCTGCTAGACTGCTCACTGCGCCTGCTGCATGATCGCAAGCGCCAAACTTTGCCGTGGTACCGTAGCGGCCCGACGCCCCTGATCCAGAAGGTGCTGGGCTACCGACCGCTAATCAGCTTCTTTTTTGCTCAGCTAGCGAAGCCCAAGGCCGTTAAGCGAATTTTACGGCAAGCCTATGGCCGCAAAGAAGCGGTTACCGATGAACTGGTTTCGCTGCTGCTAGAGCCTGCTTTTGATGAAGGTGCAGTAGACGTTTTTTTGGCCTTTATTCGCTACTCACAGGGGCCAATTCCAGAAGATCTGCTGCCTCAACTCACCTGCTCTACCCTGATTTTGTGGGGCCAAGAAGACCCTTGGGAGCCGGTTGAGCTAGCGCGCGCCTATGGTGAATATCCGGCAGTAGAAAACTTTATTGAACTAGAAGGCTTGGGCCATTGCCCGCAGGATGAAGCTCCTGAGCTTGTGAATCCGATTTTGGCAGACTGGATAGAGCGGTGCGTCAAGAAGCCTGCGGGTTGAAGGATGCACGCTAGACAAAAAAATACCCCTCATCACGGCCGACGAGAGGTAAGGGCAACAGTTAAACGCTTGTGCTGTGAATACAATCGCCCGATTGCTAAACTTGCACTCAAGAACCTGTGCCGATTTATAGAGTGCCACAGAAAATGGGCTGCAAATTTTCAGGGAACCAGTGACTCTTGATCTGTTTTTGGTCTATGTATCTTCATAGAGTGGAGGCAATTTGCCCGGTTTTTATCAGCACCGGAACCCAGCTAATGCCCAGACCCAACAGAGAAACAAGCAGCATAATCAAAAAAGACACAGCGGCATTGACTCGGTAGGTGTAGAGCTTTATCCGCAGCAATAACGCCGCTGCCCACAGCATGAAAAAATAGCTAGAGATTTGAATCCAAGCGACGACAACAACGGCAAAAGCGGCAATTCCAACCGCCATCAGCGAATAGCCCATGTCTGATTTGAACCCTAGCAGAATAAAGTCACGGGTTGGACGCCAAGCAATGCTGAGGATGCCGCATTCTAAAGCGATGTAGCCAATAGCGATGATCCAGTGGATCTGTGAACCTTGGTGCTCTTGCAAAAATAAACCAAAGACCAAATTGGCTAACAGCAACAGCAGCATCGAAAACGCCGGATTTTGAAGCATAAACCGCCTACAGTCTAAAAATTAAAGCGCCAAACTAAAGCTACAAATTGGTGGAAATAGCCTGAACCGGACAGCTTGGCAAACACTGCTCACACATAATGCAGCGCGATCGCTCAAAAGTCAGCTTATGCGTCGTTGGATCGAGCTTTAGCGATTCGGTCGGGCACACCCCTGTACAAAGCCCACAGTGAACACAACTATTTTTATCAATCACGATTTCGCGATTGACCAT
>QBMP01000357.1 GCA_003242115.1 Phormidesmis priestleyi
GAGATTCCGTCAGATGTTTGCGAAAGATGGTTTGGTATACTGGAGGCAACATATATTTTGGGAAGGGACGAAATTCCCTTCCTATTCTTTTGCCCTTTTATTCTCTCAACTCCTCGCTATATATGATATTGAAGTTCCTTGTCACCCGGTAAGGCCTAAAAGACATTGTGGCGCAGAACCTGCTCAGTCAACAGTGGCTAGCAGAACGCCGAGAGCAGGCACTCGTCTGTCTAGCCCTGGATGTCAAAACACTCTTGGGTTGGTTCTCTCAAGATGTGCTGTCCTTGGCTGGGCCGCCGCTAGCAGTACGTCAGGAACTCTTTGACTTCATCGTGTCAGAGCTTCAACAGCGAGAAGATGAGCAGTACCCGACCATCCGCAAGCTCAGGAAGGCACTGCTTAATCAGCGCGATCAGTTGCTAGCTTTTGCCGGTGTGGTTGACCAGAAGCTGGCCGAGATTGCTGAAGACTTTGAGCTACCTTTGGCAGCACCGCGATCGCGACTGAGCTACCTGATAACCCTGGCATGAGCCTGACCAACGCTACCGCTAGTGTCGCTATGCAGGGTCAATTCTATTAAATTTCATTGAACGAACTGGTTTGAATAGAGCACTATCCAGAAGAACCCAATCACGAGGAAACTTTCGATTTTGTTCACTTTAGCTCCAACAATAGTCTTCTCAATGTCGAGCGATGACAGCGAATGTTGAAGGTAGAAGGTAGAAGCTGATAATCTGTAGATAATTTTCTCTTACACCCAGGTGGCTCAGTCGAAACACCCATTGAGTTTCGCCCGGTGAGTAGCGTCAGTACGCCCGAACCAGCAGCTACGCTAGCTTTGATGCTCGTAGGCGTCACCGGAATGCGCGATCGCCAAAAGCGAATTTAACTGTAATATTACTAATGTATATTAACCTATCGATAGTTATCCAGCTATTGTGACTGGCATGTTACAAGACACTTTCAAACGACTGCCCTTTCCACAGAATGCGATTTTCAAGTATACATCTGCTATGGCAGTCGGCATTGTTATCACAGCAGGTCAATTAAATGCGGCAACAGCAGCACCCCCCAGCTTTAGTCAACCTTACGAAAGCTTCAGCAGCTACACGACTATTAATCCTGTTAATGGGGATTCAACAGATATCTATTTCCCGACTGTAGACAGCGATTCAGATAGTGTCATGCCTGTGGATGACCTGCCGATTGTTTTGTTGCTTCAGGGTGCGTTTGTCGATAAAGGATTCTATTCAGACTATGCCAGCCAGGTTGCTCGCTATGGGTTCGCGGTAGCCGTACCGAACCATTTCAAAACGGTGCCTGGATTTGGTGATGTTCTAGCGTCCGATACGTCTCAGATTCAAGCTACTATCGATCAGTTCATCGCCGAGTCAAACGATGCCAGTTCGCCTTTGAGAGGTAAAGTAGATCCCCAAAAGCTGGGTTTGCTAGGGCATTCTATCGGGGGTGCTGCTGGACTTGCAGGCATTGGTGAAATTTGTACGATACAGGTCTGCTCAGAGCCCTTTGAGCGACCAGAAGCACTGCTGGGCGGCGCATTTTTTGGGGCTAATCTGCGCGATCAAAATAACGTCTTTCTGCCAATTGATAACGAAGGCATCGGCATCGCACTTATTCAAGGAACCCAGGATGGGCGAGCGCTGCCAGTCAGTGCAGCGAACACCCTTGAACAAATTCAGGCACCGCCTAAAGCGCTCGTAACGCTCGATGGCGTCAATCATTTTGGGATTACGAACGTGAATATGCCAGAGGGAACAATCCCCGATCCTAATCAGCAGACGCGATCGCAAGCGGCTTCTATTGAAACAATCGCGAGATGGAGCGGTTTGTTTCTACGAGGCACCCTCCTAGAAGATCAGGCCGCGCTTGATTATGTGTTCAGCAATGGAGATGGACTAGATCCGATTGTCACCAGCGTAGTCGGTGAGCGAATGAACGAGCAGGCAACGCCTATCCCTGAGCCAGCTTCCTTAATGGGTGTTGGCGGTGGATTGCTGAGCATGATTGTTCTGAAGAAACGGACAGCTTAGAAATCTCGCTCAATGGGCATTGTTGCGGGTTTATTAACTACTCAGGCTGGCGTGTTGGAATAACCGGACATCCCGTTCAGATTGATTGTGATAAAAGGACACCTGAAAGTTATGCATAAAGGTCAAGACAGCCCATTGATGCGATTGGAGACGGTTGAGCAAGCTTTTGGGCAGCGACTGTTTTACTTACTGCTGTTTGGCCCACCATGCCCAGGCTGCGCCTGTGGCAAACATCAAGATACTGTATATTCCAGCCGGGATAGACAGTGTAGGATTATTTAATAGGGTGGGAGCGCTGGCAACGGCGATCGCCAGGGTACCGTTTTGAATGCCGACTTCACAGGTGATTGCGGTAGCGTCTTGGTGATTGAGGTTGGAGAGCTTAGCAAATAAGTATCCAAGCACCATGGTGGTGATGTTCAAGATGAGAGTTATCCAGCCAACTTGCAGAATATAGGCAGCTAGGTTGGCACGCTCCGCCAGCAATATGCCTAATACAACGAGTGTTAAAAAGAATAATGAGAGCCACTTTACCCATTTTTCGATTTTGGCTGCAAAGGTAGGAAGATATTTATGTATCGTCATGCCAACCGCGATAGGAACAAGGGTAACGATGGTAATTTGAAAAACTGTTTTGAGAAAGGGCAATTGCAAGGCAACGCCTTCTCCAATGAACTGTTGCATGGCCAGATTTACAATCAGGGGAATCGTAAATACTGTGATAACGCTGCTGACGGCGGTGAGCGTGACTGACAGCGCAACGTTTCCTTTGGCGAGATAGGTCAGCAGGTTGGAAGTAGGGCCACCCGGACAAGCAACTAAAATCATGACGCCAACCGCTAGCTCAGGGGTGAGTGGAAAAACACTAGCTAGTGCGAATCCGACGGCTGGGAGTAATAGCATCTGCGCAGCTAAGCCGACGATGACTGCTTTAGGCTCGACTAAAATTCGTTTGAAGTCGTTTAGGGTAAGACTTAGACCCATGCCCAGCATGATAATCAATAGGGATAGGGGGAGGAAAATGGCGGTGAGAAAAGAAGGATTCATGAGCCAAGCGTTATGGTTTATAGCTGAGGGGGTGACACAACGCCTGAAATGTCTGCATTTTAAGGAGTTGGCACGCCATAGACAAAAAAAGATAGGCTAGTTTTGCGAACTTAACCTATCAATACCTATGATACCGTCGATCTACCAAAGCTACCTAGAGCAGCAGCTCAGCGCCCGTCAATCGTGATTGCTATCGCTGTTAGTCAGCGTGCTGCATACGATCCGCGACGTGCGCCTAGAAGCGATTGCCGAAGCACTGCCTCTGCCGATTCTATTTGAAAGCCGCCGAGAAAAGTTCAACGGTTCCTTACACTCGGTGCGATGGATGTGAACCGCTTGTGGCTAGGCATGTTTGCTTGTTTCATCAGCCACCAAAATGTGAGCGCCAGCAGCACCGTCTATATTGCGATTGACCGCACCACCTGGGGCCATATTAATCTGTTGATGGTCAGTCTTGTCTGGCGCAAGCGCGGCATTCTAATTTACTGGCAGCGGCTAGAAACACTGGGCAACAGCGACCTGAAGGCGCAAAAGAAAGTTTTGGGAAAGGCCCTTCATGCTTTGTTAGGCTACAAGGTGGTAGTCCTAGGCGACCGAGAGTTTTGCTCAGTGGACTTAGCGCGCTGGCTAGGCGAGCAAGCCGCTTACTTCTGTCTGCGTCAAAAGAAATCGACCCATATTCAGCCTGATGGTGAAACTTGGATAGCGCTCAGTCAGCTAGGGCGATCGCCGGGAACTCATTGTTTCTTCAATCAAATCACCGTGGTTGAGAGCAAAGGCTTTGGCCCGGTGCAGGTCGCAGGCAAGTGGAAGCGCCGCTATGACGGCTTTGCCCCCGAAGAGCCCTGGTTTATCCTGACTAACCTCGACAGCCTGGATGCGGCTATCTTGGCCTACCAAAAAAGGTTCTCGATTGAAGAAATGTTTAGAGACTTAAAGGGCTCTTCAGGAACTGCCGTGCAAGGCCCCTACCTCTAGTGTTGGGATGAGTCAAAACCTTGTGGGAGAATGAGAGTAGATGTGATGTA
>QBMP01000358.1 GCA_003242115.1 Phormidesmis priestleyi
GTTTAGGCCAATACCACCCAGCCGCCGTCAAATTAAAATCAGCCGCCAATCAGATGTTAGCCATCTGTTTTTTTACAGAACGTAACTTTTGCGCAATTTGGCCTAATTCGTCTCAGCCCAAGCTTTACACTAAATCATCTATACCCTCTCAAAAAGCCCTTATGTTTCCCACCCATCGCCCCCGTCGTTTGAGATCGCACGAAAATCTCCGCCGCATGGTGCGAGAAAATATCGTCACGGTTAACGATTTGGTCTATCCGCTGTTTGCCGTGCCGGGATCGGCTTTTTCTCAAGAAGTCAAGTCCATGCCGGGGGTGTATCAGCTCTCAGTCGATAAAATTGTTGAAGAAGCTAAAGAGGTTTATGGCCTGGGCATTCCGGCGGTGATTTTGTTTGGCATTCCGGCTGAAAAAGACACGGAAGCCACTGGCGCATGGCACGATCATGGCATTGTGCAAAAAGCCACCGAAGCGATTAAAAAAGCCGTGCCTGAGCTGATGGTGATTGTCGATACCTGCCTGTGTGAGTACACCGATCACGGTCACTGCGGCTATCTGGAAGTGGGCGATCTCAGCGGGCGCGTGCTCAACGATCCCACGCTGACGCTGCTGAAAAAGACCGCCGTTTCTCAGGCCAATGCTGGGGCCGATATCATTGCACCTTCGGGGATGATGGATGGCTTTGTCACCGCAATTCGAGCCGGGTTAGATGAAGGCGGCTTTGCGGATTTGCCGATTTTGTCTTATGCAGCGAAGTACTCATCTGCCTATTACGGCCCTTTTCGCGATGCGGCTGATTCTGCGCCTCAGTTTGGCGATCGCCGCACCTACCAAATGGACCCGGCCAATGGCACCGAAGCCCTCAAAGAAATTGCGCTTGATATCGCGGAAGGCGCAGACATGCTGATGGTAAAACCAGCCTTGGCCTACATGGATATTATCTGGCGAGTCAAGCAGGCGACCAACCTTCCGGTTGCGGCTTACAACGTCTCCGGCGAATACTCAATGGTCAAAGCCGCCGCTCTCAATGACTGGATCGATGAAGAAAAAGTCGTGATGGAAACCATGATGGGCTTTAAGCGAGCCGGTGCAGATTTGATCTTGACCTATCACGCTAAAGACGTGGCTCGTTGGCTTAACTAAGCTGGGCGCTTGACAGTCGGTGCTTTCGCCTATGCAAAGACTCGAAAAATTATAGTAAGTGCCCCATTTTTCTACGCGCATGTGCGTAATATTTCCTGAATTTTGTTCTGGATAATGTTCTGAATAATAAGGTTAGGGACGTATTTGTGAAGTAGATATGAAGTCAAAATACGAACCCAATCAGGATTAGCGTTTCAATCAGTTCAATGAGTTAGAGTGAGGCATTATTATCTTGGCGCTCAATTTGCAGCGATTATGATCGACTCCTCAGCGCATTCCCACAGCGGTTCTTCCAGTAATTCCCAAGGCAATTCCTCAGCCCAGTCCTCACCAAAAACAGTCACTAAACAAGCCCCTTCGATTGGCGGTGAGGCCGCCAGCGATGCGCTCACGGCTGAGCAACTGATGCCGAGGTGGATTCAGCAGCTGCAAAGCGATTTACCAGATCAGGGTATGGCCACTCATGAGGCTGTTGCTCAATGGTTAATCGGCGACTTGCAGCGCTTTGAAATCATGGACGATCAGGCGATGCAGCTGGCGCAAAAGGCAATGGACTATCGCTACCGAATTTTGCTCTCTCATTACTGGGGGCTTTCACCGGAGCGGGCTTATAAAAGGCTATTGCAAAAGCTGGGCGGACTGTTTTTGATTCGCAGTAAAATTCGCACCTGGATTGCGCTCAGTCGCGATCGCCAAAGAGCCGTCAAAGATGTGCTGCAAGAGGTGATTCAAGAAATGCTGCAAAGCGATCGCCACATGCAGGCGCAAACGGCCTGGATAGCGCAGTGCACGACTCGCGCTATCCTGCGCAATTTGCTAACCCTGGCTACGATTGAAGAATACTGCCTGCGGCCAATTCGCAATCAGCCGCTGCTGGTGTATCGCTTTGTAAATTATTTGCGGCGATCGCAGCGCGGCGGCATGACCCAAGTGCCCAGCAGCGAACTGATTCAGCTCATTTCTGAAGAAATCGGCACCGATGAAGCCAACGGCACCATTAGCCTGCTAGATTTTGAGGCGCTAGATCGCTATGAAGTGCAAAAAGAATTTGAAGATCAGCAAGTCGCCCGCCAAGCCGTAAAACAGCAGTTTGCCGACTATCTCCACGAAAAACTCGGCGCTACGGCGGTGCAGTGGCTAGAGCTACACCTGCAAGGCTACGCTCAAGACAGCATCTCTCAGCAGCTTGGCCTAAACATCCGTGAAGCCTACCGCCTACGCGAAAAAGTCAGCTATCACGCCATTCGCATCTTCACGCTTAAAGAGCAGCCCGACCTAGTATTTACTTGGCTCAAAACGTCTTTAAAGCATCACAGTCTAGGTCTGACGCAAACCGAGTGGGACAGCTACTGGCGTCGCCTTTCGGACGATCAGCAGGCCATTCTCACTGCCTTAAAATTGGGCCGCACCGTCAAAGAAGTCGCCCAATCAATGAACCTGAGCGAGAAGCAGATCACCGGTCAATGGGCCGAGCTGTATTTGATGGCGCAAAATCAGCGACTAGCAGAAGCCGTTAGCTAGGTTTTAGACGTCTTACGAGCATCCATCACGCGACCAAAATTCAGCTTAAACTCACTGAGGCCGATTAAGCTACCCGGCTCAGCGTCCCAAGAGGCCGATAGCACCCCATATGTCAGACCAAGTACGCCCAAGCCAAAGCATCCCATCGTCACTAGCAGCACCGCTACCGGGGGAAACTCTACGATTTCGCGGCTTTTGAGGTAATAGGCTAAGAAAAAAATACCGACGCCAAGGAATACGGGGCTACTTGAGAGGACGGCCATGCGCCGCAACATGCGATCGCTGACTTCTTTGGGAATAGCACCGCTGTTATTTGCGCGATTTCGCTGATCTTTGGCTTTCTTTTGGGCAGTTTGCTTTTTAGGTTTGGCGCTATTGCCCGACAAAATTTCATCCGCTTTAGCCTGAGCCCGAGCCGAAACATCAGACCCAGGCTGCTTCGCTTTTTTACTCGATTTCGACGCTGTTGAATCCACTGCTTGAGAGCTATTACCGCCCTCAAGCTTACCCTTACTCGGCTTTTTGCCCTTAGGATCAAATGGCAAGCCTGAACGGGCCTTATTTGCGTCTTGTTCTGACTTAGCAGCCATTGTCAAACCCACCTATCAACTCAAAGCACCAGCATCCTATTCAGATAACCCCTACCCAGATGAACCCTAAACAAAATTCGGCTATTTTTAGCGGCGAATGCCTAGCTTTTTAATCAAGGTTTTGTAGCGCTCAACATCTTGCTTTGTCAAGTAAGTTAGCAGCCGCTTGCGCTGACCAATCATTTTCATCAGCCCACGGCGTGAAGAATAATCCTTCTTATTTTTTTGCAGGTGCTGACTGAGGGTATTGATCCGATCGGTCAGCATCGCGACCTGTACATCAACCGATCCAGTGTCAGTGTCATGCACCTGATGCTCACTGATGATCTCCTGTTTTCGTTCTTGAAGCAGAGCCATACGCTTAGAAAATTATTAGACAAAAAGTACTGTTCACAGATTTTCCATACTATCACAACCCTACAGGCCCAAACCCGAAACCTCGCTTAAAAGCTCCCATCTTCCTAACCCCTTTCCTCACCTGCTCTAGTCAAAACTACTGGACTCCCGGCAATTTCACCCGGCTTAGCAGCTTTACTTGATATCTCTACCCCCTCTGCGGGCATTCAAAGAAAGACAAAAGGTTCATCGCCTCTTTACAGAATCTTGCCCTTTCATTGAGTCATCTCTAATGGTTCTGGTTCTTCGCGCCCACAGCGCCGCTGCGACTAAGCGGTCTGCCCACCACCGACAAAGCCCTCCTTATATATATCGAAATATAGGCAAAAGGAATCTGCCTCAAAAAATTCTCCGCAGTGGCATCGTCTGTGGGCTGGTCAGCGCCTTGGCTGGAACAACCCTGAGCATGGCTGCCTTTTCCGCCCCGACTGAACGACCCACCGCTCAGCAGTTTTTCAGCC
>QBMP01000359.1:0-1837 GCA_003242115.1 Phormidesmis priestleyi
GGGAGCCACACTTTCGAGCGCTATTGGCAGCATTTTGGGAGCGCCTCGCATTTTGGAGGCTGGGGGTCGCGACAATATTCTGCCTAGCCCTTTGCGCTGGCTCGGTAAAGGCAACGGCCCCACCGACGATCCCAGGCTCGGTACGCTGTTTACCTTAGGAATTGTGCTAGCGGTGGTGACGTTAGGAAGTTTGGATGCGATCGCGCCCATTCTCTCTATGTTTTTTCTCACCACTTACCTAGTGCTCAACGTCGCTGCCGCCGTCGAAGGCTTTGTCCAAAGCCCGTCTTTTCGCCCCACATTTAAAGTGCACTGGTCGCTGTCGCTGCTAGGGGCGCTGGGCTGCATCGCCGTCATGTTTTTGATCAATCCCGTCGCCACCATTGTCGCCTTAGTGATTGTCGGCCTGATTTACTTTTGGCTAGAGCGGCGGCAGCTAGAAAGCACTTGGGGCGATGTCCGCCAGGGCATTTGGATGACGATTGTCCGCACCGCCCTGCTCAACATTGACGACAACGCCGATCCCAAAAACTGGCGGCCTCATTTGCTGGTGCTTTCTGGCACGCCTACTAAGCGCTGGTATTTGATCGAAATCGCCCGCGCCTTTACCCATAATCGCGGTTTGATTACGGTTGCTAGCATTTTGCCTAGCGGCTCTCGCAGCATCGCGCAGCAAGAAAAAGCCGAACTCACTCTGCGCGACTTTTTAGAGCGCAAAGGCGTTCAGGCATTCGCCAAAATTATTACGGCTGACGATCCGTTTACGGGTGCGCAAAAGCTCGTCGAAGCCTATGGCATGGGGCCATTAGTGCCCAATACCGTACTCTTGGGCGATACTGAAAACCCCGATGCCGACAGCATTAAGCGCTATTGCAACACCATTCAAATCTGTCACGGCGCACAGCGCAATGTGATAATTTTTCGGGGCGAAAAAAATGCCGACGATGAAATAGCCTCTTTGGCCCCACCGATGTTTGGCCGCGATCAGAAGCGGCAAATCGATGTTTGGTGGGGTGGCTTGCAGTCCAATGGCGGCCTGATGCTGATTTTGGCTTATTTGCTGCGCACTAGCTGGCTGTGGCGCTCAGCAGAAATTCGGCTGAAGCTGGTGGTGCCGAATGAAGCCGCTGCCCAATCGGCCAAAGCTAACTTAGAAAACCTCACCCAAAGCCTGCGCATTGGAGCCAAATCAGAAATTATCCTGGCTGAAGGCAGATCTTTCGATGACATTTTGCAAAAATCTTCAGCTTCCACCGATCTAGTGTTTTTAGGCTTGGCGGTGCCTGAGGGCGATTTGGTTGAGTACTATCACGCTCTGCAATCGCGCATTGCCAACCTGCCGCCGACAGTGATGGTGCTGGCCTCAGAAAATCTTGATTTCTCGGCGCTGCTGCAAAAAGACTAGATTTTAGGTCTCTATCGCTTTGCTAATTCGCTAGACAGCGTATCCCAAGTAGAGGGGCCCACAACACCGTCTACGGTGAGCTGAAGTTTGGTTTGAAAGGCAATGACAGCCGCTTCTGTGAGTTCGCCGAAGCCTCCGTCAATCGAGCCGTCGTAGTAGCCGAGAGTTTGCAGCTCTCGCTGAAGCTGAGAGACGGCTGAGCCCTCAGCCCCAAGCCTTAAAATCGGTGGGCCACTAGGTTGCTCAGGGCTCGTGGGTTCGGCCGATGGCGCAGTTGCCGCCGCAGTTGGCGCTTCGCTAGCTGGGATGGTAGCCACTTCATCAGGCGCAGGCAGCAGCTTCTGCCAAGTGGTGGGGCCAGTGATACCATCGGCCTCAATTCCAGCGGCGGTTTGAAAGCTAGCTAAGGCAGCTTGCGTGGCTGGGCTATAG
>QBMP01000359.1:1847-3266 GCA_003242115.1 Phormidesmis priestleyi
GGTAAAAGTCTAGTAGTTTCAGCGTCGCCTGCAATCGACTGACATCTGTGCCTGTGCTGCCGGGCGCTAGCGTGGAGTGAGCTGCTTGGGCGAGTAAGTTAGTGGACGCATTAGCCGGTTCAAAGACCAGCCGTTGAGCTGCCAGAACAGGGTAGTTTCTACCTAACTGTCCACCTATTAATAAAAGTAGTGAAGAAAGTAAGGCGGTTGTGGTGGCTATGTTTGGCAGTAGCATGTGGTTTGTTACTTGATGTCTGCGCGATCTCCTCATTGAAAGTATCCTCAGCCTTGTGCATAGTAAGCTTTGAGCCATATCAATATAAACAGATATAATTTCCAGTGCCAAATACTCTAGTGCTTTATGGAATCATTGAGGCGCGATCGCTGCCAAGGCGCATTGCTAGGACTCTGGCTAGCACCTACTGCCATCAGAACGCTGAACATCAGCGGCGATCGGCCAGCCAATCGGCCAGTCAATTTGCCACTAGCGCCGGATATGGCCGCAGATATGGCCGCAGTCGCCGCGCTTAGCTTAGCTCAAGTCAACCATTTCACTGCGAGCCCTAGCACTTTCCACACTCGGCCTTGGCCTAAAGCCTTACCTTACTGGCTATTCAGCTTACCTGTACTGTTGCGCTATCACGATAGCTGGCAGCAGCGGCTGCAATGGGTGTATATGCATCTATCGAGCTTAGACTCACTGACTAAAGCCGACGCTAAAATCAATTCAATCGCTATTTCTCAATCGTTGCTACTCGGTGACCTATTGCAGATTGCGCTTAGGTGTGAGGGCAACAGTACAGACCTCGGCTGCGTTGGTCAAGGTCAGCGGTGGCAGTTTTGGCAAAACCACCTGAGCCTTCTGGCTGAGCGCGCTCAAGCATACAATTTGATCTCCGGCCAAACGCTCTCCTACCAGACTCTGCTCACGCATCTCAATCAGGCATTCACAAATCAGGCATTCACTTTTGCTGAGGCGAGTCCGCTGGCAGCAGCCGATCAGATCTGGGTACAGGCATTGGCGGCGGCGTTGAGTCAGCCGCAGAGCTATAGCCTGACGGCGCGGCAATTGGCTTACTGGGGCGATCGCACTGCCCTAGTTGCCCCCCTGATGTCCGGGGCTTTACAGGGGCAGGCGGCCCTACCCGTACTGTGTCAGCTACGCTCAGCGCCCCTACATTCGGAGCATTTGGAGCATTTTGAGTTTCGTCATCAGCTCCCAGGTAGAGCCACTTTGCTGGCTGCAGCCAATCGCTTGGTTGACCAATGGGCCGGAATTTTACCTGCTGCTGACAGCAATTCAGCAACTGATCGCGTGAGAAATCTGCATACTATAATAGCGAAATGATCAACTTTCACTCGACTTCCGGTGCTCTTCGCCCCCTGCCGCTTGTGGCTCGGCTGCAAGTGGGCAGTTAG
>QBMP01000359.1:3276-3762 GCA_003242115.1 Phormidesmis priestleyi
GGCAGTTAGGCAATTTACCCGGTCGGGCTCATGCGCGTTCTCCGTCGTTTTGCCAGTTATTTAGCTAGTCGATTGCCTCGTCGAGTTGTCAGCCGAGTGCATCAGCTGTGGGCAAAGTCGTTTCTACGGTTAAAGCATCCTGGGCACTATCTCAAAAGGCGGCTTAACCGTAGCTGTAGCCCGCTATTTGGCAAAGCATTGAGCGGTGCGAGCAATAGAGCGCAGCGCTTCTTTTGGATTGAGAGCGTATCCCAAGTCCTGCCGCTAGCTAACTCCCATCGAAAGCCGCAAAGCCCCGGTGGCCTCCATCCGTTCCAGGCAAAGGTTGGCCTGAAGCGCTCTACCGGACAGGCTTTATTGTCGTTAGGCGTGGCTAAGCGGGTTTGGCTAGTGATGCTCTTATCGCTGCTGCTGCTCACGGCTTGCTTAGGGCAGCGCTTTTACAATCAGCCTGGGCTCGATGTCAAAGCGATCGCGCCGCAGACT
>QBMP01000359.1:3772-4073 GCA_003242115.1 Phormidesmis priestleyi
AGACTTTTTATGCCCCTGAGACGGCGATTTTTGAAAACAAACAGGAAACTGAAAACCTGCGCAACAACGTGCGTGACAGCGCCGTACAGGTACTCAAAATAGATCAAGACCTCACTGCCGCTGCTGATCGCGCTTTAGACACCGCTATAGGCCAAGGGCAGAGCCTGCGTGAGCAAGCGGGTAGTCCGCCGTTGATCAATGAAGAAGCCATTTCTAGGCCCACCCAAAACGTTCTGTTTCAAGCCTCAGAGTCTGAGTGGCAAAGCATTTGGCGGCTGGCACAAATATCTAACCTATCTAT
>QBMP01000035.1:0-3145 GCA_003242115.1 Phormidesmis priestleyi
AGGTAAAGCCGCCCGACGGCAGCACATAGGTCGGCCCCACAATTGGGATGCCTAGCTTGCGGTAGGCGTTGCCTTCCCCGACAATCGGCAGCGCAAAGATCTCTAGATCAGGGCGAATCGCTTTGAGTGAGCGAATGACGTGAGAAGAATTATCGTCTTCGCCGTGACCGTTGCTGATATATAAAAGGCGCTGAGGCATACAGTGTATAAAGTATCCTGATCAACTTATCGTACACCTCACAGGGTTTACCGCTGGCTACTTCGACTTTGCTAACCTGCACCTAAGGGCTTGCCAAGGGCAGGCGTAAGTGAGTAGCGTTGAGGGCAATCATCGCGCTTCGTATTCTTTTTTTGATCAAATTTAAGCTGATATTTTGAACTGCTATGCCTACTTCCCTAATTCGTCGCTGCTCCGCTGGTGCTTTTGGTCTTTTGCTGGCGGTTGTTTCCTTACCGCTTGGGCGTACTCAGTCGGCTAATGCTCAAACCACTGCTATTGAAACGACCGCTACCCCCGATGAAACCGTAGAGTGTGAGCTGCTGATTGTCGGCGGCGGATTGTCGGGTACTTCTACCGCTTATGAAAGCCTATTGGCGGGGCGGACGGTCTGTATGACTGAGCTGACTGATTGGGTTGGCGGGCAAATTTCTTCGCAGGGCACCTCGGCTTTGGATGAAGCCAAGCGTCAGCGTGAGCTGTTGTTTTATGCGGCGGGCTATAAGGAGTTGCGCAGTCGCATTAAAGATTTTTATGGAGAGCAGAATCCTGGGGGCTGCTGGGTGAGTGTGTCTTGCTTTTTGCCGCGAGATGCGAATACGATTTTGAGCCAAATGCTGAATGATGCGGCGCAGCGCGGTGGTGGTCAGCTTAAGTGGTTTCCTTCCACTGCGATTAAAGAGATTGCGCTCAGTGCGGATGGGCGGATGATTGATAGCGCGATCGCCATTCAGCACACACCCGCTGCTAACGCGCCGCCGCTCAATAGTGAAACCCTATCGGCGACGCTAACTGACAGCTACCGCTACGAAGATTCTGAACGCTTTACCAAAAAAGTTATTCAGTTCACGCCGCCCGCTACGCCTAAGCAGGCTGGCCCTGCGAATTGGTATGTGGTAGAAGCGACTGAAACAGGCGAGGTGATTGCGCTATCAGGGGTGCCTTATCGACTGGGGTTGGATGCGCGATCGCCGCTAAACCCGTCTTCCCCTACCGAAACCGGCGATCAGTACTGCACCCAGGGCTTTACCTACACCTTTGGCATGGAGCGTACTGCCACCCCGCAGCCGCAGCCAGAACCTGCTTACTATGCGCAGTATGCGCCCTACTTTAGCTACGAGCGATCGCGCGACAGCAAAGATTATTTTGACTACGTGTTCACCTATCGTCGAATTGCTGCGCCTGGCCCGCGCCTTGAAGGTAGTCAGTTTGGGGTCTCTAAAGTGGCCCCCGGCGACATCTCCATGCAGAACTGGACTTGGGGCAACGACTATCGCCCCGGCACCGCTGCCGACAACCTCATTCTCACTGCCGATCAGCTTGCAGCTACCGGACAACTTGCCCCCGGTGGCTGGTTAGGTGGCCTCAGAGTTGAAACATTGGCTAAGGGCGAAGAAAATGCTTATAGCTACTACCATTGGCTAGTAGCAGGCGATACCGATTCTCAGCTCGGCCCCAATGTCAAAACGCCCAATCCTAACCACCGCTTCGTGTTTGGGTTCGATGCACCGATGGGTACTGCTCACGGCCTCTCCAAACATCCTTACATCCGCGAAGCGCGCCGCATCATTGCGCGCCCTGCTTACGGGCACCCTCAAGGGTTCATGGTCAATGAAATCGATATTTCCCGCGCTGACTATCGGGATGAATACTATCAAACGTCACTGGGCCCAGATCGCTACCTCAAGCTCTGGCAAGCCTTAGCTGGCCTCAACACCGCCGCCGTGATTGAGGATCAGGTGCCTGCTGCGGATATCATGCGCCGCACCCGCTCCACGATTTATCCGGATGCGGTCGGCATTGCTCAATACGCTATCGACTTTCATCCTTGCCTCACCCTTTCGCCACCAGAAGCGCCCGGTAACACCGAGTACGCTAATATCCGCAAAGCCCACGGTCAGGCGTATCCGGGTCAAATTCCCCTGCGAGCGATGATTCCGCAAAAGATTGATAACTTGCTGATTGCGGGTAAAACGATTGCGACCAGTAATATTGCCGCTGCCGCTTATCGAGTGCATTCTTTTGAGTGGTCAGTCGGCGTAGCGGCCGGAAAGACCATTGATTTTTCGTTGCAAAACGGTGTGTTGCCTTACGAACTGGTCGATAATCTGCCCTCTCGTGAGCCCATGCTAGAACAGTTGCAGCGTCAGCTCAATGCGGAGGGCAATCCGACTGCATTTCCAGATACGTCTATCTTTAATCTGGATTGGGAGGCTTGGCGGGTTTGGTAGTCGCGTTTGCTAATGGATTTAGCACAGTGCTCTAGTAAGTTCCAGCACTGTGGAACTTGGGTGCCGACCCATCCTGCCTCGCTTATTATTATGGAAGGTTCAGATAGTTGGCAAAACTGGGTGTTCACCGTTGGTTATCTCGCTTTTACAGCATTTATTATTTGGCAAGTTGTGAAGCCTTCTAAAAAGTAGCCTTAGTGCAGATTTTTCTGTTGCTTGAAAACAGCGAATATAGCTGTTTTGGCGAGTTTTGGTGATCGCGATGACTATTTCGTACTGCCTTGGCCTTTGGCTGAGTAAAAATGACGAAAAATTTAATGGCTTAGAGGCAAGCCCGATGAAATACTTCATCAACTATTTCATCGGGCTTGTTAAGTATCGGGCTTGTTAAGTATCTGGTGCGATTGCTTACCCTAACCACTGTTAATATAGAAAAGCTCAGATACTACTTGGCGCAAGTTGGCGCAAACAGACTCTATGGGGAGCCAGCCGCAATGCTGAAACGGTTTATGAATTGGCTACTGCATCGGGTACAAAAAGTATTAGGTGTATTGGGTGGGCAGCGAGGTAGTTCGCGGTCATCCAAATCATCTCAAACGCCGCCAGCGACCCATAATTTGGCTCAGCGGGCAGCCGATGCGATCGCTGCTCAAAACGCCGAAACGGCTAAAAATGATGCGATCGCCACGCCCCAAGC
>QBMP01000035.1:3155-6280 GCA_003242115.1 Phormidesmis priestleyi
AGATGCGGCGGCGCTGCCGATAGATGAGCCCGCAGCACCTAGTTTCCCAGCAGAAGTATCAGCGCTACTGTCCACTTCTTCAATCCAAAGTGCTGAGCAAAGTGCCGAGCGATCGCTATCTGAAAATCAATCGCCACTATCCGAACCCGATCCGCTACTAAACGATTATCTCCCCAGCATTCACGATTTGCTGCCAGCCGTTGAGCCCAATCCGCTATTTCAAGACTCAATCGCTGAACCTACGGCCTCTAATCTGCTAACATCGCCCACTGCGGCAGAAACCTCCGAGCCTGCTATTGCTCTATCTGATGAGCCCTCTGCCGAGGTATCGGCTGAAACCGATAAGACAGATGTAGCCGAGGCTCAACCTATTAAATCTGAGCTAGAGTCTCAGCCGGAAGCCGAGCCTGTTGCGCTAATATCTTCTGAGTCACCTTCTTCTGAGTTACCTTCTTCTGAGTTACCTATTGAGCAAGCTGTTCTCTTCAGTTTTGATATTATCGAAAGCCAGCCTAGCCAACTTGAAGAAGCTGCGCTAGAGCCTGAGCTTCAACCAGCAGATTCCGCTCTACAAATCTCTCTTAATATCGAAGAATTATCTGTTGTTGCAGATGTAATGGAAGACCCAGAGGCTAAAGACTCGCCTGCTGCTGTAGAAAGCTCCACACATAGCCCTACAGAAACCGTGTCTGAACCTTCGACTTCTGCGCCTTCGACTCTCGATAAAGTAGCTGAACTTCCCTATCCGTCGAGCTTGCCCGGATCACCTGAATCAGCCCAGATTGAACGTGACCAGATTGAGCATGATCAAACTTCAGATAATAATCAAACGTCTGAGTCAGATGCAGCTTTAGTGAAAAATGGTGTTGTTAAACTACTGTTTACCCTCAAAGAAGGTAATTTTCACGGCTATATTGCGCCCGATGATGGCTCCAAAGATATCTTGTTTCATGAAAAGTATATCAACGCTGACATCTTTGAGCGTTTAGATCGCGGTACTCAAGTTGTTGCTTCCATCAAATATATGGAAGGTAAAGTCTATGCTACCGAGGTTCATATTCTGCTCTAAAAGCTGGGCCAGGTATCAGTATTTCTCAAGCCTTCATTCAAGTAAAGTAGCTTTACAAAAAGAGCTTATAGGCTGGGTTGTTGCTCTCATTCCAATAGCGATAGCCCAGCGTTTCTAAAAAAGCCTCCCATTGACTCATTTCTGCTGGCGGTACCTGCATTCCCACCGCAATTCTGCCGTAGTCAGCGCCATGATTGCGGTAGTGAAATAAGCTGATATTCCAGTTAGGGCTCATCGCCGAGACAAAGTTAGTCAGGGCTCCGGGCCGCTCCGGAAATTCAAATCGATAGAGCAGTTCGTTATTTGCTAACGCCGACTTGCCGCCAACCATATGCCGCAGGTGCATTTTAGCGAGTTCATCATCAGTCAAGTCGAGCGTTTTAAAGCCGCAGGTTTCAAAGTTTTGCGCAATCTCATGTGCATCGGCTCTGCCGCTTACTTTGATACCGACAAAAATATGTGCTTTGGCTTCATCGGCAATTCGGTAGTTAAATTCGCTGATGCTGTGATCGCCTAAGCAATCGCAAAACTTGCCCAGGCTTCCTGGCTTCTCGGGAATGGTCACGGCAAATACGGCTTCTCGATGTTCGCCTAATTCCGCGCGTTCGGCCACAAAGCGCAGCCGATCAAAATTCATGTTGGCTCCGCAGGCAATAGCAATTAAAGTTTCTCCTTTAATGCCTTCTCGCTCTACATAGGCTTTTGCGCCAGCGATCGCCAACGCCCCGGCCGGTTCTACAATCGAGCGGGTGTCTTCAAAAACATCCTTAATCGCAGCGCAGGTGTCATCAGTGCTCACTAAAATTATTTCATCGACATACTGCTGACATAGGCGAAACGTTTCTTTGCCCACCTGTCTGACGGCTACGCCATCGGCAAATAAGCCGACCTGCTTGAGCGTGACGCGATCGCCCGCCCGCAAAGACTGACTCATCGCATCCGAATCAACTGGCTCTACGCCAATGATTTTAATCTCAGGCCGCAGCCGCTTAATGTAAGCCGCTATGCCCGAAATCAGTCCACCGCCGCCAATCGCCACAAAAACAGCGTGAATCGGCTGCTGATACTGCCGCAAAATTTCCATCCCAATCGTACCCTGACCGGCAATCACATCAGGATCATCAAATGGATGAATAAACGTCAGCCCTTTTTCCGCCTCTAGCCGACGCGCATAGAGACAAGCGTCATCGTAACTATCACCCTGCAAAATGACTTCGCCGCCCCTTGCCTTCACGGCATCTACCTTGACTTGAGGCGTCGTCACCGGCATCACAATCATTGCCGTTGTCCCTAACTTCTGTGCAGCTAGCGCGACGCCTTGGGCATGGTTGCCAGCAGAGGCCGCAATCACACCGCATTTCAATAGCTCAGGCGAAAGCTGAACCATCTTGTTATAGGCTCCGCGCAGCTTAAACGAAAAAACCGACTGCATATCTTCGCGCTTTAGCAGCACTTCGTTATCAAGTCGTTCTGATAGCCGAGGTGCCCGATCTAGAGGCGTTTCTTGCGCGACGTCATAAACGCGAGCTTTCAAAATGCGTTCTAAATAATCAGACATGAGCTACAGATCGCCAAAAGGTCAAAAAGCGTTACCATCCACTTTACTCGCTTAGCGACAGCGCTGACGATGACAACGACCAGCGGGACTTAAAGGCAGCCGATTTTGGGTTGTACTCGCAGCGCAAATCCGGCCATTCTCAGCCATTCTAAACAGACTTGGCGCTGCGCCTAAAGCTCAAAATGTAGGCAGCCGGAATAAAATAAAGCGCTAGCAGGGTTGCGCCGCCAAGTCCGCCTGCGATTGAGATGGCTAAAGGTGGCCAAAACCCCGTGGTATCGAGCATTAGTGGCACAAAGCCACTAATCGTGGTGACGGTGGTGGCCAATACGTGCCGAGTTGCTTTGAGCACGACTTGGACGGTTGCTTTGATATCGCCAAGTCGGGCTAGCGGATCTTCTCGGAGGGCAGCTAGCACGACAATAGAGTCGTTAATGGCGAGGCCAATGAGTCCTAACGTGCCGAGGATGGCAGTGAAGCCAAAGATGGAATTGAACA
>QBMP01000035.1:6335-19081 GCA_003242115.1 Phormidesmis priestleyi
GCCATAGAGACATGGCAGCAAGGCCGACTGCGCAGATGGCGACAATGCCAAGTAGGGCCGCTATTGCAAATGAATTAAAGGATAGCACCAGGGTTGCGACCATCAAAATCATGAGTACGCCGACCGAAGCGAGCAAGTTACCCACTGCGCTGCCTCTGGCATCTGCCTCGCCGCCATACTCAATGCGGTAACCGGCAGGTAGCTGAATATCTCCCGCTGCTAGTCGCTGCTTAAAACGGGTGAGTACGGTATCGGGCAAGGTGCCAGCCGCGAGAAAAGCCTGGACGGTGTTGATGCGCTGAGCGTCGTAGTGGGCAATGGTGGCAATATCAGGGACTAAGCTGATGTCGGCGACAGCCGAGAGTGGAATGGCGGTGGCGCTGTTGTTCGCCAGCAGATCGGTGGAGGCTATAGCACTCAAATTTCCTCTGGCTGCATCTGCAACTCGTACACGTACAGGAATATCTTCTGTGCTCTCTAGCAGTGAGCCGCCGAGGGCACCGTCTAATGTGCCGTTGAGTTGGGAAGCTATAGCGCTATTATTCAATCCCGTCCGCCTCGCCGCCACTTCATCTACCGCCAAAGCCAGCTTGGGCTGCGCCTCGCTTAAGCCTGCCCGAGTGTGAATGACTCCCGCCAACTGCGCCAACTCCCCTCGCAGTTGATTTCCTACTGCCCTAAGCTGCGGCATATCAGACCCATAGAGTCGCAGCTCAATCGGAGCCGGAAACGGTGGCCCCTGCTCAAGCTGCCTCACCAGCACCTGAGCTTCAGGAAAAGCCTTGTCTAGCTGTTGTTGCAGGGCAGTGATTGTCTCACGAATATTTTCTGTGCTGCTGAGCTTAACGATGCCTTGGGCGTAGTCAGGTGCATTCTCTTTCGCGGCTACCACATTGTAGAAAAAAGCAGGAGCGCTTTTACCCAAAAACCAGTGCACATCCGCTACGGCTGGATGTTGTTGAATTAGGGTTCGAGCCTTGAGAACTTGCGATCGCGTTAATGCCAGCGCACTTTGAGTAGGCAGCTCAAACTCAATCTGTACCTGATCGCGATTGGTTGGCGGGAAGAACTGCTGCGGCAAACTGGCAAACTGTACAAAACCAACTACCGGCAAAATCATCGCTAACCCAATGCCCACTATCGGACGGCGAAAGGTAGCGTTTAAGCTGCTGGTGTAAAGCTGCGCTAGCCGACGATTGGCAAATCCACCTTCCCACCAGCTTGCCGCCTCAGAGCTTGACTGACTGGGCCATCGGCGATAAATCAGGCCAATAATGGCTGCAACCACGGTCAAAGAGAGCACTAACGAACTCAACAGCGCCAAAATCACCGTCGTGCCAATGGTGCCAATGAATTCGCCGGTACCGCCGGGTGAGGTGGCAATTGGCACAAAGGCCAAAACGGTTGTCAGCGTCGAAGCCACTAGCGGCACTATTAGGTGCTTGACTGTTTCACTTACAGCCATAGACGGGTGCATCCCTTCTCGTAAGCGAATCTGTACCTCATCTACGACCACAATGGCATTGTCTATTAGCAGCCCCAAGGCGATAATCAGCCCGGTTATGGACATTTGGTGTAGCGGAATGCCCAGACTTTTCATACAGCCAAACACCATCAGCGTTGTTAAAGGTAAGGCCAGACCCACCGCCACCGCCGAGCGCCAACCCAGCATCAAGAGTGAAACGCCGATGACCAGCGCCGAACTGGTTAGTAGATTGCTCATAACGCCATTGAGGCGCTGCTGGACATACTGGCTTTGATCTAGCACCACTGTCAGGCTCAGGCCATCCGAGAGCGTCTCTTCAAAATCAGCTAGTACCTGTCGGGCATTTTTGGCCCAAGCATCTACTCGAAAGCTCGATTCTACCTGAGCGGAAATCACCACTGCTGGTTTGCCGCTGATCAGCGCTAGCTCATCTGCGGGCGCTTTCACCGTTTTAGTGACCGTTGCGATATCGGCTAGCAGACTCACCTGCCCAGCGCCACCTAGCTGAATTGGAATCTGTCGAATTCTCTCCAAAGAGTCTAAGGCGCTATTCACTTCCAGCAAAAAATCATCGGCTTCACTTTGAAACTTACCTGCCGACACTTTGGCATCACTAGCTTGAATTTGCTGTGCGACTGATTGCGCTGTTAGTCCTAATCTTGCGGCTACGGCCTGATCAAGGCTGACCTGAATTTCTTCATCCGATAGGCCAAAAGTCTCTACTTTATCGGTGCCTGGAATTTTTTCTAATTCATCTTGCAAGCCTTCGGCGACGCGCTGCAACAAGGTCGCATTCACTGGCGTTGCCAAATCCCAAGTCAGTCCTACAATCAGTGCATTAGCCGATACGTCAGCATCTTCATATTGCGGATCTAATGCGCCAGAGGGGAGATCGGGCGATACGTCTTCTAGCTTGCTGCGAATTTTTGCCCAGACGGGGGCGACGTCTGCTACGGTGTCTTTTAGCTCGATGTTAACAACTGAAATATTGGCGCTAGAAGTAGATTCAATATTGTCTATTTCCTCAACATCTGAAAACTCTTCTTCAATTTTGTCGGTTATCAATGACTCGACCCGCTCAGCGCTTGCACCCGGAAATACGGTGGTAATAGTAGATACTCGCTGAACAATTTCAGGATCTTCTAATCGGGGCAGGGTAAGAAAGGCAGAAAGTCCCCAAACAACAACCAGTGTTAAGCTCAAAAAGAGTAGCTGTCGGTTGCGATAAAAGAGATTAAACATTTTCCTATTCTCCTTCGGGGGTGACGAGCTGATTAGCGACGACTCGGTGAGTGCCGCTAGTGATGATGCGATCGCCCGCTTCCACCAATCCCCTCACAAACGCGCTCTCGCCTTCGGTATACAGCACTTCCACATCTCGACGAGCTACACGGTAGTTGTTGGCGTTATTTTTGGACTGTTCTGGCGTGACTACATACAGTGACCAGAGGCCACGATCGCCCGCAATCAGCGCCGTACTCGGCAACCAATAGCCTTGCTCTGCCTGCTGTTCGGTAGCCAGTAACCGAGCCGTAGCCCCCACGGTCAGTCCCGGCTGATCTGCTAGGTTCAGCACTATTGTCACAGTTTGACTGGCTTCATCGACTTCAGGCAGTTGGGCGACGACGGTTGCCGCATAGGTTCGCTGACCTACCTTCACAGACTGCTGCCGCCTGCGAAACAGCCCTGGCGCAGCTCCGACTGGCACACCAATTCTGGCCTCAACCGTTTGGCCCGTTTCTACTAGCTTGAATACCGATTGACCGCTACCAACCACCGTGCCCTCATCTACGGTTCGAGCTGAAACTTTACCTGCAAAAGGGGCGAGTAGAACGCTTTTATCCAGGGCAATATCAATCGCTCGAATGCGGGCATCGATTTGATCGACTTGGGCCGATTGGGCACTGAGCTGTTCTTGGCGGGTACCGTTGCGCAATTCATCCAACTGGCTTTGGGCCTGCTGGAGGCGATCAGCGATCGCATTGGCCCCAAACTGTTTTTCATCTAGTTCTTCTTGAGAAATAGCCCCTTTGCTAAACAGCTCAGATCGTCTGCTTGCCTGCAATTGCGCCAACTCTAACTGATTGGCCAAATCACTCACGGCGGCTTCGGCGGCGGCTAGATCTTCTCGGCGTGGCCCGGTTTCTAGCTCTTGTAATTGGGCGATCGCCTGTCGTTTTTGCGCCTCTAGCTGCTGTCGCTGCGCTTCTAAATCTCTCACATCTAGCCGCGCTAAAGGTTCTCCTGCGGCCACTACATCGCCATCATCAGCGAGCAACGCTACCACCGTTCCGGCCCGCTCAAATCCTAACTCGCTCGTGCGATGGGCCACAATTTCGCCCGTGTATTCTCTCGTCACCGTATAGCTGGTGGCCGCTTTTAAGCGCATTGTCTCAACCGGCAATACTTGAGCGGTAGCAGCTTCAGTCTTTTCACCGCTGCTTTTAGCCATTAAAACGACGGGCCAAACGGCTGGCAGCAAAGCCAACGGCAGTACTATTAGCCATTTAGGTAGCGGCCATTTTGGCCAGCTTTTTGAGGGGCGATGGCAAAGCCTTCCAAGGGAATCGCTCCTCTGCTCACCTATTTGCTCATCCGTCTGCGCATTTAGCTCATTGCTCTGATCACTCGACTGAGATGATGTCGTGGCCATACTCAATTAGTTGATATTCAACTTGTTGTATATAACATCTTCAAAGTATACTCAACATGTTGGATATGTCAAACTTAAAAATATTTTTGAAACTGCTCATAACACTCATGGCCTTAGCGCACACCATATTAGCCCTGCTCTCCAAGCATCCCGACAGCGGTTATGACATCAGCAAGCACTTTGATGAAGGGCTGAGCTGCTATTGGAAAGCCACGCAGCAGCAAGTATACAGAGAACTTACCAAGCTTAAGGCGCAAGGCTGGGTGAGCTTTGAAACCCTGCCGCAAACGGGTAAGCCGGACAAAAAGCTGTACCGAATCACCGATTCAGGCTGGCAAGAACTCACTCGCTGGTATGCAGAACTCACCGAACCTACGCCCATCCGCGAAGATCTGCTAGTCAAGGTGCTCATTGGCCACAAAATGCCTCGCCACCTGCTGACTAAAGAGATTCAGCACCGCCAGCAAATTCACACTGCTAGACTTGCCAACTACCGCAACATCGAAGCTATTCACTTCACTGAAGGGCAAGCCAGCGCTGAAATGCAGTTTATGTATCTCACCCTCAAGCGGGGCATTGCCTACGAAACCTCTTGGCTCACCTGGTGCCTTGAAGTGCTAGAGACCATTGACGCTCAGCCTCCTGAGCAGCCTGAGTAAGCAATCGTAATTAGGGGTAATTCGTCATTCAAAACTGATGTAGATTATCTATGTATTGGTATCTATGTATTGGATGGTGGGCATCTATCTGTTTGATGTGCGATCGCACCCAACTATGATTGTCTAGATCTACATATAAAAATGGCGGTACGGCTCATGCAGCTCATTGGAATGCCCGATTCTCCCTACGTGCGGCGCGTGGCCATTACCCTTCATCACTTAGGCATTCCCTTCGAGCATTCGGCTTTGTCCGTCTTTCGTAACATGGCTGACTTTAGCCAAATCAATCCATTGATTAAAGCGCCGACGCTGGCGTGCGATGACGGCGAAGTGTTGATGGATTCGACTCTAATATTGAGCTATATCGCTAAGCTAGCGGCAACGGATGGCTCGCTAATGCCTTCAGATATGGCTGATTATCAAAGGGCAATTCGGCTGATTGGACTTGCGATCAATGCCTGCGACAAAACCGTGCAGATTGTCTATGAGCGAGATTTGCGGCCTGCGGAAAAGCAGTATCAGGTGTGGCGCGATCGCATCCAAACCCAACTGATCGCTGCTTACAATCTGCTCGAACCCTACGCTGAAAACACCTCAAAATGGCTGATCAGCAACCAATTTAGCCAAGCCGACATCACCGTTTGTGTCGCTTGGCAATTCACTCAATTTGTTGCCGCCGACAGCATAGAGCGTCATCAATACCCGGCGCTATCTCGCCTTTCTCAACGAGCCGAAGCGCTCCTAGCTTTTCAGCAAGTGCCGCTCGAACCTGACTGGCAACCCGCTACCTAGCCACCCTTCAGACAATCATCATGCGAATCGATCTCTCTTCTGTGCCCATCGAAACCGGCACCAATTATCCCGATGAGTTCAAAGCAGCCGTTAGTGGACGCGATCGCCAGCGAGTAGGCAAAGCCGCCGGACTCAAAAACCTTGGCGTCAATTTGACCACGCTAACTCCCGGCGCTCAGTCAGCGCTCAGACATTGGCACAGCGCTCAAGATGAATTTATTTACATCGTTCAAGGTGAGCTGGTGCTAGTCACTAACGAAGGTGAGCAAACGCTTGGCCCCGGCGCAATGGCAGGCTTTGCCGCAGGCGTCGAGAATGCGCATCATTTGATCAATCGCTCCACAGCGCCTGCTATTTATCTAGAAATTGGCGATAAAACCCTGCCTGAACAGGCTCATTATCCCGATGTTGACCTGGTATATAAAGAGACCATAGATAGTCACGGGCGCTTTGAGCACAAAGACGGTAAAGCCTACCCAACAAAGGGCACAGCGTTCAACTGATTGAGCAAAACTACCTTGCTCAGACCAATAGCAACAATGTTTCACTGGTATCAACAGGTGCCACAGCGCTTCTCGTGTCTCTAACTATGTGAGCATTCGTTTGGGCGTGACAGCGGTTGTGCCGAAGGTTGGACTGCCAGCCAGTTACTAGCCGATACGGCTGATTTGGGACTGTATGAAGCAAAGCGACGCGGACGCAATCAAATGAAGCTGCGGTTGCCTTGGGTCATAGAGTAGGCTCAGATCACTCAGGAGTGCCATAGAATCGCAGGAGGATTGTGGGAGAATCTGCGAACCTATTTGCGGTGATCGTTGTGATAGTTGACGCGCGCGCCAGCCCATTGCAGCTTGTTTCGTAAGGTGCGGTAGTAGGAGTGGTCTTCTCGTAAAATGATGAACTTCGCAAGGTGACTGGCCATGCGGATATCGACCCGCTGACCGGGCCAGATCGCGGTGCCTAACACGCCGTCTGTCCAGAGTTTGGTATTGCCTTCGCTATCTCCTAAGGGCCAGACGCTAACCGTACTGCCCGGTGGCAGCACAATGGGACGACTCGATAGGCTCATGGGGCAAATGGGTGTGACAATCAGCGCTTGCATACCCGGATGCACAATGGGGCCATTCGCCGAAACGGTGTAGCCAGTTGAGCCGGTGGGCGTGCTGATCAGCAGTCCGTCGCCCTGATACTGATCGACGACTTCACCATCAATTTCGACTTCTAGCGTAGATGTGATCATGCGGTTGGGTGAGGCGGGCTTGACGCACATTTCATTGAGCGCGAAGTAGCGATCGCTCATCGGATCAAAGTTACCTGATTCGCCTTGGTGCGATCGCGCCTGTAGCATCATTCGCTGCTGCACCGCATAGCGATCACCCAGCAACCGCTCCCACACCTGCTCAAAATCTCCAATCACCTCCGACGACTCTGTTAAAAAGCCTAAATGCCCCCCCACATTGACCGCCAAAATGGGAATGTCATCGGTTGCTAACTGCCGCGCCGCCGCTAAAGCCGTACCATCGCCACCCAACACGACCGCCAAATCAATCTTCCCAACCGCTGATTCTAAAAAGACCGGATAAGGATTGTCTTGAGCGCCGCTCGGCCCCATCATCACCTTGCTGCCCAATAGCTCTAACTGCCGAGCGCAGCTATCCGCACTGCGTTTACTCAGCGGATTTCCCGCCTTGTAGACAATAATCACTTGTTTTAGATCCACGTCAGCCCCTGTAAGCGACCCTGAGCGTTTGCCAAAACCGCTACCACTTCAGCAAATTGAACTGCTCCATATCGACAGTATCGCGGTTTCGATAGATTGAAAGCACAATCGCCAAGCCAACCGCTGCTTCAGCCGCCGCAATCGTAATCACAAAAACAGCAAATACCTGCCCTTTAATTTGTGCTGGATCTAAATAGTTAGAGAACGCCATCAAATTAATATTGACCGCATTGAGCATCAGCTCAATGGACATCAGCACCCGAATCACATTGCGGCTAGTGACGAGGCCATAGATGCCAATGGAAAACAAAGCAGCGGCTAGCAGAAGGAAATACTCAAGTTGCATGGGTTGAACGCTTTAGGGCTTTGAACACTCTTTAAACACTGTCGGTTGAAAATATCGATTGTAAATATTCGGCTGAGAATATCGGTTACAACAAACGATGAGGTCGCTAAGTAGAACTTTACTCGATAAGAGTGAATGCCAGGGTAAATCCAATGAGTGAAGAACAGCTATCTATCTATCGTCCATCATCTATCGTCTCTTGCACCCGCAGCGACTAGCTCACGAGGCCGTTCGGGCAGCGTCAGTGACGTTGCTTGGGCTACCTCTGCATCGGGAATGAACTCGCGGCGTGCTAGCACAATTGCGCCAATTAAGGCCACTAATAAAAGCACAGAAGCTAGCTCAAAGGGCAATAGATAGTCGCTAAAAAAGTGCTGACCAATAATTTCAATCGCGTTGTCACCCGCCGCAGTTTGCGTAGAAATCGCCCAAGGATGAGACAACACCATCGTGCTAATCAGCCCAAAAATGCCCGCACAAACAGCAGCGGTTGCAGCTTTGCCAATCCAAGCATTTTTAATCACGCTAAATTCTTCTTGCTTATTGACCAGCATAATGCCGAACAAAATCAGCACGTTGACCGCCCCGACGTACACCAGAATTTGGGCAGCGGCTACGAAACCCGCATTCAGCAAAATGTAGAGCCCAGAGATGCTAATGAAAGTCAGCCCTAGCAAAAATGCTGAATAGACAATATTGGAAAGTAGAACCACGCCCAAAGCAGACGCGACCATAATCAGTCCCAAAAGGATCAACGATACTAGCTGTACGCCTTCTGCTAGATTTAGCGATGCGACTAAGGCTACATTTGCCGATGCGCTCAATGGTAGTAAGAGCAAAATGCTTTTCTCCTCACGGTTGATTTCTTTTTATCGATCTCTTGATTGATTTTTTATTGGGGTTGTAGCAGTCCTTCAGTTGTCTATATTTTGCTACAACTGCTACAACTGCTGCGGGTGATGTACAGAACTACTGGTTGCCCAGAAATCACCAGTGTTACGGAGTATTGTCTTTTGCGATCGCTGCTTCTGCTGTCGCTTTTTCCGCTTCTAGCTCAGTGAGAATGTCTTGCGGTAGGCGACCGGCTCTCTGTGCGCCCGCTGGCAAATCATGCGGATCCATCACCCCTTTGGGCAAATAGGCAAACTCGCGCAGAGGTGTCACCATCGGGTCATTGGTAACTTTGTAAGGCAACCGGCCAAGCGCGACACTGTCGTAGTTCAGATCGTGCCGATCATAAGCAGACAGCTCGTACTCTTCGGTCATTGATAGGCAGTTGGTAGGGCAATATTCAACGCAGTTACCGCAAAAAATGCAGACCCCAAAATCAATACTGTAGTGGCTGAGCGTTTTTTTCTTAGTTTCTCTGTTAAATTCCCAATCGACCACCGGCAGGTTGATCGGGCAGACCCGAACGCAGACTTCGCAAGAAATGCACTTATCAAACTCGAAGTGAATGCGGCCTCGATAGCGCTCTGAAGGAATCAACTTTTCGTAAGGGTACTGGACAGTAACTGGGCGGCGCTTCATATGATCGAAGGTAACCGACAGACCCTGACCAATATACTTGGCCGCTTGAGCGGTTTCTTTGGCATAGTCGCCAACTTGTTTGAGAAAATTCAACATAGCTCTGGATTAGGGGTAAAAAGAGTGCGTTGATGGTAGCGATTGAACTGGGATGCTCAAAATTTCAGCAAACCCTAGCGTTTATCCACCAAACGCAAAGGGAAAGGCTAGCTTTAGCCCTGCTGTGACTAGCAAATTAACTAACGAAACCGGCAGTAAGAACTTCCAGCCCAAGTCTAATAGCTGGTCAATGCGAACGCGAGGCACTGTCCAGCGCAGCAAAATAGTCAAAAAGACCAGCAGATACGCTTTGAGCATGGTCATGACAATGCCGAGAGATGCAGAGATAATCTGTACCCAAGGGGCGGTTTCGCTGAGGCCAAACAAGCCTGTAATAGTCGCAATTGGAATGGGAAAGTTCCAACCACCCAAGTAAAGCACCGAAACTATCAGCGCCGACAGCATCAGGTTGACGTAAGAGCCGACGTAAAATAGGCCAAATTTCATGCCGGTATATTCGGTTTGATAGCCTGCAACCAATTCTTCTTCAGCTTCAGGCAAGTCAAACGGCAGCCTTTCACATTCGGCCAAAGCCGCAATCCAGAAAATCACAAAGCCGACGGGCTGCCGCCAAATGTTCCAGCCTAAGATGCCGTAGCTAGACTGCTGGTTGACGATATCAATGGTGCTCAGGCCGTTGCTCATGAGTACGACGGCCAGCACCGCTAGCGCCAGCGGAATCTCGTAGCTAATAGATTGAGCCGCAGCCCGCAGTCCGCCGAGTAGCGAGTACTTGTTATTAGAAGAGTAGCCTGCCATCAAAAAGCCAACGGGGGCAATACTCGATAGCGCGATCCATAGAAAAATACCAATGCCCAAATCGGTAATGACTAAGTTCTGGCCGAAGGGCACGATTAAAAAAGACAGGAAAACTGGAATTACCACAATCGCAGGGCCAATTGTAAATAGCCACGGATCTGATTTGGCTGGGGTAATATCAGCTTTGAAAACCAGCTTAAGGCCATCAGCAACGGCCTGCATTGCCCCTAAAGGGCCAATGTATTCGGGGCCGATGCGCTGCTGGGCGGCGGCGGAAATTTTGCGCTCTAGCCAGACGCAGATGAAGATGCTGACCGTTGCCACAATCACCATTAGCAGCATAGGTAGCGGGAGCCAGATGGTTTTAGCGACCCCGGCGGGCAGTCCGAGTTCGATCAGGGCTTGGACGACAGTTCTCTGGAGGTCTATGCCTGGATTCATTAGCTTGGGGCGGCTTGCGCTTACTTATAGTTAGAGTGCTCTCACAGATTCTAGCGCTTAATCTGCTATAGCTGAATTCACTTATCGCTGAATCTGCTTATGGTTGGCGTAAGCGATGGCAATGGTTCGAGAAAACGGGTTGAAAATGAGAGAAATAAAAACCCCCCCGACAAAGCCGGAGGGGCTGGAGTTCCTGAAAATCGTCACTGAAGATATATTGGTGTGAGTTTGCTGGGTTGACAAGGGGGGTAACGCCCATCACCTCTGTATTACTACGGTGTCGCTACGGTGTTGAAGTGGCTGATTCTTTACCTGTCTCTTATTTGCTTAGCGCTATTTCTCCCATAGCTGTAGCCGTTTTTCCAGGGGTACATAGATCTGGTCGTGGGGGCCTTCATAAATTTGGGTGGGGCGGAAGATTCTGTTTTTGCCGATTTGCTCTTTCCAGTGGGCTAGCCAGCCAGCGACGCGAGCGATCGCAAATATCGGTGTAAACAAATCGGTCGGAATTCCCAGCTTGCGGTACACCAGCCCAGAATAAAAATCGACGTTGGGATAAATGCCTTTATGCCCAAGTTTTTCTTCCACCACTTGCTCTAACTCTAGGGCAATATCGTAGTAAGCGTCGCGGCCACCTTTGTCAAAAAGCTGCTCTGCTAGTCCTTGCAAAACCGCTGATCGGGGGTCTTTGACCTTATAGACCCGGTGACCAAAGCCCATAATTTTTTCGCGATTGGCGATTCGAGCTTCGACGTAGGGGCGCACGTTTTCGATAGAGCCAATCTCTTTCAGCATGTCAATGACTTCTTCATTAGCACCGCCGTGTAAGGGGCCTGCCAGCGTACCGACTGCTGAGGCAATCACCGCGTAAGGATCAGTCAGCGTCGAGGCTGTGACCATCGCTGAAAAGGTCGAAGCATTGATCGTGTGCTCAGCATGGAGGATGAGACACACGTCAAAAATTCGAGCCTCTAAAGGGTCTGGTACCTGCTCATTGAGCATGTACAAAAAGTTGGCGGCGTAGTCTAGATCGTCGCGCGGCTGCACGGGGTCGTTGCCTTTGCGCATCATTTTGAAAGCGGCGACCATTGTCGGAATTTTGGCCAACAAGCGCACTACGGCATCTTGCACATAGGCCGGATCTTCCAATTCACGACGAGAGTGAAATAAGCCCAGCGCTGCGGCGCAAGCTTGCAAAGCGTCCATTGGGTGACCGCTTTCGGGGAAGCACTTCATCATGTCGCGGATGCGGTACTTGAGGCGGCGGTGATATTGAATTTCGTGCTCGAAGTCTTTGAGTTCTTGTTGGGTGGGTAGGCCGCCCCAAATGAGCAGGTAAGCGGTTTCTAAAAAGCTGCTTTTTTGGGCAATGTCTTCAATGCTGATGCCTCGGTACTCTAAAATGCCTTGCTGGCCATCGACATAGCTGATGCTCGACTGCGTGACCGGAACGCCTTCTAACCCTGGCTTGTAATCGCACGTCGTCATCTGGGTAGATCTCCTTTAGGAAGGTGAAAAGGGAGGCGTGAATATCTGAAAATAGCGTTTGCGATATCGCCGATAGTCTTTACGATATCGCTGTGTGGAGTGTCATAAATATACAAGCTATACAAAATTGGCTTTTGATTTAGAGCAAGAATCGGGGCGGCGATAGCCAAAAAAGCTGACTTTGGCCGATGGCCTGATCGGCGTTAGGAATTTGTAAGCCGATAATGCCTGCTTTTTTGAGAATCCACTGGTGGCGATCGCTGCCGGTCACAAGCTGCTGCGCCCACTGGCTCAAATCAGGTTCGTGCCCGACTAAGGCAACGGTTTGAACAGCAGTTTGACGCGCTTTAAGCCAAGTAAGCCAGTCTAAGAGATCTCCGCCCGGTTGCAAGGGTAAAAATTCTTCTGGGGGTGAAGACAGTCCGGCTGTGTGTAAAATGTCGGCGGTTTGCCGGGCGCGAGTGAGCGGGCTAGTGAGTAGATGATCAAACTGAAGCCCCAAATCGCACAGGCGCTGGGCAACGCGCTGGGTTTTGGTGATGCCGTTGGGGGTGAGCGATCGCATCTCATCAGCAATGCCCGCTTGCCGATCTACCGCAATGCCGTGGCGAATGAAATAAGCTTCAGTGAAGGCCATGTCAAAATAATATCAATAACGCTCAACTTAATCAGTATTCAGGCCACCATCTTCAGGATCGATCAGTCGCTGGAGCTTTTGCTTGATTTGCTTATCGAAAACTTCCCACTTTTGGCGGTTGTAGTCACTGTTCTCATAG
>QBMP01000035.1:19091-21110 GCA_003242115.1 Phormidesmis priestleyi
TGTCTTCGTCTTCGTCGTGGACGATGCCATACACTACCGCTGTATGGACGTTTTCTTCGGTGATTAAAAAGTCGGCAGCTTGAGGAATCGCGTCTCTGTCTTCATAGCGTAAATAGCCGACGCCTGCTATGGAGACGTTGTTTTGCATGGCTCGGTTGCGGAGCGATCGCTCAATGACATCCATCACCCGCCGCGAACGCGAGGCTTGCAGCACGGCGCTGAGCAGCGGCGCGTCGTAATATCGGCTGAGGTAGGCGGCGGCAGCAAAGTCAGGTTCAGACGCCTGCATAAGCTGATTGGTATCTGAGCGGAGGCCGTGCATGAGCGCAGTCGCACACTTGACATGGGCGCTATTGCTGCGATCTAGCTGAATCAGTCCGGCCTGGAGGTACTGAGCCATGATGGTAGCCGTCGCGTGAATGTCAGGGCGAATATCTGTAAGCTCGGCGTTAAGCTTGCCCTGAGAGGCATGATGATCGATTACCAAAATTAGCGGTAGCTCAGCGGCTTGCACCTTCGCGGTGAGATGACTGGTAGTGCCTTGCGTATCAATAAGAACATAGCCCTGGTATTGAGACAGATCAGGACTATCTTTTTCTACGGTAGGCCAGCGCTTGGCCGGTAAGCCAGTGAGCTTGACAAGCGCAATGTTTTCTTGATGGCTGAGAGTGCCGGAGTAATAGATATCGCATTGAATGCTGTAAGTGCTAGCAATCAAGCGATAGGCCCAAGCCGAGGAGAGCGCATCGGGATCGGGGAAGTCTTGTAGGAGAATGAGTTGGCGGGTGCCGCTATGCTTTTTAAGGAGTCGCTCTAGGGCTTGTGAGGGGGTAGATTCTAGTCCGGCAGTGCGTCTGATGGCGGCTGCGCTCAAGCCCAAAGAGGATTCCTCTGATAAAGATTTGTCAGATAAGGATTTGTCAGACAGTGCTCGATCGGACGAAGATCTGTCAGAACCAGAGTCGCCAATGGTATTGCGCTCTAGGACATCGCGCTCTAACATGTGCTGTAAAGTCTGCTGAGAAGCGCGCTGATCTTCAGGCTGAAAGTTGGACTGAAATTCTGAGTTATCTAACAAAGCACTTTCCGATAAGGGCATGGAAATAGCGGCACCTGCGTTTAGCTGTTGGTTGATCTTCTATTATGACCGCTTATGCCTGCTAAGTACGCAGCTAGTAACGATCTGCGTACTTAGCGCGTATGCAAAATGAAGACATCTGCAAATTATTTAGATAGCTCTATTTTAGCGATAGAGATAGGGGCCTGCATACCGCCCAGAGAGGGAGACGGAAGCAGAATAGGGAAAATGAAAATTAGCTAAGGCCCATCCAAGCTGAGGCTAATTTAATTGGGGCCAATTTAATTGAGGCCAATAACGTATTGCCGCCATTCTTGATGAACGCCGCCGCGCACATGGCGAGAAATTTCAAAATAGAGGCTGCTGTGAGGCTTGCGAGGCTGATAGGCCAGCGGCATTTGAGCTTCTTTTGGGGTGCGGCTGCCTTTTTTGACGTTGCAGCGAACGCAGGCACTGACGATGTTTTCCCAGGAGTCGCCGCCGCCCCGTGAGCGGGGAATGACGTGATCGAGCGTGAGGCCGTCACCAGCGTAGCCACAATACTGACAGGTGTGGTTATCGCGGTGCAGCAGGTTGCGGCGGGTGAGGGGAATGTCTTTGTAGGGGATGCGGACGTAGTGGCGTAGGCGAATTACCGTAGGCATAGGAAAGCCGGGGTAAAGCAGCTGTTCGAGCTGCTCCACTTGTTCGGCTTTTCCTTTGATAATGAGCACAACCGCTCGTCGCCAGCTGGTAATGTTGAGCGGCTCATAGGAGGCATTGAGAACGAGAACCTTACTCATTTTAAACCTGCCAAGATTCTGCATAGATAGTAGCACAGACAAAGCCATACGCGGGTTTGAGCGACTGCTACACTGTTTGACTAAGTATTGACCAAAGTTGTATTGACCAAAGTTGTATTGACCAAAGTTGTATTGACCAAAGTTGTATTGACCAAAGTT
>QBMP01000360.1 GCA_003242115.1 Phormidesmis priestleyi
ACTTTCTTGGTCTCAATTATTAACCATGCGCTATGCCGTCTAATCCACTGGTGGAGAGAGATTTCCACTCCCATTTGACGGAACCAGTGCCGGATAATAGTGAGCCACAGAAAAAGCACTTTGCTGCTCTTAAAGTGAAATATAAAGTAGGTCAGTGTAGAAGTGTTACGTCTGATAGTTTTCTATATCTGATACTGAGAAAAGCTGAGTTGGGTATTCAGGCCACAAGCTTGGAGTCTCAATGGTTGGCAGATAATCGTCTTTTCAGAACCATCGAAATTATTTCATTACAGAAATACCAAGCAGAGGATTTAAAGAGACTAGAAGTTGAATTTCGGAACCTACGATCTAAGTACAAAATTCCAGAAAAGTTAGAACTTCCAATTGCCAGCCCAGTTTATTCAATGCTTTGGAAGGTAGAGTCTGGAGATTTTCTCACAGACTCAGAACTTGAGTTGTTAAATAGTCATAATCTTGTAGCAACAACGAACTTAATTCGAGATATCCTGAGTTTTTCAAAACTGAAAATTAGCTATAAAGCAACCAATCACCTAGATCATTTCCCTGAAGAGCCTCTCTACTCAATTCTGAAAAAACTTGATGAGAGAGATCAACTATCTGACCTTGAGGCTGATTGGCTCCTAGAGCATAATTTCGACGAGACACTAGAAATCCATTGGCATCAGGAAGATAAAAGAAAAGCCGTAGTTGAGTTTTCAGACCTAAAAACAAAATATCACGTTGATTCTTTTCTAGACGCATCTATTTCTAGCCCACTCTATGGCATTTTAAAGAAAATAAAAGAAAAACAAGATCTTGAAAAGTGGGAATCCAAGTGGATTGAGCAGCAGAAATTAACTCAGTTAATTGCGATTGATCAGAATCGCAAGGATATAAAGTTATTTAAGAAACTCAAAGCTAAATATCAAGCGACCCAACATAAAGCCACTGATCCTTCTGGTAGATTGCTTCTGATTCTCAAGAATATAGAATCTGAAATAAGTGAAGATGATATTCAGTGGTTGATAAATGAAGGACTCTTTGAAACAGCAGAGATTGCTAAAGCAGTTCACTTCAAGATACTGAAAGCAAAATATCAGATTGTGGGGCAGTTAGCAGTTGATCCATTCTATGTAATTATGCTCAAGCTTGAGCGAGAGGAACGGCTTGATCCCAAACAAGTAATTCAACTTATTGAAGAAAATCATCTTTCTCGACATGGAAAGATAGTAACTGCCCACTACAGACTAGAAGCAATATTTTATGAAAAAGAATATCAACAAACTGGGAATAAGTGGAAGCTACCCAGCGCGAGTAGTAATTGGCGTAAGGCAGGTGAGCCGCAAAACGCGCTAAAGACAACAGAAAATATGAATTGGCAAAAAGTTCAGGAATCCGACTTGAAATCGGCTCTCTGGGTGACAAGAGGTGCAGCATTTCGGGATCTTGGTCGGTTAGATGAAGCAGAAAACTGTGCAACGCAAGCGATGGAATGCCAACCTGAGAGCTACCAACCTTACACCTTATTAGGTGCAATTTGTTATGACAGAGGCAAATATTCAGAAGGTGATAAGTGGTTTGAGATGGCGGTAAAACGTGGAGCCACTGCTAATGATATTGATGATGAAATTAAAAGAATTGTCAGAATGACAAAAGACAAGGATAAACGTAAAGAAGTTGTAGAATACCTTTTCAGAAAAAATCCAGATCGTTATAGTTGGGCAAGTTTATATCTTAAGTAGGAGAAAATTCGGAGGTAGAAGCCTATTCGTAACAGCGATGGCAGCGATCGCAAGAGATTTGAGCGATCGCAAAAGATTCGAGCGATAAATCAAGCAAAGTTCGACCCATAAGGCTTGCGAAATCGTCTGCTGGCTTATCAAACACAGCGAGAGGCAGTCTACGCTGACCTACAAGAGGTACTGTAGCGCGGTGAAATGTTCTAACAGCAGACGATGTACGAAGGTGTAGCTGCCGCCGACTTTTTGCAAGAAAATTCGCTCAGCGGTGTAGTCGAGAAAGCGGGCGTAGTTCCAGGGAATGCGGCCTTGCCAAAAGAGCATGAGAGCCGTTTTGAGCACTTGCGGGCTAGCATTTTTGAGAAAAAACTGCTAGATAACGCACAAGATAGCGATCGCTTGCCAAAAACGTTTTGCCAAACCCTCCTTAAGCCAGCAGTCGAATAATTTGGTAGCGTTCTGCCAAAATCATGGCGTTAATGCCAGCGTCAACGTCAAATTTAATGCCAACGTCAGTATCAAAAAGCAATCTCAAAAAACGTTCTTTAAAATATCCGCATCACGGATTCAATGGTTTATCTGAGCAATCAGCGGTATGCTTATAGCCTGTGAGCAAACAATCGATGATACATAATACCTATCCTCGCCTATCTTAGTTGACTGCCTTCACTGGCTATCTTCGCTGGCCGCTATTAATTGGCCACCGCTCCCGTACAGGTGCACCTTTGCATTAAGTGCGATTTCAACCCCAGCCCATCAGTCAGTGGCCCGCTAAAAAGACAAGCGAAAGCAGCGCTTTCACGCAAAACCTTGTCTAGCCTGCCCTGCTGCTAGCCTTCCCGTTAGCTCCTGATGAATTGCTGGATATCGCTACTGCTGCAACCGCACTTTTTGCAAACCCTACGCTCAATCTCTGCACCTAGATCCTCTAGGTGAATTTTAATGTCCGCATCCGTGCAGTCCTTTCAAGATCTCGCGCTTATCGAACCTGTCTTAAGAGCCCTTAATGACGCTGGCTACGAAAGCCCCACTCCCATTCAAGCCCAAACCATTCCCCCCATACTCGAAGGCCGAGACATCATCGGCCAAGCCCAAACCGGCACCGGTAAAACCGCCGCCTTTGCGCTGCCCATCCTCTCTCACATCGATACCACCAATAACCGGCCCCAAGCGCTGGTGCTCGCGCCGACTCGGGAGCTAGCGTTGCAGGTGGCTGAAGCCTTTCAAGGCTATGGCAAATATATTGATGACTTTCATGTGCTGCCGATTTACGGCGGCCAAAGCTACCAAATTCAGCTCAAGCAGCTTCGGCGCGCGGCTCATGTCGTCGTCGGTACCCCCGGTCGCGTCATTGATCATATCAAGCGCGGCACCCTCGATCTCAAGCATCTTAAATATTTAGTGCTCGATGAAGCCGATGAAATGCTGCGCATGGGCTTTATTGACGATGTGGAATGGGTAATTGATCAAACCCCGCCTGAGCGGCAAATCGCCCTATTTTCGGCGACGATGCCCCAAGTGATTCGCAAAATCGCTCAGCGACATCTCGATAATCCTACCGAAATCTCGATTAAAACCAAATCCAAAACCGCCGACACCATCCGTCAGCGCTTTTGGTCGGTCAGCGGCTATCACAAGCTCGATGCGCTCACCCGCATCCTCGAAGTCGAAGCCTTTGACGGCATGATTGTGTTTGTGCGCACCAAAGTCGCGACGGTGGAGCTATCTGAGAAGCTAGAAGCGAGAGGCTACAACGCGGCTCCCCTCAGCGGTGACGTGCCCCAAAGCCAGCGGGAGCGCACCGTAGATCGACTGAAAAAAGGCACCTTAGATATTTTGGTCGCAACCGATGTGGCCGCGCGTGGGCTCGATGTAGATCGTATTAGCCATGTGATTAATTACGATATGCCGTACGATCCCGAAGCTTATGTGCACCGCATTGGTCGCACCGGCAGAGCGGGCCGGGCTGGAGAGGCGATTTTGTTTGTCACCCCGCGTGAAAAGCGCTTGCTCACGGCTTTAGAGCGCTCTACCAAGCAGACCATTGAGCGGATGGAGATGCCCTCGACTGAAACGGTGAACAATCAGCGGATTGCTCGCTTTCAGCAGCGGATTACCGATACTTTGGCTGAGGAAAATTCTGAATTTTTTGTGCGAATTTTCTTACCGGGTGACAAGGAACTTCAATATCATATATAGCGAGGAGTTGAGAGAATAAAAGGGCAAAAGAATAGGAAGGGAATTTCGTCCCTTCCCAAAATATATGTTGCCTCCAGTATACCAAACCATCTTTCGCAAACATCTGACGGAATCTC
>QBMP01000361.1:0-3328 GCA_003242115.1 Phormidesmis priestleyi
AGGCAAGAGTGCGCTACTATATTCCTTAGTTAGCAAGGACTCTGGCACTTTTGCTGAAGCGAACGGAAAGCTGCTATTTGTCATACAGGTAGGTCACGGCATCACAGACAGGCGGCATGGGCGATGGCAGCAAAAGACCGATTCCATAGCGCGGTCAAAGTAGCGCTACAGAAGGAGCAATGGCTGGTTACCGATGACCCGCTGCGGCTAGACGTGGGCGGTACGAAGTTTGAGATTGACCTGGGCGCGGAGCAACTGCTGGCTGCTGAGCGAGGCACCGATAAAATAGCCGTCGAAGTCAAGTCCTTCCTCAGCGATTCTCCGTTGACCGACTACCATGCTGCGCTAGGACAGTTCCTAAACTATCGGCTAGCTTTGGAGGTGAGCGATCCTACCCGTGACCCTTACCTAGCCGTGCCAGTCGTTGCCTACGAAGCTTTTTTCAGGCGTGAGTTCGCTCAGATGTCGGTAGAGCGCTACCAGATTAAGCAGATTGTCTATGACCCGATTCAAGAGGTAATTGTGCAGTGGCTTCCATAGAGACCTATCGAGATATTATCCAAACCTTGCTGACTGACTATGCAGCAACACCTGTTTCCAATGGAAAGATTGATTGCTACACCGTTTTTGATGAAAAGCGGGATCACTATCAGGTGATGAACGTCGGCTGGGATGGCCACAGACGGGTGCATGGTTGCGTTTTGCATCTGGCTATCAAGGGCGGAAAAATTTGGGTTGAGCAGAATATGACGGAGATGAGGATCGCGCAGGCCCTGATAGAGCAAGGCGTGGACAAAGAGGAGATTGTGCTGGGTTTCCAAGCTCCAGAAATGAGGCAGTACACAGAGTATGCAGCGGTCTAGGTTTTTAAGAGTGGTTTGTGGTGGTGAGTAAGCACTGGTAAAAAGATGCCTCGACAAATCAACAAAAAGTGTGTGGCTTGTGCCCAGCTCAGTGCAGCTAAGGCTCAGCAACTGCATGGGAAAACAGGCGATGGCTGCTGGAATGAAAAGCGCTGTCCTCGTAGGCGATCTCATTATCGCAATCGCCGTGAGCTGAATGAGAACCGGCGATCGCTTTATCAAAGACAGGTATTGGCTGAGGACTCTATCAGTGCGCAAGCGGAAACTGTATCGCTGCAAGTGGCCGAGGTGTCAGCACCTTACGCCAACCTTTACATCTGGCGGGAGAAGCGAAAGGATGCGCCGGTTCATGCGATTGGGGTATCCGTGTTTGATAAAGGTTCCAAAGTGCTGGAAGTTGCGCCGATTCACTGCGCTGGGTATCGCAGGCGGCAGCTAGAGCAGTATGTTCAGAAAGATGTGATGAGCTATCTGAACGCGCGGTTTGGGATTACCTTTTTTGCCGATGAGATTCGGTTAGAGCCGATTGAGTGTCCGATTGCCGGATGTCCGTGGGATGTCAGCGCAGCCTTCGGTAAGGAAAATCACTTTGTGGCTTGTCAAGAGCAGCAATCAGCGCCGATTAAGATAGAGGGTGGCTAAAATGCAGTAGATACTACGATCCCTTCCCATTGAATAAGTTGTTTCGTTTCAACAGTCACTATCACAAGAGGATTGAGCTTGTATGATATCTGTCCCTATTACCCTAGAGCAGCTTATTCTAGCTGTACAAAATCTACAGCCGGAAGAGCGAATGCAAGTTGCCAGAGCGCTAGTGCAGTCGGAACTAGCGTCAGATTTAACTGCCTTGATTCGAGAGCTATATGCTGAATCTCCCGCTGATGACATCAGTGATGAAGACATCATGGCTGAGATTCAAGCTGTCCGTCAGCAGTCACGATGACGATACTGCGCGTGGTGATTGACACTAATATCTGGATTCGTATTTTGCTGAGAGGCCGAATGACGTTGCCAATTTTGGCAGCATTTAACCAAGGGCAGTTTCAAATAGTGATGAGTCAGTTTCTATTCGATGAATTGCATGAAGTGTGGCAGCGGCCTCGCCTTCTTAAACGCATTGATCGCGCTCAGGCTGTTCGACTAGAAACTCAGCTCAAAGAACGCAGCGATTGGGTTGAAGTCATCACAGTGCCGCCTAGTTGCCGAGATGCCAAAGACTTACCGGTTCTAGCAACAGCAATAGATGGAAAAGCCGACATTATTGTTTCTGGAGACGATGACTTGCGGGCAGATGAGGTGTTGAGAGCAGCGATGACTTCACGAGGAATCCAGTTGCTCGGCGTCAATTCTTTTTTGAGTCGTTTAAGTGAAGCAAGCGAGAGAAAGCGATGACAGTTAGTGTGCGTCAGTTGGAGCTGAACTTAGAAGCTGCTCTGGAAGAAGCGGCTGAGATTCCAGAGAAGGCAGATGTGCTTAGCCTTTGGGCGCAGTTTGAAGGTGAACTAGCTAGACTAGAGCAGCGCGATCATCTCAGAGTCGCGGGCGATATTTTAGTGCAGCTAGCGGGGCTTTGTGAGGCTAAAGCTGATGTGCTTTGGGAAGATTGGCAAGATGCGCACAATGCTGATGGGCCGGTGATGGGCGAGGGCTGGCTTCAGGGGCTCATCCGTCAGACACAGGAGCTAGACTTTTCAGATTTGGTGACTCGTTCGTACCATACGAGTAGCGATCTGCTGGATGAAGATAAGGCCAATGAGGATTCATTAGCAGGTGATGTTGAAAAGTTGTCTGTCTTGGATATGATTGACGCGCTAGAGGATGCCGATCTAAAAAGTCAGGCGTTGGCCGTTTCCCATGCTGAGAACGTATCGGACTGGGTGAAAGCGATCGCGGATCAGCAGGCAGACTCGCCGCAGCGACTGGTTGATCTTCAGCAGCAGTTGAGAATGCCGCTGATAGAAGTGTGGATCGCGGCGCTGCTCGGTGGGTTTCCGATGGAACAGCGCGGCAGCTTTTACCAGACTCAGGAAGTTTGGGTGAGTAGGTGTAGGTGAGGACTTGAGATGGAGTATCAGCTAGACAGATGGAAGCGCCAGGACTGGCACAAAGGCAGTCGCCACTATTCATGTGAGGTCAAGCAAAACCTGTTTGGGCAGTGGGTCGTGTTGCGGCGATGGGGGCGGGTGAGTGCGATGCATGGGCAGTGTATTGAAGAGGTGTGCGATCGCTATGAAGAAGCTATCCATTAGGCAGAAGTCGGTAGAACCCTTGTACAGAGATGCTTTTAGCTGCTGCCTGCCGTCATATTTTACAATCCTTGCTATGTCTACGTTTTGGGAGTCATCATATTTACAAGAATCGCTGAAATCCTTGCCAGATGCTGGTTCGGCAGTCAGTCGCTAAAATTCCTGTATATCAATGCTTTCAGCGACTTGTGCGTAACGGATAGATGAAGAAGGGGTGGC
>QBMP01000361.1:3338-4007 GCA_003242115.1 Phormidesmis priestleyi
GTTGAAAAGCGGCGGGCGCAGCGTGGCTATAGGGCTTGGTAAATAGCGTTACATTGCAACAGCTGAGCTTTTTTCTCTATTTTTATAGATGAATAGGTGAATTTTCTGCTGAGATGGTTTTGGTCTGCCAAGTCGCTAATGAACCGCGTTCTTGAAAGCACATGAATGCCGATAGGTTGGCGGATGTCCGGGGATAGGTTATGAGCGGTGAAGAGAGAGCGGCTCATGTTTGGCGATCGCAGCGGGTAGATAACGGCAAGCATCGAGCTTACGCAATCAGGCCACTGAACTCCCTAATTGAACCAAAAGTGTAACCCTTGGCTGAGCCCCGCCACAAAACCTGCCTGTACAGAAACAGCCAAGCACTGAGCGCTCGATTTTGGGTTGCCGCCGATACCGGCTGGATCACTGCTCAATGAGTAGTAAGGAATTCTTCAATTTCTGGCAAGCCTGTATCTTTAGGATGACGCTTGTCATGGAAAAAGGATATGGCGGCGAATCCATTAACTTAGGTTTCCTCTGTGCGGTAGGAATAGCGTTTAACCCGAACGACCTAGCGCACCTGAATCGAGGCGTTCTGTCAGGCGAGGCTGAGAAGGCTGCATTGCGTAAATTATTGATGATTAAATGTAAATAAAGCGTAAACAGACTTGGCTAACATTGCAGCGA
>QBMP01000362.1 GCA_003242115.1 Phormidesmis priestleyi
ACACTAGCTCGACTAGGAAGCGGAATGAATACTTTTGAGGCTTATGATGTTGCCTGCTTCGCCATTAATTATGAGCTAGTTTCCAGCGTCGTTTTTGTGACTTACTTGTACTACTCAAAGAGTTTTCAAAATTCCCCCCACTTTTTTATGCCCCTTGATGCCATGACGTTGTTGAGTGCTGGGTCGAGTCATATCTTTAGTTGCTCATACGGCAAGTTTTGCTAGACAAGCACCGCAATATTCATCCTTACTTATCAAACTTGTCAGATAACATCCTGTTTCCTCGAACTCATACAGCAATCGTGACGGGTAACATAGAAAAATTCAAGAGGTTAACCGGCAAATCTGAGGTTGAATATTATATGGTCAGACCGCCAATCCCTCTGTTGGGACATGGCGAAAGGTTGTTTTGCGGTTACGATGTTCAATTAAGTGAAGATCTCTGCTAGCGGCTATTTAGGAAATTATGAGTAAACTGAGATGCCTCCAAAGAGAGAAAGGAATCGGTGAAAGGTTGCTGCTTCAAATCTAAATCGCACTCAAGCCGTAATTGAGTATGCTATCACTTAAAAAAAGTAGTTCTAACAGGTGAAGTATAGGTTTATGACCAATGCAAAGCGGCGAAGTATAGACTTTTTGACTTGTCATCATTGTGGGAACCATGCCCCAATGGATATCGTTGCTGAGTATTACCGTTCTCTAAAACCTTCCTATGATTCTCTGGATGATGAGTATTACTATCGTTATCAGCCAGAGGAAGGTTACAAGTATGAATTGCTATTGTGTCTAGCTTGTAAAGAAGTAACGCTACGGAAATACTTCGAGGCTGATTATGCAGACCCAGAAGAAGTTACCATTGAGACTCTCTATCCATCAGCAAAGTCAAGGCTATCCGGACTACCTTATCGAATTCAAAATGCCTATCAAATATCACTCAAAGTGCGTGTTATAGATGCTAACGCTTATGCAGTTCTACTAGGACGCATATTGGAGATGGTATGTGAGGATCGGAAAGCCACAGGAAAAAATCTATTCAGTAAACTACAGGATTTAGCTGCAAAAGGAGAAATTCCAGCCAAGTTGGTAGGAGTTGCTGATAATCTTAGACATTTACGGAATGTTGGGGCTCATGCTTCTTTAGGGGAGCTAACTAAAGATGAAATTCCAATACTAGATGATTTGTGCAGAGCAATTTTGGAGTACGTCTACAGCGCCCCTTACTTAGCAGAAAAAGCCCAGCAGCATCTCAATCGTTTGAAAGGAAAACGGGCTCAGGAAGAAAATAAGAGCGGTGAAGATTCGGAGGAGATACAATAATTCAGCAATCACTTTTTTGAGCCTACAGGCGGGTTCTAATAATCGCGGTGCAGCGGATTGAACGAAGCCACTGGTGCGCTAAGTTATAGATTATCTGAAACCGCTGACCGCAGCCGTTAAGCTGCTTGAATTATCGGTTTGGTAGTCCTTTGAGTTGGTTGGTTGAGCGGTTAGAGTTTGAATAAGAGTTGAGCGATCGCATCTTCTGCTACTTTTTCTGTCGGCGCAGCTTGTCCACTCCTGCTCGTTTTGCTTAGCCCACAGCTTTGGATGATGCCATCTGTGGCCGTGGGTTCGCTGGTTTGTTTAGCTTTTTAGGTGGGCTATCTGCACAGATAGGCGGTGCAAATGTCGCTATTGGTATAGCGCGGGTGACTCTTTTAGGGGCAGTGGCAATGGCAATTACAACAGCGGTTGGCATGGTATTTGGCCCGATAGCATAAAAAATGGCGTGTTCTTTGGCCTATGCTTTTGCTAGCCAGAGGCTCTAAGGCTTCTGATTCAAACCCATCCTATTCGCCCATTTTCTTAGGGGTTGCCTCTTTTTCTGGCACATGTTCTAGCTTTTCGCGGTCTCACTCTAATACACCTGAGAAAATGCGCCTGAAAAAATGCGCTTGAGAAAATGCACCTGAGAAAATGCACCTGAGAAAAGCTTTAATCTGTATTGGACTGCGTTTGAGGCCGTTAACAGCTCAATCTCCGTTTCCGCTTTGGCAAAGGTGCACTATGAATGCATCTCAAAATCGCCAGTCAAGATGTAAAGGGTAGTTCTTTGAGCAGTGAAATTATCCAGGCAAGGGCAACACTCCCCAAAATAGCAACCTCAAGTATCATCAGCGCAGATGGCGAATAAAATCTGTTCTGCCAGAAGCGCTGCCAGTTGCGCGACCATCCTCTGGCAATATAAGCAGAGATTTGAGTAGGCCAAAGTGCAGGGGAGTCTTTCTCTCGAAATTGCCGATTCATCATTGAGAGCAGCAGTGGCGATCCGCCTACTCTGGCATTCATTAAAAGATGAAGGGCGATCATGATTGCCATAATCACCCACGAAATTAAGTGAGCATAGTACCAAATATGGTCTAATTCTCCTTTAGGTAGCCAAGTTTCATCCATCATCTTGCCACTAAAAAGGGCAAACGTTAAGGCAAGCAGCGTTAGGGTATTGGCGAATCGACTCAGCGTATACCACCAGATAGGTTTGTTGATTTGAGCTAGCTTAGCCCATGAATTGGGCTGAACTAGGCGCTTTTGGCCTCGGTGAAAGGCATAGATCGCAAAGGCAGGAAATATTAGCAAGGTATACAGCCCAAATGTTCCGTGCAGTCCTTCAATATCTTTATAGGCAGGCAGCGGAATTTTTCCCCACCGTCCATCATAGGTGTCGTAAGTCCAAAAGGCTGTCAGCATGGCCGTGATTAAAAAGATACCGGTGAGTCCATGTAAAATTCGCAGGAGGAGCGGTTGATAGGGCTGAGAAGGGGTCATCTTTCGTCCTGATTATTTGAGATGTTTGATTGCTGAGTCAGCGCGATCGCCCCAGGGATGAACTGGCCTATCAGGCAATTTGAGAGGCCGCAACGATGCCAAATATAATAAACAAAGCACCGCCAATACCTGTGAGTAACCGCTCTGAAATCCGTCCGGCAATGAACTTACCGCAGATAACGGCAATTGCTGCGCAGATAGCGTGGCCTAAAGTCGCGCCGACGAGCACGCCGTAAGGATTGTTCGCAGCGGCGAGAGTAATGGTGGCAAGTTGAGTGCGATCGCCCCATTCACCAATAAAGGTCAGCGTAAAAGCTTCAACCACTACCGCTCTGATTGACCATGAAATCACGCTTTTCTCTTTCTGCTCGACGGCTTTTTGGGCATCTGCTTGCTCGCCTGCTAATCCTTTACTGTTAGATGCAGACATCTTCAGCGCATCATATAGTAGCTTTATGCCAAAGCCAACAAACAGCGCAGCGGCCACGCTCTTGACATACGCTTGAGGGAATACCGCTGCGACCTGCCCAAGAAGGACAGATAAAACAGTCATCGTGAACAGTGCGGCGATCGCGCCTACAAACACCCATCGCCGGGGATGGCGCATCGCTAGAATAGCGGCGATAAAGAACGTTTTATCACCCAGCTCTGATAGCGTAATCAGCAACAACCCAGCTGTAAATCCAGTTAATAAACCCATGCTCTGCTCCAGCAACGTATCGGTATGGCAGGCATGATGGATGTTTAAGCACACTCCACCAGGCCCACTTTAACCGTGAACTTAGTGAAGGTCTTGCTTGGCCGATGAGAAATTCCTTCCAGAAAACTTTCCTAGAAGCCTTTCCTAATGACCGTCTGAACCAGGCTCATCGCCAGTATGTTGACTCAGACAAGGGGCTCTTCGAGAAAACAAAAGAGCATTAAGCTACTCCCCTTCATCCTTAAAAGCTTAGCATCCCTTTTTCGCAAAAGGAGCATCGTATTGCTATAAATAGCATTTAAAAATAGCAAAATATCTTTCATAATTCTCTCATTTTCACAATTGTTTCATTTTCCGCAATAGCTCAATAACCGCTGGTAGAAAGCAAGATTGTTTTAGATTGAAACAGTAGCTTGCAGGCTAAGCTGTCAGCGGCTGAGTCGTTGTCAGTGCTGCTCTTTGTCTAAT
>QBMP01000363.1 GCA_003242115.1 Phormidesmis priestleyi
GTTTGGACGCCGCCTCACTTTTGGGCGCTGGCGATGCTCATTCAAGACGATTATGCCAAGGTGAATGTGCCGATGCTGCCGGTCGTGGTGGGCAATCAGGCGACGGCCAAGCAAATTTGGCTGTACACGGTGGCGCTGGTGCCACTGACGCTGCTGCTGGTGTATCCGCTGGGGGTGTGCGGTGTTGTGTACGCTCTGAGCGCAGCGGCGATGGGCTACCTGTTTTTGCAAAAGGCTTGGAAACTGCGCAGCGATTACGATGATCGCGATCTGGCGCGAGATACCTTTAAGTACTCTATTTTTTACATGATGCTGCTTTCGGTGGCGATGGTAGTTGATTCACTGCCGATTGTGCGCTATGGCACGGCGGCTCTGGCGAGTGGGGTACGCGCTATGCTGGCTGCGATTCCAATATTGGGTTAGTGATCTGGGTCAGTGATCTGGGTTAGTGAGTCGGCTACCGGCTCTAAAACACTAAAATAGAGGAAAGCATTTTTTCTTTTAAGGTGATCTATGGCTCCTGCTGTTTTGGTGGAAAATCTCAAAAAATCTTACGGCGATGTTGCCGCCGTTAAAGAGGTTTCTTTCACGATTGAACCTGGAGAGATTTTTGGCTTGCTGGGGCCGAATGGCGCGGGGAAAACGACCACCATTCGCTGCCTCTGTACGCTGATGACACCGGATGCAGGTAGGCTCGAACTCAACGGCGTTTCGGTGGTAGACGATCCACGCAGGGCGCGGCAGCTGCTGGGCTACATTGCCCAAGAAGTGGCGATTGATAAAGTGCTGACTGGGCGCGAACTGCTGGAGCTGCAAGCGGCGATCTATCATTTGCCTAAAGGCATGGCTAAGCCCAGAATTGAGCAAATGCTGGATTTGCTAGAAATTGCGGACATCGCCGATAAAAAGTCGGGCACTTATTCGGGCGGGCAAAAAAAGCGGCTGGATCTGGCGGCGGGTTTGCTGCATCAACCGGCGGTGCTGGTGCTAGATGAACCGACGGTGGGCTTAGATATTGAGAGTCGCACGGCGGTGTGGAAATTTTTGCAGCAGTTGCGGCAGGAAGGCACGACTATTTTGCTGACCAGTCACTATCTCGAAGAGGTGGATATGCTGGCCAATCGGGTGGCAATTATTGATGCGGGCCAGGTGATTTCGAGTGGCACACCAGCGGCATTGAAAGCTGAAGTGGGCGGCGATCGCATTACCCTCCGCATTCGCGAATTCACTCCCGACGACGAAGCTGACAGAGCCCAAAGCCTACTCTCAGCCTTGCCCGTCGTTCAAGACGTGATTGTCAACAGCGCTCAGGGTAATTCTCTCAATCTCGTGGTCGATAAAAACGCCGATGCCCTGACCGCCGTTCAGGCTGCGCTCAAAGCTGCTGGGCTTCCCACCTTCGGCATCTCGCAATCTCAGCCTAGCCTAGACGACGTATATTTAGCGGCCACGGGTCGCACCCTGATGGATGCTGAAATGGCCGCTGTGGGTAAGCGCGATGTTAAAAAAGAAAAAAAGCAAAGTATGCGATAGCGGTGAAGGTGTTTTTTCTCAACTTTTTCAACCTTCTCAACCCACCGCGAATTCTGTACGAGGTCTTATTTCCTTGGGTTTAACGGAACCTGTCTGGATTGAGCGTACGTCCCGGCGCTGTGGTGGATCTTAGCGCTGTACCTGTGCCGCCATCAGCAGTGTCTAAAAAGGGCTTGAGATAGATGCCGTTGCCGGTAGGGGCAGAGGATGCTCTATGTGAATTTCTCGTTGGAAGATTCAGCACTTCGCCAATTTGACCGAGCAGGTCACTGCCTGAGCTGCCGTAAGAACCGCTGCTTGTGAAGGTATTCACTACGGTAGTGTTATTGCCCGCATCGGCAAGGGCCAAATTTTCAAAGACGAGATCGCGGGTTACGGTTGGGTTTTGACCGGGCGGCACGGTGAAGACAATTTTACAGAGTCCGGGCGATTGTTCGGTAGTTGCGCAGACGGTGTTGTAGCCGTTTTCGGTGCCGACTTGAAGTTCTACTAAGCCTTCGGGACGATAGGATTCCAGGCGATCGCTAATGGCATAGCAGCGCCGCTCAGCCGTCCAGCCACCACCCATTTGACCCGGCGTAGCCCAAGGGTAGACCTTTTCGGGCTGGCTTTCGGGGCGATAGACGACGGTAAAGGTGCCTTCGTAAAGCTGGCATTCAAAGCGGGTGTCACCGGGTAGCGGAGTGCCGCTGGTGGAAGGCTCAACGTCTGGCAAAGGGGGGTTGGTTTGGGCAAAGCTAGGAGCGGCGCTGAGTACGCTGATGAGGCCGGTGCTCATGAGGCCGATGAGGGTGCCACCGAGAGAACCACTGAGCCAGAGGGCGCGGTGAATGGACGGGGATTTTGGTGTTGCGATTTGTGTTTCAGCCTGTGTTTCAACCATGTCTATAATTCCTGTCCCTGATTGGCTCCTTGGCATCGCGATCAGCGTAGCGTACCCGGAAAATTTCAAGCCGCATTAGTGGACAGTCTGTACTGGTTTAGACGATTGGCTTAAGCGATTGCCTTGAGCAACTGATCGGCGGCAAAAACGAGTGGATTAGGTTTGGATTTACTGCCTTGGGAGGGTGCAAAATGTCCAAGCGAGAAAATAGCCTTATTCTGGTACTTAGTCACGGCTGTTGACTGCCTATTAAGCTTTTAAGATTTTAAGCCTGTAATTTTTATGGTTGATACAACATCGTACGGGTCTTGGCGATCGCCCATTACATCAGATCTAATCGTCTCTAGCGCGACTCGCTTAGGCGAGATCCGGCTAGATCGCGCTGATCCTTACGGAGCAGACATTTACTGGAGCGAGCTCAGACCGTCAGAAGGCGGCAGGCAGATTGTGGTGCGCTATGGGCCAGATCCAAGTTTACCGGGCGGTGTATCTCGCGATTTAAGCACTGGCTTAGGCAGTATGAGCGACCTGACGCCAGCGCCTTTTAACGTGCGCACTAGGGTGCATGAATACGGCGGTGGGGCTTATGTGGTGCATCAGGGCACGGTTTATTTTTCAAATTTTGCTGACCAGCGGCTTTACCGGCACACCGTGGGCGAGGAGCCGGTAGCGCTGACGCCAGAGGTAACTCCAGTCGGGGGTTTGCGCTATGCGGATGCGGTGGTCGATGCGCCGCGCGATCGCCTGATTTGCGTGGTGGAAGATCATCGGCAAAGCGGTGAGGCCATCAATGCGATCGCTACGGTCTCGATTTCTGATTCTGATTCGATCTCTGGCAGCAGCCCTAAGATTTTGGTCAGCGGCAATGACTTCTACTCATCGCCGCGCCTCAGCCCCGATGGCACTCAGCTGGCCTGGATCACCTGGAACCATCCGCAAATGCCGTGGGATGGCACGGAGCTGTGGCTGGCAACGGTAACGGCAGACGGTAGCCTCAGCCGCCCGCGTAAGCTGGTAGGCAACATTAAAGAATCGGTGTGTCAGCCGCAGTGGTCGCCGGGTGGCACTCTGCATTTTATTAGCGATGCGACCGGCTGGTGGAACCTGTATCGCTGGGAAGGTGAGCGGGGTGAGCCGTTGTTTCCAATTGAGGCTGAGTTTGCGGGGCCGCAGTGGAACTTCGGACAGAGCAGCTACGGCTTTGAAGACGACCTCACGCTGCTATGCACCTATTTAGAGGAAGGGACGCTGCGGCTAGGGCGATTTGACACGCGCGATCGCAGCATGAGCGACATCAAAACGCCCTATTGCGGCATCGGTAGCTTGCAAGTTGGCCCTGGGTTTGCGGTCTTTTTGGCCAGTAGCACCACTCAGCCGAGCGCGGTCGTGCGGCTAGATCTCACTACGCTCAGCTTTACCGATCTGCGACGCTCCAGCACCTTGGAGATTGATCCAGGCTACTTGTCTGAACCTGAAGTGATTTCATTCCCGACCACAGGCGGCTTTAACGCTTACGGCATCTACTACCGGCCGCACAATAAAGA
>QBMP01000364.1 GCA_003242115.1 Phormidesmis priestleyi
ACCCAATGCTTTCCGATGCCGCCGCCCTCCTCACAAGTCAGATCGCACCCTTGCTCGATCTCAACGCCGAACGCAGCTTTCCAATCACAGACCGCCCCGTAGAACGCCCTCTTGCCCTCACCGCTCACGCATCCCTACACTGACCGCTTTTTTATTTCCCGCCCTAGATCCACGGATACAGCTCGGCACAACTCACCGCCATCCCCCTCACGCCATGAACCCAACCGCTATTCCCACCACCCACCTCAGCAACAGCTACGCCAAAGTCACAGAAGTCGCCGCCACCTTGAACCGGCACGAGCGCACCATTCGCGGCTACATCCGCCTGCTGCGCGAAGACTTTGGCCACCCCGACTTTCTAGAAAAGCTCGACGGCAGGTTGCTCACCCCACGTCAGCAGCAGGTCATCACCGAGCTAGCCCACTACAAAACGCAGCGCACACCGCTGAGCCAAATTCGCGACTTCCTGATGAGCGACTGTAGCTTGCGCCTCTCGCTCACTGAAGCCTGCGACTGGCTCGCCCCTCGCATTTCCCCGACCCTGCTCAACCAATTTCAGGCGCATTTTTCATGAAACTAAACCAGCTCGCCGACCAGCTCCCAGCGAAAACCATTGATCTGATCGCCATTGCCAAAGCACTTGAGTTCACTGACTTGCCCAATCCACATGGCGGCACCCCCTTAAACGCAGCGCAAGCGCAGCAGATTACGACTGTCTTTCGGTTCATGCGCGATCGCCGAATTACAGAACCGAAGAGTGCGATCGCGCAGATGCAACTGTCAGATCCAGACTCTACCGAAGCGATCGCCATTAGCCTCCGCGCGTCAGTCGCCGATGAATTACGCCGCCGCTATCCAGAAGGCTCTATGTCGGATCGCATTTTGCGGCTGCTGGGCGCACTGCAATCGTTCGAGCAACTGCACCAGCCTTTCATTCAACCGCATCAGATCCCCGCTCCCGTCCAGCCCACACCCAACCAGTAGCGACAACATCACAGCCACTCACGCATCCAGTCCGCAATGACAAAAAACTACACAAACCCAAAAAAGGAAGCCTTGCATCATGACTAGAAAAAGGATTGCCGCCCGGATTAAACAGGAAGTTCAGCAGCCGACTGAAAGCACTGACAACAAAAGCACTAACAACAGTAGTGCGATTGCCACTACTCAAAATATAGCGATCGCCGACCTCCAGCTCACCAGCCAAGGACTCTTCGACGAATCCAAAGCCCTTTGGAATGAGTTCATTGCCTTCGATCAAGAGCATCAGCTCGCCCAGAGAGTCGGCGCACAGCTCTGGCGACTCACCAAAGCCATCGGCAAACCCGCCCTCGTCCTGTCGCTCAAGGGCATTCAAACCGCTGTCGTGACTGTCGCAAATGCCGACAAGCGAACGGCTCTGATAGAACGCTTCAGGAGATCTCAGACGGCTCAAGCAGCAGGCGCTTCTCTGGAATCAACAGAAGATTAGCGGCAGGTGTGTCCCCATCTGTCCCCCTCCCCTGGGTGTCCTCTGCCCCTGGGACACCGCTGTCCGGGGGACACCGCTGTCCGGGGGGACATCTCAATTTTAAACCTTCCTTAAAATCATCTCCTCGTCACTCAAAAGCACAGCGACAAATCAATGTTTTCTAGCGCTCAGTCTCCGTTACCCCCCACAATCACCGTTGTCCATGAGGAGTGCCGGGGACAGATGAGTTTGCGACAGCTCGCCCAAGATTTAAACGCGAGCTGCCGCTGCCTGAGAAGGGCAAAAAATTGGCTCATCGAAAATCGTCACCCCAGTTTTGCCGACTACGTTCCTGATTCACCCCTTAGCCCCAAACAAGCCGCCGCCATCATCCGCTACCGCAGCTACACCACCGCAGGCATCAAAGGCGACGCCCTGACCGAAAAGATGTTTCCTGATACCGTCACGCCTAATGCCAAGAAAAATGCTCTAAAAGACCTATTTGAACAGCACAACATCTCTCCTGAGCAAGCCGCACAACTTACCCATTCCATATTGGAGATTTTTAAGTCATGAAATTCAATAAACTCGCCAGAGAGCTAGCGCTACCCGTCAACGAGCTAGCAGAAAAAGTCAAAGATATTATTCCCAATGCCAACGGTGGCACGGAGATAGATGAACAGCAAGAAGAAAATATCAGGGCGTTGGTCACTGGTAACGGCAAGGCGCGATCGCCTCAACCCGCTAGTGAAAGTCGCGATCGCACCAGTGCAGTTCTTGAGACCGAAGAACCTAGCGATGAGGAACTAGGCATTGCCGCTTTGCGTGGCATTGTCCAGGAATTTGATCGGCGACTTCGCGGTGTGACCATTGCCCAAGAGTGGATCAATCGGAGAGCCAGCGAGGGGATCTACCCAGAGCACCCAGTCGCCGCGAAGCTCACGGAGGTGGTCTACCTACTGAAAAGCACAGGTATCCCCTATGAAGCGCCACATCCAGCCCTCAAAACATCGGGTAACCCCGAAAGTAGCGGCATATCACTACCGTCTTCGGTACGAGGCATTCTTGGAAATCTATACCCGGCTGAACTTGAGAATCTCGATAGAGACTTGCCTGCGCAGCTAGAAGTCAGCCGCCCTCAGCTATTTGCGGGTCAGTAGCTTTTGATATGTCCGCCTTACCCATCTTTTTCATCTACGAGACAACATTATGGCATCACAAAATCACGCCCCCCCGAACAGCATTCCTACCAAGCGCGATCGGGCTCAAATCGCCTCTACTTACCAGATACCCCCGCCGCAAACTCCTCCTCCTTCAGGAAAAAAACAGGTTAGAGCCCCAGGAGATCTCACTAGCCGTCTGGTGAGCATCTTCCTCTGGCTCAGCTTTGGTACGACCGCAGGCTGCATTGGCCAGATGGCGGTCACGCGCCGCCCGCCCAATATCGGTGCTGGCATGGCGGTAGGGCTAACAGCGGCGCTTACCTGCGCCTACAAAGATCTAGAGAGCGGCCAAGTGCCACGGCAGCTGCTAACTCATCCCCAAAAATTCTTCAACCGCTTTGAGGCCCGCCTGGATGAACATAGCGTGCAGCTGGCTGAGAATACCGGCGGACAGGAGCGCCTAGAGACCAAACTCAATCTACTCTCAGATCGCGTTGATACGCTCACGCTCGCAATGATTCGCCCGATTGCCAAATCTGAATCTGTTCCGCTAGAGCCGCCGCCTGTACCCGTTACCAGCGACGCCCATGTGAACGGCAATGGCCAGCCCCAAACTAGCCTGGGCGCTGGCTTCTAATCAACTCTCTATCGCTTGCTTGTAAAACGCTGGCTCCCACCATGCTCGAACTCAAAGCCGACGGACAGGCCGAACTAGAACTATTAAAGCTGTTGCTTCCTTCAGGCGCTCAGGTGTCGCTCACGGGATCGTCGCTCACAGGATCGTTAGTGCCTGCTGCGACTCAACAGCGGCTCGACAAGTTGAACTATGTCATTCAAACGCAGCAGGAGCAGCTAGCCCAAGCCCAAACTGCAATTACTGATTATCAGCGGGCGCTGGCAGCACTCACCGCGCAGTCGTCTCAGCCGCGACGACTCCCGGCTTCGCCTACTGAGGGCAGTGGCCTTGCCCTCAGCGGAACACCGCGCCGATATATCACGGGGGGATTGGGCCAGGGGCAAAGTAAGGCCATTACGGCGCGGGCTCAAACAGCACCGTTCTTTGAGCGTCCTCACCGTCACCGCCTGGGCGTACTTGCAATGAGCGGGTCTAAGCGCTTGATCAAACCGTCTTTAGTGTTGATGTTGTTCTGCCTAGTCTTCTGGGTGGTATTTCGGTACGCCGCTCCCCTTATCGGGAACCAGCTACTTCAAACAACCCCTGAACCCGCACCCGCACCCAAGCAAGAAAGTGAGCCGCCCAAACCTCAATCCAATCTAGATAAGCCAACTCCAAGCCCCGGCTCTGCTGCGAGTAAAGCGGGCACTCAACCCAACGCTCT
>QBMP01000365.1:0-266 GCA_003242115.1 Phormidesmis priestleyi
ACCCACTCTTGGTATACCGGCACGAAGTTGCCCTGTTTGGCAAGGTCTGAAAAGGTCTCAAAGTCGGGGAAAATCATGGGTTTAGCCGTTGGTAAGGGCACAAATCAGCTTGATTAATTGTAGTCTCAGTCGCCTAAAACAATCGCCTAAAACAAAAGGGCAGCCACTAAAGCTACCCTTTCATCTGAGTTTAATTTTGCTGTAATCGGGGGCGTGAGAAGTCAGAGAGATCTAAACTTCGCCTAAACCTCGTAAGTTTCTTTGCC
>QBMP01000365.1:276-3942 GCA_003242115.1 Phormidesmis priestleyi
TCTTTGCCGCTAAACTTGATGGTGGCTGGGTCGGGGTTTTCGCCAATACGACGATCCTTTTTGCCTTCGTATCCACGGCCTTCGTTCACCTTTTCGGGCATAACGCCATCCGCAGGGTGCAGATAGATAGTTTCGCCGTTGGGCAAGACCCGGTAGATCTTGTAATCGGTAATTTTGGGCTTAATTTTGGTCTTGAGCTGACGACTCAAAGCCAAACACTGCTCTTTGCGGGCCAAATACAGCAAGTTCTCGCCTTCATTCATAATCGCAGCGCCACCTGTGGGCATCTCAAAGACTTGCTCTTTGCTAGATGTCCAGGTGATTGCGTACTTTTCTTCTACTTCAGCCTTGGTAAGAAGACCGCCTGTGCTGCCTCCGAACTTTGGCATCGTACCGGTCAATGTTTCTGCCATAAATTGAATTCTCTCAAGCTCAGCTAAATGGAATCGTATCACCGCTCAGTGAGCACTTTTACTCGCACGATACGAAGCGTAATAGTTCTTTAACTATGGGCTCATGAATCCAGATACTTAGGCGCGAGGCCGACTTTTGCCAGACTTAGTGGCTTTAGACCGGCTTGCCTTGATCCGGCTAGTACTGGTGTCTGCGGGGCTAGCGGCTTGGGGAGATCGGCTTTGACGGTTGCTGTAGTGGGTCGCTTTACCGGCTGAGGGTAGGGTGAAGTGAATTTGGCTGCCTTGATTTTTGCCAGCAGAGGTCGCCCAAATGTTGCCGCCTAGACCTTGAATAATTTGCTGACAGATGGCTAGCCCTAGCCCAGTGCCCCCGACTGATCGCCGCAACGCTCCTTCTTCTTGATAAAAGCGCTCAAAGACGGTTTCGAGCCGATCTGCTTCGATGCCGCGCCCCGTGTCGGCGACGGTAACTTCGATTGTTTTTTTGTTTAAAACCTGGGCGCTGATGGTGATTTGACCGTTGGCTTCGGTAAATTTGCAGGCGTTGTCTAGCAGCTTGGAGAGCACTTCTACAATCCATTCGCCGTCGGCGCGCACAAAGGGCAGTTTGTCGCTGAGGTTAGTTTCGATGCGCATAGAGGGGGCGGCATGGGCGGAATTTTGCCAGCGCAGGCTGCTGAGAGCGAGATCTACGCATTCTTGCAGCGCCAAAGATTCTAAATTCCATTCCACTCGACCGCTTTCTAGCCGGGAAAGGGTGAGAAAGTCTTGCACGAGCTTGCGCATTCGCTCGGCGTCGGTAAGGGCGGTGTCGAGCATGATTTGCCGCATGTCCGCGTCCATGTCAGGCTCGGTGAGCAGGCTCTCTAGGCAGACTCTAATGGTGGAAAGCGGGGTGCGCAGTTCGTGGCCGGTGATGGCAATGAGGTTGCTGCGGGTGCGCTCTAAAGCGGCGAGCTGCTGGTTGAGCTCGCCGAGGTGGGCGTAGGCTTCGGCTTGGATCAACGCGACGCTGAGTTGATTGGCTATAGCTTCAGTCAGCATGATTTCATCGTCATTCCAGTGGTGCGGATCGGGCTCGCTCAGGTGCAGCTCAATCATGCCGAGCAGACGATTTTGATGGACTAAGGGCACGAGCAAGCAACCTTGGATTTGCCAGCGCTGGAGCCGCTGCATCAGGCTGGCTAAATCAATGCCTGCCGTCGATTCGCGATTGCCGTTAACATCGCCAATAGCGAGGGTGCTTTGATGGCTTTTGACCCACTGATAGATCGGGTTGTGCTTAAGTGGCCAAGTTGATCCGGCCAGTGAGGTCAGATCGCCCTGACGGTATTCGTGTTGAATGGTGGCGTCGGCGTCGCTATCGGTGCAGCGGTAGATGATGCAGCGACCGACGTTGAGGACTTTGCCGAGTTCTTGAACGGCTATAGCAAAAATCTCAGACGGATCGAGCGATCGCCGAATAGCTGAGGTAATTGAGTTGACTAAGCGCTCTCTTTGCTCTTGCAGGGCTATAGCGCGATACGCCTTGAGCTGCTTGTACTGACTCGCCTGTAAATAAGTAATCAGCCGCTGCGCAAACGGATCGGTTTCGACTTCTAAATCACTGCCCAATACGCCCGTCATTAAGCGCGATCTGGCTTCGTTAATTTTGTCAGCTAGCGCCGGTCGATAGGCTTGAATCCGCCCTAACAACAAATCCGCTGCTCGTAGGCTAACTTGGCGATCCAGCGTCCAAATCCCTTCAAATCGGCGAGTTTGATCCAAATGCAGGGCGGCTGAATCGGCGATCGCATTTGGCAGCGGCGGCTCGACATTGCCCTGGTGCTCCCGGCAAATCAGCGCCGCGCAGTAATGCTCACTCAGCACCACTAGGTGCCACTCCTGACACAGGGCATCTTCCTCATCAAAAGCAATTTTCTCGTAGCTATCGACTGACTCACTAAACTTAGTATCAGCTGCCGACAGCACATACACCTGATCGCTCAAACCACCGATGCGCTCATAGCGATGCGCCTCTTGCCGATAAAACCGCTCCTGCTGAAAGCTCGCAATAATCAGCGGCTGCGTTTGCGCTCCGGCCAGCACCTGATCTTCCATCGCATGAGAAAGCGCTGTCAGCGAGGTTTTAAAATACATCTGAGCGCGCAGCGTTGGCAGCGCGTCAAACAGCTCTTCCACAATGGAAGTTGGGTTACCCATGAGACGATTTTGGCTGATTTATGCAGTAAAGAAATTTAGGTAGCGAGCCATTGTTTGAGCTTTTTTATCGTGTTTTAATAAGTACCGTTAGAATAGCAGGCGCTTTGGGGGCGATCGCGTAGAAGTTAATCAAACGCTAAATACCTCAAGAATTCGCTCTTAAAATTACTGCTAAAAAAACGGTGCCAGAGAGCAAAACCTCTCCGGCACCGCCTTCAGATTAATTTAAGTTAATCCAATTTATCTCAGCTATCTAGCGACTAGATAATGCCACCCATATCGCTGGTGTCCTTGAGGAAACCGCTGTAAGCCTCCATGCCGTGCTCACTGATATCCAAGCCTTTCAGCTCTTCTTCAGCGTCCACACGCAAGCCCACAGTCGATTGAATCACAATCCAAATCACCGAAGTAATGGCGACTGTAAACACACCAACCGCCACAATCCCGATGATCTGAGCAATCAGCTGAGTGACGCCATATCCGTAGAAAAGGCCCAATTCTTGGTGGAATAGACCCACCGCCAAAGTGCCCCAAATGCCACAGACCAAGTGGACAGAGGTAGCACCAACCGGATCGTCAATTTTGATGCTGTCAAAGAAGCCGACTGAGAACACCACAAGTACGCCAGCAACCAAGCCGACAATGACCGCACCCCAGTAGCCGATGCCACCACAGCCAGCGGTAATGCCAACTAGGCCAGCCAAAATTCCGTTGATGACCATCGAAAGGTCAGGCTTGCCGCTCAGCGCCCAAGCAGTAAAGGTTGCCGCGACCCCACCAGCAGCGCCAGATAGGTTAGTCACCAAAGCGATTTGAGGCACCTGTAGATCTGCTGCTAGCTGAGAACCGGGGTTAAAGCCAAACCAGCCAATCCACAAAATCAAGCAGCCCAGCGTTGCAATGCTCATGTTGTGACCAGGAATCGCATTGACGCCGCCATTCTGGTACTTACCAATTCGAGGGCCGAGGAAAATAGCGCCCATGAGAGCCGCCCAGCCGCCGACAGAGTGCACCACGGTAGAACCGGCAAAGTCGCTAAACGCAACCC
>QBMP01000366.1 GCA_003242115.1 Phormidesmis priestleyi
GTATTGGCATGGCGCTGCCGGTTTTTGCGGCTGACCCTTTTCGGGCGAACACCTCAACGCCTGTTCACGAGATTGGAGATCTGACGGAAAACGCCTTTGAAGCTATTTTCAAGCGCGGTGACTATCAGGACGCTCGTCAAATCTTGGCTGAGGCTGAAACCGCTGAATCGGGTGAGCCCTTGGTTCATGCCATGCTCGCTTCAATGGCCTACTTAGACAATGACTTTACAAAGGTGTACGACCAAGCGCTTAAAACTCAATCGACAGCCTCGGCGCTGAAAGCCTCTGACCCGCTGCGAGGCCATCTATACACGGCTGTTGGGCAATTTTTGCAAGGAGCTTATGTGCTGAAAACTGAAGGCGTTGCAAAAGGCACACCCGCCGCTTTGGGCATGTTGCAGCAGGTGTTTAGTGAGCTAGATGACGCAGAAGAAATCAATCCCAATGATCCAGAGCTGAACTTGCTGAAGGGCTACATGGATTTGATGCTGGCGGTGAATTTGCCTTTTTCTAATCCCGATCAGGCGATCGCCCGTATGTCGAGCTACGGCAGCCCTACATATTTGGCGCAGCGCGGTATTGCCATCGGCTACCGCGATTTGGATCAGCCCGATGCGGCGCTAGTGGCAGTTGATAAAGCGATCGCTGCTGCTCCCAACAACCCTGAACTGCTTTACCTCAAGGCCCAAATTTTGAACCGCCAGGGCAATAAAACTAGCAGCATCGATTTCTTTGATCAAGCGCTCACTTACAGCGCTCAACTGCCGCCTGCTTTAGTTACCCGCATGACTTGGGAGCGCTGTGTGATTTTACCATCAGCGAATACTGATGCATGTTCCAGACAAGCGGGCTATTAATCCGCAGGGACGGGATGGGTCGGCAACACAGGCAGCAAGCCGAAAACCTACTGCCCTACTCCCTGCAACCCTACTCCCTGCATAAATAGTGCGTGTAGTTAAAAGAGCCTTGGTTGCCGCTGCTAGCATTTTCAGCCAATTCGCAGCGCTCTGAGGCTAAATCCGCTGCAAAGCTCAGCAGCCATAGATCAAACGGGCGAGGCAAGGGAGCCAAATTTTTAGTTAGCTCAGTCGTAGCGTCTCTATTTTCATCCGCATTATTTTCGGCAATGATGAACTGAGGCGCACGAACCCAATTTTGATTCTGCTGCGTCGGCTTAAACTTACGCTGAATCTCCCAAGCCGCAGACATGATTTCAATTCCAACGACGGCAGGCTGTTTTGTAATTGTGGTAGCGGTGCCAATGACGACTGGAGCCTTTGACTCGGCTTGAATAAATTCAATCAGTACTTTGGGATTATAGAATTTTAGACTTGTCAGGTCATTGACCATTACCTGAGTGCCGATAAAGCCAACCCCAATCACGAGCGCGACTAACTGACGGCCGCTGATGCGGCGCTGAATGAAAGGTAGCTTAGTCGTTTCAAACTCTTTTACCCTCAACCAAAAGGGGGCAAGACCAACGCCCACGATGATTAAAATGCTGGGGAAAAATACAAAGCTGTAGCGATGGCCTCGGGTAATATCGGTGCCTAATCCGTAGCAAATCATAAAAAACAGTGCATTGGCTAGGATGAAAAAGCCGCCAATCGCCTGAATGCCCATCCGAACGTTGGGCTGCTGCCACTGAAATCTGAGGCTGCGCTGCAAAGTGGCTATCAGCCAAGGCGCATAGATCACAAGCAAAGATACACAGCTAATCACAATGACGGTCACGGGTAGCCAGCCAATGCCTTTGGTCACGGGCGAGAAAATCGCGTACAGCCAACCGGCTAAAGACTGCACAATCGGATTCACCCAAAACTGCCAGTTTCTGACTTCAGAGCGTAAAAAGCTGGTCTGCGGACTGCCGTAAAAATTGGCCAAAATCGGTAGCCATATAAGTCCGCCTGCTGTGGTACCAGCGATCGCGCCATATATCCTTAGCCAGGGCGCTGAGCGCCAAATCGTGCCTTTAACTCGGCACTGCTGCACTAGCATCACCAACAGCACCATCCCTTCGGCTATCAGCGTCAGCCCAAAAAAGAAGTGAACGCTCAACCCCAGCGTATTAATCACAATCCAGGCAAACACAGTATTCCAGCTCATAGCCCTAAACTGGTCGAGTGCTCTTGCTGCCAGTACAAAGCAGCACAAAGAAGCAATCACCGCCAAGATTGCCAGCGTATAGTGCCGCGCCTCTTGCGACAAAAACACGCTAAAAGGTGACACCGCCATTAGCGCTGCGCAAATCAATCCAATTCGCTGAGCCTGATAATCCGGCTGCTCCTGCCGACTACGAAAGCTAAGCCATGCCAGCAAATACGTCGCAGGCACCGCCAATGCACCGAAAAAAGCCGACAGCGCTCTAGCCGCCCACAGCGAAGCGTAACCGTCGTCAGTTCCAAACAGCTTAGAAATACTGTGAAATAGCAGCATCCATCCGTGAGCTATGACGAAATAGATCGGCGGATGATTGTCCTCTGTCAATAAATTCACAACCACATCGTGAACGCCAGCACCGGGTGTGAACTGCAATGGGCGCAGGATTTGATCGAGACTGATGATTTCGTTCAGCGGTATCAGCCGTGAATAGTTGCCTAAGCTAAACAGCGTGGTGGCTACCTCGTCCATCCAAGCGCCTTTGACGGCGAGATGCGTAAATCGAATCACGAGTGCCAGTGCAAACCACACCGCTAGCCACCCAATGACTTGCCCAGATAATGGCCCGGAGGATGGCTGACTGAGGCTTTTGCGGCTGTTGTCTGTAGCTGAGGGCTCTATAGCTGAAGACTCGGTAGCTGAAGACATGGGTAAAACATAGAGAAATGGCAGCGCCCTTTAGTATAAGAAGTATAAGAGGCTGTTTCTCCCCTTAACGGCTGAGTGGACTGCTGAGTGTTCTTCTAAGCTTTTTTCTCTTTTTTCTTTTGGCAAAAGAAAAAAGCTACATCCGCTGCTAATTCTGTGAAGAAGGAGCGGACATAGCCAAAGACGCAGTTAGGAGGTATCTTGCCTACACAATATCGACTTCGTTCGCAACTGGATCAAGGTTTTAAGAAGTTCTTAATCTTGAGGCCAATTTTGAGGCCAATAGATTAGGAAATAGCTACCGCGATCAATATTTTGCTCACGTCGTCAAGCCCTTTGATCAGCCGCTGGTTGCCATCGAAATAGTCACGTTGGGATAGAGAATGACATGGCCCGCGATTCGTCTGCCCAAGGCCGGTAGCCCAACTGTCAGCCTTGCTTCTAATTCTTCATCTGTAATCCACAAGGCTGATCTTCGCAGAATAGCTTGGCTTGGCGTTGATATGTCAATATGTCCGCTGTTTCCGGAGCCTCGTTTTTGCCGCAGAGACTGGGCCACTTGAGCGACTTGTCTAGTCAGGTAGTCGGCTAAAGCCACCTGCGACTCATAATGAACTCACTGATTGGATGGACGGAAATTGGATGGACGGAAACTCAGCGACAGCTTGATTTACCCGAATTCTAATTCGGCTCGGTGGGGTAAAAGGATCGCCCTGCACACAGTCCACACTCAGCAAAAGACAGCAAAAAACCAGAAAATCCGTAATTTCCTCAAGTGCCTTTGTATTCCCGATAGCTACGACCTTCCAAATGCTTCAGAATCTGTTGCAATGTTTGCTTGGTCGCCATGAATTCAACTGCTTTTATGCTTTGAGAAATTGTGTTTTTCGGTTTGTGCTTTGAGCCAACGAAGCGTCATTGGGTGTTATTGAGGCGCTAACGAGACTCTACCCTGCAACAGATGCGTCGTTAGGTTAAGGATCGTTATGCTTAGTGCACACAGAGAGACATGCGTACGTATGGAGCTGTAAATGTAGTTATAGACACATTTTGACCGATATCTTTGTAAGGTTTGACCTTTTCTAGGGTTCTGATTTTTATTATTAAAGCTA
>QBMP01000367.1 GCA_003242115.1 Phormidesmis priestleyi
ACAAAAGTACTGAAAATTTGGGTAATACGCCAATTGATCGCAAAGCCATATTTGACATTTACTGCCAAAGTGAAAGCGGAGAGCGCTTCATTGTCGAAATTCAAAAGGCTAAACAGAATTTTTTCAAAGATAGAAGCGTTTTCTACGCTAGCTTCCCCATTCAAGAGCAGTCGCTCAGAGGCGCATGGAACTTTGAGCTAGCCTCGGTATACTCTATTGGCGTTCTTGATTTCGTATTCGATGACCATCGCTATGAAGATACTCTAATTCACACGGTTGAACTCAAAGATCAGCACTGTAACGTTTTTTATGACAAGCTGAAGTTCATCTATATCGAATTGCCTAAATTTACTAAGACCTTAGAGCAGCTAGAATCGCATCAGGACAAATGGCTATATTTGCTGAGGCACTTACCGGACTTAGATGATCGCCCTCAGCCGTTTCAAGACCCTGTTTTTCTCCAGCTTTTTGAAATGGCGGAAATAGCCAACTTTTCACCGACGGAACAGGAAGTCTATAACAATAGCCTTAAGTACTTTCGAGACTTGAATAATGTAGTTGATACGGCGCAGCAAGAAGGTTTGGAACAGGGCTTGCTGCAAGGACTAGAACGAGGGCGACTTGAAGGGATTGAACGAGGACGACTTGAAGGCATTGAACGGGAGAAGCTAGAAAACCTAGCGCGACAGCGATCGCTTATCAATCGCATTTTGACTCGAACGCTAGGCGTTTTGCCCGCTGAGCTTCAGCAAAGCGTAGATGGACTCTCGATAGAGCGACTAACTGATTTGAATGAGGCGCTGTTAGATTTTGACGGGATTGAGGCTTTAGCCAATTGGCTGAGGTAAGCAGATTGTTTTAGTTGAAAGGACTGCTTAATTATGAATTCTCATTGACCCTTAAAATAAGCGTTAGGTTTCTCTGGCAAGGCTTTGATCGGGCTGTAAATAGCTTCTACAAGCAAAAAATAGAGGTAATAGTAAGAGATAGGCGGTGTAGGGAATAAATCCGGGGCTAACCGCTAAGACGGTTGCTGGAATGAGGCCAGCGATGTTCCAAGGAACCAGAGGGGCGATCACAACGGCAGTATCTTCTAGGGCTAGAGCAAGCTGTTCATTGCTGGCGTAGTGAGGCTGCATGAGCTGTCCGGTGAGCAAAATCGCAATTGTCTGAGTGCAGCCAAAGAGATTTGAGACAATCGCGATTAAGACAGTGACACAGGCGGTTTGAGGCTGTGTGCGATCGCGGCTGAGCCAAGTATCAACAAAGGAGAGGATGCGGCTACCGGCAAAAATTCCGGCAAAGGCCGTGGATAATAGAACAATTAGTGTCGCTTTGGCCATCGGCAGCAGACCGCCGCCCAGCAGAATTGATTGGAGTGGGGTCACTTGATCTAGGTGATAGCCGACTAGGGTAAATCGGATGATGCTAAGCCAAGTGTAGTGCTGAAGACCGTGGGCTAGCGCTACTCCTAAGCCAATACTCACCAGCATGGCTAGCTTCACATCCACTCGCAGCAGCGCCAGTAAGAGAATTGCCAAGGCTGGTAATAGAACAACCGGAGAAAGATTAAAAACTTGAGCCAGTTCAGCAGTGAGCACATGATCGGCGATCGCCAGCGGGTGAAGCAGCGATAGGCCCGTATAAAACAGCAGTGCAATTGCCATCGGCCACAGGCTGCTAATCACCATGTTGCGAAGATTGCTATAGATAGAAGTGTGGGTAATGCTAGCGACTAAATGAGCGCTAGAAGACATTGGAGAGCAGCGATCGCCCACAAAAGCGCCTGCAATAATCGCTCCCGCCACCGGATTAACATCCACCCCGCCGCTACGCGCCATCACCATTAGGGCAATGCCAATTGTGCCTGCTGCGCCAAAAGAGGTGCCTAATAAAACAGAAACCCCGCTAGTGAGTAAAAAAGCCCAGAGAATAAAGAACCGAGCAGAAATTAGGCCAGTGCCGTAGTACACCAACGCCGGGACGGTGCCTGCGGCCATCCACACAGCCGTAATTGCGCCAATTAGCAGCAGAATTTTGACCACTGGCAACGATTGACGCGCACCCGTTACGGCCATATGGAAGAGCGATCGCGCTGAAAAGCCTCGCCGAATTAGCGCTAGTGAAAGTAACATCAGCGCCGCTAACAGTGGGTAGGCAATGAACGTGCCGGTGAGCGCACTGCTAATCAGCAGCCCAAAGGAGATCAGCAGAACCGAGATTAAATCAAGATTGTTGTTAGAAGAGTGATTTTTAAAAGACATATTGGTGGACAAATCGATTGATTTCTATACGGTAGGCCGAGCGATCGCATAGCAACAACGGATAGGGTGAATAGCTCATATTGATGCTATTGATGGCGTAGGCTAATCGCGTTCGGCTCGATTGCTACCCGCAGTTATAGAATGCTCTTTTTATTAAGTTGTTCAAAGCTTAGCGCGATCGCACAAATCCGTTTAATCTCTCCATACCGCGCTCAATCGTATCCATATCAGTTGCATACGAAATACGAATAGTACCTTCTGCACCGAAGGCAACACCGGGAACAGTGGCGACATACTTTTCGGCTAAAAGCTGTTGGCAAAATGCAACAGAATCCATGCCGACTCGACTAATATCAACTAAGAGATAAAAAGCGCCTTGCGGCTCAACGCAGCTTAGGCCGTCAATGCTGTTCACCATGTCTATAATCGCTAGGCGGCGTTTGGCAAACGCTGAGCACATCGTTTCAAGGCTGTCGGTGGGGCCGGTGAGAGCGGCGATCGCCCCATACTGCGCAAACGTACAGACATTAGAAGTACTGTGACTTTGGAGCGTAATCGCCGCTTCAATTAGTTCGGTAGGCGCAGCCAAATAGCCTAACCGCCAGCCCGTCATCGCATAGGCTTTAGCAAATCCATTGCTCGTAATTGTGCGCGCAAAAATCTCTGGGCCAACTGCGCCAATGCTCAAATGCTGCGCCCCATTGTATAAAATCTTTTCATAAATTTCATCCGACACTACCCAAATATCAGCTTCGACAACGACCGCTGCTAGGGCGCGAATTTCCTCCGGGCCATACACCATGCCCGTCGGATTAGAAGGTGAATTTAGAATAAACAAACGAGTGTTAGGCGTAATCGCCTGACGGAGCTGATCAGCCGTAATTTTGTAGCTGTTTTCAGCCGTGGTCGGCACAATTACTGGGGTGCCACCTGCTAGCTTGACCATTTCCGGGTAGCTCACCCAATAAGGCGCAGGAATGATTACCTCATCGCCCGGTTCAATCATCGCCATCATCAGGTTGTACAGCGAGTGCTTGCCGCCATTGGTGACCAAAATATTGTCACGGTCATAGCCGAGCTGATTGTCAGCCTGCAATTTGTGCGCGATCGCCTCTCGTAAAGCCGGTTCACCCGCTGCTGGGCCGTAGCGCGTTTTACCCTGATCGAGGGCGGTTTTGGCCGCTTCGCAAATATGCTTAGGCGTATCAAAATCAGGCTCACCTGCGCTGAAGCTACAGACATCTAGCCCCGCTTTAGTCATGGCTTTGGCTTTGGCGGAAATGACCAAGGTCATGGATGGAGTGACTTGCTGGATGCGGGTGGCGATCTTCATGAGCAATAGCAGATTCCGATGGTCTGCACAAAAAGTGTAAAACAGACTACTAACGTAGATCGATTTTGAGGTGACGCGATCGCAAAGTTAGGCATTAAGTCAAACTTTTCGGATATTTTTCCAAACTCAATTTTAGATGTCAGTCATCATCACGGCTATAGTCACCGCCCGATCCGTACCGGATAGCCTCTCGCCACCGCTCTGCATAGTACTGTTTTTTAGCCGACTTTAGCGGCGCTCTTTCTACCGCTTGTTCAGCCTGGTTCCAAAGGTTGTAACCACCTAAGCTAACAAAATGTCGCAGCCAGCTAGTGACTGAACC
>QBMP01000368.1 GCA_003242115.1 Phormidesmis priestleyi
GGCTTATACGGTGGGCTACGTTGCGCCAGTAATGCTGGCGGGCATCTTTACGGCTTCAATTAAGCGAATTTTGGAGCTGAGGCGCTGGTCTGGCTGGATTACGCCTGCGAGTGGGCTGCTGCTGGTAGGCTTTGGTCTGTTTTCTTTGGTGACTCGCCTAATGCCGATTGCCTAGCTTCAAGAACTGCAACCCAATTTACGTGTGATGCTGTGATTAAACGATATTTTCGCAAAGATCTGATACCGCTGCTGGCAAATTTAAAGCTGGCGATCGCGCTCCTACTCGCGATCGCCCTATTCAGCATCAGCGGCACTGTGATTGAGCAGGGGCAAGGGCTCAGCTTTTATCAGCAAAATTACCCCGAAAGTCCGGCGCTGTTTGGCTTTTTGACCTGGAAATTCATCCTGATTGTCGGGCTCAACCACGTCTACAGCACCTGGTGGTTTCTGGCAATTTTGATCCTGTTTGGCGCTAGCCTCACTGCCTGCACCTTCACCCGGCAAATTACGGCGCTCAGGTGGTTTTCTCGCACCTGGAACTTCTATACGCAGCCCCGGCAGTTTGGCAAAATGGCGCTGAGTACAGAAATCGCGGGCGCTGAGATGGAGACGCTGAAAGCTCAGCTAAGCGATCGCCGCTACAAAATATTTGAAAAACCCGCTGAAGAAACAGCAGAGGGCGATCAGGTAATCTACGCGCACAAAGGGCTGGTCGGGCGCATCGGCCCAATTGTGGTTCATGCCAGTATGCTGCTGATTCTTTTAGGCGCAATTTTAGGGGCTATGACCGGCTTTTTTGCTCAAGAAATGGTGCCGAGCGGCGAGACGTTTAAAATTCAAAATATTTTTGAAGCAGGCCCCTGGTCAGCATCTCAAGTACCCAAAGACTGGTCAGTCCATGTGAATCGCTTTTGGATTGACTACTCGCCCGAAGGCCGCGTCGATCAGTTTTATTCTGACCTATCGGTGCTAGATGACAGCGGCGAAGAGGTCAAGCGCAAGACCATTTGGGTGAATCAGCCACTGCGCTATAAAAATGTCACGCTTTATCAGGCAGATTGGGCTATTGCCTCAGTCAAAATCCGCCTTAACAATAGCCCCGTTTTTGACCTTAAAATGGCTGCGCTCAAATCCGATACTGGCGGCAAAATTTGGGGCACCTGGGTACCGACCAAACCCGACATGAGCGCAGGCGTTTCTCTTGTTGCTCAAGATCTGCAAGGCACCCTACTGGTGTACGACATGAGCGGCCAGCTAGTCTCCACCGTACGCACAGGCGGATCTGCCAAAGTCAATGGCATCATCCTGTTTGTCGATGAAATTACCGGCAGCACTGGCTTGCAAATCAAAGCTGACCCCGGCATTCCGCTGGTGTATCTCGGCTTTGGCTTGCTCATGATGGGCGTAATGATGAGCTACGTCTCTCATTCTCAAGTTTGGGCACTCGCAACTGACGGCAAGCTTTACATTGGGGGCCGCACTAACCGCGCCCAAGTATCCTTTGAGCGTGAGCTTCTTAGCGTACTGGACGTTGTGAGTGAGCAAGTAGCGCCAGAGGCAGATGCTAAAAAATCGGTCTTAGTCAGTCCAGTGCATTAAAGCGATTTATGGAAAAGATGGCAAAGAGTTCTAGCGTCTTTACAATCCATTTTCACGATCCAGCCTAAAGCGATAAGCTATGAAAAAACATAGTTGTCGCCATAATTGCTATGACTCCCGATCATCTGGATGAAATTAAACAGTTAAGAGCCCGCAAGGTTGCCCCAAAGCAAATTGCTAGAAAGCTAGGACTCAGACCCGCCGAGGTGCAAAGTGCCATTCAGCAGCAGGCAGCCGCTGAGCGCCAAGTCCAGATCGACAAAGGCGACCTGTTGCCATTGGCGGTGTGCTTGGCCAATGGCGATATGCTCAACGCCTTGAAAGTAAATGCACCAGGCGCTAAAGCAGGACTTCTCAGGATGTTCAGCCCCAAATCAGAAGGCCAAGCAGTTTCTGGCTTAGGCTCGGTGATGATAGCTCGCCGTGATCGAGGTCGCTTCCTTACCTCAATTTTCCTGGTGGACTATTTTTGCTTAGGCGTTAAAGACGTTGTGCACCGTAAGATCAGCGGAGATGACAAGTTACGACTCCTGCAAGAAGCTTCATTTGGGCTGTTTGACGAAGCTCCTGAAGAAATCTCGCTACAGCAAGCTCAATCGATTGTATTTGGGGCTGTAGACTATGCTCATAGCTTGGGTTTTGAGCCGCATCGAGATTTTGAGAAGGCGAAAGCCAATTTGGGCGATCGCCCAGATTCTTTGCTCCCCCTAGAATTTGGCCGAGATGGCCAGCCCTTCTATTTTCAAGGGCCTCACGATAATCCTGCCAAAATAATCGCCACCCTAAACCAGTCAGTCGGCGAAGGCAACTATGATTGGCTAGGGGCTATGTAGCATCCGTTCGGGATAAACGATTGCTTGAAATATCGGCCTCTATCAGTACTTCTGACTTTCGCAGCCTGAAGTAAATCCCCTATAGAGGAGCGCAGGGGTGGGTTTTCGGTGTGTTGTCTGCATTGCCGACCCATCCCGTCTCCTGCGGAGCCACCCTTCCAGAAGGGATTTACTTCAGACAATAAGCACAAACTATGCTTTTTCTCTATACTTTTTTCTCTATGACTTATCGTCAGCGGGGGGCGGATTGCCAAAAGCAGGCGTTAAAAAGGCAACAACAGCGCCAATCACAAAGCCCGACACGTTGCGAATCACCGGCAATAAATCAGGGGTGCGCGTCACCACTGGGCCAAGGCCAAAGGCAATAAATAAAATGCCCCACAGCGGCGAAAATAGCAGCGCCCACTGCCAGGCAATGCCATCGCCTTCTCTTCTAGGCTGAGCCGCAAAGCCGCAAATCACGCCGCCCAAAATCGAGGTAATCAGCGTCAAAATCCACTGCTCACGCGGTAAGCCCGGAACGACCACGCAGCCACCTCTGTTTAAGCAGGTTTCTAACGCATTAATCGCCCCCAGTACAGCCCCATCTTCGCCGTTGTCACGCACATAAAACTGATTGCCGAAGCGGGTCTGTAGCTCAATCCAAAAGGTGCGTGGCAGCAGCGGATAAAGGTCATCGCCCACGCTGAAGTTAAGCAAATTGCCACCGCGCGGATCGGCCACCAGCATGATGCTTTTTTTATCGAGCCCCCAAAAATCCTTAACGGCTCGCCCTGGCGTTTGATCAAACTGCGTAAGAATTCTCAGCTTCCAGCCGGTGGCGGCTTCAAAGGCAGGTAGACGCTCGTTGAGAGATTCTTCTTGGGCGTCGTTAAGAATGCGAGCCAAATCGATCACGACGGTGGGCTCATCTGGCAGTAGCTCAGGGTTATTAAAAGCTTGAGCGGGCAAGGCGGGCGACCAAGCTAGCAGCATGAGACAGACAGCCACTACGCACTTGATTACCCACTTTCTAATTATTTCAAGCAGGATGAGCTGGCTGGACTGAAGAATGATCGGCCTGGGCATAGTTGGGTAGCGCGTTTTGTCACGCTGGTGGGTGGGTTTAAGGCGAAAGTAAGTCGCTTCTTTACAGTTATTTACCTAATTTTAAGATACTAGAAGCAAAGGAGAAAGCAATTGCTTGAAACGGTTTGAAAATGCAGTCTAATATCTGCCTGATATTCATCCTATTATTCACCCGATATTTAGTGGCCTGCGACAATATCGTGGGGATCGGCTGGCGATGAATTATGAGAATTATTAGGGGTTGTATACGGAGCGCCAGGGATCGGTTGACCTAAATTAACTGGCTGAATTTCTGGCTGAGTGATGGGCGTATTCGTTCCGGCCACAGGGGATATGGAGGGGGATATAGAAGGGGATGTAGAGGGAGAAGTTGCCAATGGGGTGACGGGCGGGCGACGAGTGGGGGGG
>QBMP01000369.1 GCA_003242115.1 Phormidesmis priestleyi
CGCAGTGGCGGGGGCAAAAACGACGAATGCACTGCTGAAGTGGTTCAGGCAAGAGCCTGTGAGTAAGAGCGCTACTAGCTATCAGGTATCGGCTGAAGCTGCTAATGGTCAGGCGAACGGCAATCAGTCGAATGGCGGAGCTACCAAAATCAGCTCCTATGAAGAATTTACAGACACTGCGATGAGCACCTACGACCAGCTCAATCAGGACTATAACCTGGATGATTTGGTGCCGATTTATCGGATTCGTCGGGAATTGGGCGATCGCCTATCGCGTCAGAATTTCAATAGCTGGCTGTTAGAAGTGCAGGCCAACGACCTCGTGCAGCTTATGGGCGGCGAACTGCCAAACGTAACTGCCGATCAGCTAGAAGATTCGGTTGCCATTCCAGGCGGCGGCACTCGCTTTTATGTCAAACGGCTTCAGCCCGCTTAAGTCAATTGCTTAAACGATTGCCTAAATCGATTTAAGGCCAAGCCATCGGCGACCTGCTACTCACTTCACACCCAGCCCTCTAGCCCTTTTGAGCCCATGCCAGCCTCATCCAAAGCCTCGACAGACACTGATATTTTTGCTGCACTCACCGCGATTAACCCTTTTGAAAAGCCGCCCATCGTCAGAGAACAAAACATTTGGGGCGAATCTTTCCCCGATGTTCCGTCGCTCAATGCCGTTGCTTCCGACAGCTTATTTACAGCGATGAAAAAGGTGCAGGCGGCTGAGTCGATTTCGGAAAAGGTCACCTCTATGGTTTTTACGGCTGAAAGAGGCGTCGGCAAAAGCCATGTGATTAGGCGCATTCGGCACCGGCTTCAGGCCACGGGCGAGGGCACTTTTATCTATGCCAGTGCCGATAAGTATGGAGATTTGGACTATGTGGATGCGCTTTTTCAGCAATCGGTGGCTGAAAGCTTGGATCAGCTAGGCAGTGAAGGGGTGACGCAGTGGCAAGAAATTGCCGCGCTGATGGTAGCTAGAGCCATTAGAGCCAGTAATGCCAAAGCGACCGTTCTAGCGGCCCGTGATCTAGTAAGTAAATTTGATCAGGTTTATCACAACAGCCGAGCCAAAAATAAAGATTTGGTTTCTGATCTTTCTCAAGCGATTCGTCGGCTCAAGCCCAATACCGATCTCTACCTGTTACGCGCAGTTATTTGGACGCTTTCTGAAGAACGCGGATCGCTAGCAGTCAAATGGTTAGCCGGTGAGCCACTGAGCACTCAAGATGCGGCTGATTTACGGTTGCCAGTGCAGCGTCAGGCAGAAAGCGAAAAAAACGCTTCAGCACTCTCCTTTGTCTGCGAAATTTTGGCTTTAGTGAGTGAATTCAAGCCCCTTGTGGTTTGCTTTGATGAGTTAGATACGTTGGCAGCAAATGCTGACGGATACACAACCGTTATGGTGATTTTGGATTTAGTTAAGCGGTTAGTGGGCGCAGTATGTCAATCTGAGCATGGTAATGGCATCGTGATCTTAACTGTGGTGCAATCGGATAGCTGGAGTCACGCTAAAATCACCAAGAAATACTCTTCAGAGAAGATTTCGTCATACGGCGAGCCAATCGAATTGGTCTACCTAAATGCGGGTACAATTTGTGATTTAGCTGCCGCAACGCTGCAAAAGTTTTATGAAAAGAAAGGCTTGATTGCACCAACGCCTATCTATCCTTTTGATGGGTAAGCCGCATCCTCGTGAGGCGCTTACTTGGCTAGCAACTAAGCTCAATGAAAAAATTAAAGGGTTTTCTCCAATAACCGATCCTGACCCTATAGTAGATCCTCCTTCTGCGAAGGTGCGATTCGAGCGGGCTTATACGAATGCGATCGCTCAATTTGAAGAAATCAACCTCGACAGCAACGAACTTATTGCCTCAGTCTTGTCTTTTGGCTTCCAAAAAATCACTGAAATCAGCAATATCAAAGACCAGCCAATCGAAGGCTTCATCGTTAAAAGCATCAAAGAAGTTACACCCAGATCAAAAAACAGCGGCTGGCTAAACTTTAAGATTGTCGGCGAAGAAAATGGCGAACTGGCCGTGATTGGGATTGCGGTGTTGCAGCAAACGCACGGCCTATCGGTAGGTGCTGGCTTTAGGCGATTGCTAGATACCGAAACATTCGGCCTTTCTAGGGGTTGTTTGGTGCGCTCTAGAGATCGCAAAATTCATCGTAATTGGGACTCTTACGCATACTATCAGCAGCTAACCGCTAACGGCGGCGAGTGGGTCGATCTCACTGCTGAAGATATCAAGCCGCTGATGGCGCTGCAATATGTTTACGAACATCGTGAGAAATTTGACCTATCCATTAAGCGCTTAGATTCGTTTGCATTTGTTCGTAAGCTGCTCCAGCAGAATCCGTTAATCAAAGAGATTTTGAGCCGTCCAGAAGGGTTAATGGTAGAAGCCGCTCTGGAAGGCGAAGTGCTTCAGCCTTTGAACGAAGACGTTGATCCGCATGATTTTGATGAGGATTTGTTGCGATCTCTCGAAGCAGAAGCCGCCGATGAAACCGCAGCGCAGCCCAATTTAGCAGAGTTTACTGAAGCTCTCTCCGCATGACCCTACTGAATATTTCACTGTGCCTACCTGAATTAGACATTGTTGCACTTTGCCAAAAGCAATCTATTGTCGTCATCACTAAGCGCTTCATGGTGCCGGATAAATCATTTGCCCTGCTGCCCTGCCGCGATTTGCCAGATTCGATGGCGTTGGAAAATCTGTATCAGCCTCACGCGCTGACGCAATTTAAAGCAGCCGTTCCAGATAATTCAGGGCTTACCAAACTGACCCATTGGGCGCAGTGTGTGTTTTGCCAGCAGCTAGTAGATGAGGGCGCGATCACGACTTTGGGCGATCGCACAATTTGGACAGCCGCTGCACTAGGGAATTTTTTGGCCAGTGGCGATCGCCTCTTTCTCTCATTCTTACGAGTTTACGCGCTGCCCACAGCCGTCGAAACCAAGACTCAGCCCAGCAGCGAACAGCTTTACAGATTTGTTCCTTTGCCGGGCTACATAGAAGCCAGTACCCACAAGCCAGTCTTTATTGATGCAGACTTTTCGGCAGCAAAAGAAACGCTGCTTCAGCCCGCTAGCCCAGAACCCAACCTGTCGGATTTAGACAAAGATTCAGATGATTCTAATCAAACGCCTGAATCCCTACCAGAAATAAAAGAAAATATCCTTGACTCGCCCGATTGGGCTTCAAAAATCGCTGAAATAGGCAACTCCAGCGACGGTCATACCTTTGAGAGATTAGTTAGAAAAGGTCTGATGGCACTGGGCTTTAGCAATTCACAGAACAATGCCGCAATGAGCTTAGACCCAACCGCAACAGGCGGCGCAGGCGGACTAGATTTCTATGCTGACCAGCCCTATCCAATTGTGGGCGAGTGCAAAGCGACCAGCACTGAGACGGTCAGAAGTAATGCCACTGCGCAGCTCATTGTGTTGGGCATGAGGCACCTCTCTAATGCCTACCAAGACTGCATCAAGCTAGTGGTTGCCGCAGGTAACATCACAACCCACGCCCATCGAATTGCTGAAGAACATAGCATCAATGTTATTCGCCCAGAAACCCTACAGGCTCTCGTTGAACTGCAATTAAAGTACGAGAATTACTCAGTTGATATTCACGATTTAAAATTTTATTTAGAACGTCCTCCCTTTAGTGTCGCTACTGACGATCAAGTTAAAGCGTTTATTCAGAAATGCGAAATAGATATCGGAAAAAGAGAGTGGTATTTTCAGCAGAGAAGACAAATTATGAGAACTGTTCAGGAGCTGTCTAATCAGCCGATTCACAGATCCCGAACAGCCTTCACCGCCGTAGAAATTCGAGCCCACCACAATGCAAAATACGAGCCTTGCGTTAC
>QBMP01000036.1:0-4514 GCA_003242115.1 Phormidesmis priestleyi
AACCCAATTGTGGCAGTAATCGATGAAACGGCGATGGGCGAGTCGATAGCGGCGCTCACCGGGATTGATCGTCAGGTGCCGATTGTGGCTTCTTTGCAGGCGGCTTTGGCCTTGAATCCAACGGTGCTGGCGATTGGCTTAGCGCCTTCGGGTGGGAAACTGCCTGAACCCTGGTATCAGGAAGTGAAGCAGGCCGTCAAAGCCGGACTGTCGGTGATGAATGGGCTGCATACGCAGATGAATGAGGATGCGGAAATTGCAGCAGCGATCGCCGCCAACCGCCTCAGCCAGCCAAACCGCCCCCATCAATGGGTGTGGGATATGCGCCAAGAGCCTGATGGCCTGACGGTCGGCAGCGGCAGTGCGAGATTGCTGGCGTGCGATCGCGTCCTCACGGTCGGCACTGACATGGCGGTGGGCAAAATGTCTACCAGCATTGAGCTGAACCGAGTGGCCAAGGCTCAAGGACTGCGCTCCAAGCTAATTGCGACCGGGCAAACCGGCCTCATGCTAGGTGAAGCGGGCATCCCGCTCGATGCCATTCGTGTAGACTACGCAGCGGGCGCGGTAGAGCAGTGCCTGACTCGCTATGGCCCAGACCACGACATTTTATTTATTGAAGGTCAAGGCTCTTTGCTCAACCCGGCTTCGACCGCAACCCTGCCGCTGTTGCGAGGCGCTCAGCCGACGCATTTAATCTTGGTTCACAAAGCTAACCTCACCCACATTCAGCACTTTCCTGATTTTCAAATTCCACCGCTGCCAGCAGTCGTGAAGCTATACGAGGCCGTGGCCACAGCGGGCGGTACGTTTGCCCCGGCAAAGGTGGTCGGCATTGCGCTGAATACGTTTGGGCTTAGTGAGGGAGAGGGGAGAGCGGCGATCGCTACCGTTGCCCAATCCACCGGACTGCCCTGCACTGATGTCGTCAGGTTTGGCGGCGAACCGCTATTAGCTCAAATTATCCGTCGCCCTTAACGAACTGCCAAGACGGCTGCGGAGATCGCATAACAAGTTGCTATAATTTAGTACACATTTGCGAACCTTTCGGGTCATGGTTGCCGCTAAGTCTTCACCCTATCTTTCTCCAGAGCACTACCTCGCCCTAGAAGAAACTAGCGCCGTCAAACATGAGTATATTGACGGCGAAATTTACGCGATGGCTGGGGCGACGGATGCTCATGTCACGCTGACGGGCAATTTATTTGCTGAGCTGTTAAGTCATTTGAGGGGCAGCGGTTGCCGGGTGTATTTTTCGGATATGAAGGCTCAAATCGAGGCCATCAACCGATATTACTATCCAGATGTGATGGTCACTTGTAATAGCCAAGACCAGGACGAGCCGACATTTAAACGTCATCCCATTCTGATTGTAGAGGTGCTTTCGGACTCAACTACAGGTTTTGATAGAGGCGACAAATTTGCAGACTACCAAACGCTTGACAGCCTCAAAGAATACGTGCTCATAAACACCCATCGTCAGCGGGTAGAGTGCTTTCGGCGCAATGAAAAAGGGCTATGGGTTTTACAGACCTATGCACCGCCAGACACTCAGTTTGAGCTAAAAAGCGTTGACTTTACAGGTGACCTGATGGCTCTGTACGAAAATGTGAAGATTATGGGCGATCGCCGCTAAAGCCTACGTAACCACCGCCTCGGTTCTCACTACTTCCACATTTTTGCTCGCATCTATACAATTAAGATCACAATAATTAAGATCACAGCAGCTAGCGGTAAGTCTCTATGAAACTGAAGCGTCCTATTTTAGTCGGTGGTTTGGGCTTATCAGCTAGCTTATGGCTGCTAGATATTGTCGGGCATTCTCCATTGGCGGATGGTTCTGGCGTGTTGGGTGCTGTGGCGCTCGGTTCTGGCCTCTGGTGGCTCAAACAGCGTGCTGGCTCTGCGGTCGAAATCGCCCCGCCGCTGGCGCTAGACCCAGTCCATAAAGCGCTGATCGAAAAAGTGCTAGCCGAGGCAGAGTCTCGCCTAGAAACGCTGATAGAAGAATTGCCAGAGAGCGTTAAAGCTGATAAAGCTCAGCCTATTTGGTCAACCATACAGCAGCAGCGGCAGGCAGCGGTTCAAGCACTTGCTCAATTAGGGCGTGAATCGTTAGCGATCGCAATAATCGGCAACAAAGCAACCGGCAAAACGGCTTTGTTGACCCAACTGAACGAAGTATGGAAACCTAGCGAATCTCAGACAACCCTTGTTGAAGTGCAGGGCGAAGACACTCTTCCGCCATCTGAAGCTGATTTAGTTCTATTTGTGACAGCGGGCGATCTGATGCAGTCAGAATTGCAGCGTCTACAGTCTCTCCTAAAATCTGGCTATCGTATACATCTCGTATTCAACAAGCAAGATCAACTTGCGCCTTTAGATCGTCAGTCGGTGGTACAGCGCCTGCAAACAAGAGTCGAAGATTTGGGCATTAGGGTAAGTGTCATATCTGCTCAGTCCAACCCCATAACAGTACGCCGCCATCAGGAAAATGGCGATGTTGAAGACTCTTTTGAACAACCTTTTCCTCAGATTGAAAGCCTGACAACTCAGCTCACACAGTTGATCAACACCGAAGCTCAGCAGCTCGTGATGACCACGACCTTACGACAGGCCAAAGCGCTCATGGCCTCTGCTCAAACGCTTTTGAATCAGCAGCGCAGGCAGCGGGCAATGTCTCTCATTGAGCAAATGCAGTGGCTAGCCGCAGGTAGCGCCTTTGCCAGTCCTTTGCCAAGTTTGGATCTGTTAGCTTCTACGGCCATCAACGCTCAGATGATTGTTGATCTCGGAGCTGTGTACGGCCAAGCCTTCTCTTTAGAGCAGGCTAAAACAGCGGCAGGCACCCTCGCGGAGCTGTTGGTAAAACTGGGGCTAGTCGAGATTTCAACCCAAGCGCTCGGCAGCTTACTCAAAACTCAGGCTGCGACTTATGTAGCCGGAGGGGCGGTGCAAGGCGTGAGCGCAGCTTATCTGACTCGTATGGTGGGCTTAAGTCTGATTGACTTTTTTGAAGAGCAAAGCCTGTTGGCACCTGAGCAGCGAAAGTTCGCGTTTGCTGACATGGGCTCAAGGCTGCAAACGCTTTTTCAAGCTACCAAGCAAACCGCTGGACTTCAGCCCTTTATTCAGCAGGCACTTTCTCATCTTCCGGCCCTATCTTCCGGCTGGACTCAAGGTGAACCACAAAAAGTGAAAACAGCCGTTAACGCGGCTTAATCAGCCGACCGAAAGCCAGTTGTATCCAGCTTTTCACCCATCTTGTCGGCCCTATGCCAACCGATCTACAGCCAACCGATCTACAGCCAACCGATACGACAACTCTAAATCTGCTGGTTGAACAAGCCCGGACAAGTTTGCGCCAAGCGATAGATCGCTATATTCCACAGCTCAAAATGACTCGATTAGATGCCCAAGAGTCAGCTCGTCAGGCGGCGGTCAAAGCTGGCATCGATCAGCTCACAACGCTGATGAATAAGCTAGATAGTGCGCTGCTGCGAGTGGCGGTTTTTGGTTTAGTCAGCAGAGGAAAGTCGGCTATTATCAATGCGCTGTTGGGTGAAAAAGTGCTTGAAATTGGGCCTCTAAATGGGGTAACTCAGTGGCCGAGATCTGTTTATTGGCAGCCAGAGATGGTGCCATCTGATCAGACTCTTGACCAGACTAGAGAGCCTCTAAAGCTAGAGCTGATAGATACGCCGGGGCTGGATGAAATTGAGGGAGAAAATAGAGGGGCGATCGCTCAAAAAATCGCTCAGCAAGCCGACCTGATTCTATTTGTTGTTTCTGGCGATGTGACCCAAACCGAATATCTCGCTTTGCAACAGCTTTACGCTACTCACAAACCGCTGCTGTTAGTGTTTAACAAAACAGATCTTTATCCAGAAGCCGATAGAGACTCCGTAGCTCGAAACTTGGAGGCGCTGTGGCAAAAAGCTGAAAGCAAAGCTGATCTGCCGGATGGCGTTCGTCTTTCTCAGCGCGGATTTACCAACCGCATGGTCGCCGATGAAATTGTGATGGTGTCGGCAGATCCTGCGCCGCTGCAAGTGCGCGTAGAATGGCCCGATGGCCGCGTCAGTGAAGAATGGGAAAGCCCTCCGGCGCAGATAGAGCCGCTAAAGACAGCGTTGCTGAATCTGGTGCAAGCAGACGGGGCGACCCTGATTGCCTTGAATGCGCTGCGCCAAGCTGGAATAATTGAGCAAAGTCTGGTTCGTGACACCGCTGAGCTCAATCAGGTGAATGCCGATGAGCTGATTTGGAAGTATGCCCAGTACAAAGCGATCGCAGTTGCCCTCAACCCGATTGCCCTAATCGACATGCTCGGCGGCATCGGCTCAGATATTGTGATGATTCGCGCCCTCTCGCGGCTGTATGGGTTTCCGATGACGCGATTTGAAGCCAGCAAGCTGTGGCAGTCAATTATTGGCAGCTCAGGGACTTTGCTGCTGAGTGAGTTTGGCACTAGCCTACTATTGGGCTTCGGCAAAAGCGGAGCGGCGATTTGG
>QBMP01000036.1:4524-9102 GCA_003242115.1 Phormidesmis priestleyi
AGAGCCTTTCGGGGCTGACGGCCTACGCAGGCGCAATGACGGCCCAGGCTGGGGCAGCAGGCTATGGCACCTATGCCGTCGGTCAAGCGGCCAAAGTGTACTTGCAGCAGGGCTGCACTTGGGGGCCAACGGGTGTGAATACGGTGATGCAAAGCATTCTGGCTAGAGCCAAAGCCGACTCTACATTAGAGCGCTTGCAGAACGAGATTAAAGCCACGATGGAGAGCCAGCTAAAGGCAAACGATCCGTCAAGCTGATGAATCGGGTGAATCAGGTGAGTTTAGATTACAGTTGAGTTCAGCGGATCTTCTGCATCCGGGCTAGAATCGCTGATCGGACTGCCCACGGTACCGCCAAATTTCTCTCCGATCCAGTCAAAATTAATCTCTCTGAGATAGTCCACTACCCAAGTTGCGCGCCGCTGGAGCATGTGATTAGGATAGGTATGGGCGACGCCCACCACCGGAATTCCCGCATTTTTGGCGGCTTCAATACCTACAAACGTATCTTCAATAGCAATGCACTCAGCGGCGGTGAGCTTTAGCTCTGGGTGCGCTTGGTTGAGCTGATCGATAGCCTGAAAGTAGCTGTCGGGGGCGGGTTTACTGGCTGCTGCTGAGAGCTGATCGCCCGCGATGACAACACCAAAGTGCTGGCTCAAATCGGCGCGATCTAAGGCGTTGATCACTTGCGATCGCTCTACCCCGGTCACCACCGCCATCTGGATCTGGTTAGTGCGGCAGCGAAAAATCAAATCTTCTAGCCCCGGATAAATCGGCAGCTTATCTAGGCTCTCTAGCCAAGCTTGGTAAACGGCAGACTCTTGATTTAGCAGCTTTGTCAGGATGGCATCGCTAACGGCGCGGCCTCGTTGGGCAAGGAGAGCTTTGAGGCAGGCGCGATCGCTCCGGCCCAAACACACCGCCATATAGTCATCTCGATCAGGCCGCAAATTTTCAGCCAACAGAATGGGTTCGCTCAGCGTTTGGCGAATATCTTCGTCATTAATCACGATGCCGTTGAAACTGAATAAAGCTGCCTTAAGTACCATACACAGTGCTTTTTTGCTTTAAATTTTTGCTTGCTTTTATCTAGCGTACAAGATTTAACGCAGTAGCCGCCTGATTTGTAAGGTCTTCAGATTGGGATTAATAATAATGTCGGCTGGCCCCCTAAAATAAGAACCGGCACCTCTTTTCCAGTTCCTGGTTTCGTTTCAGTCAAACCCTGGCAAACTTTGCCAAACTCTTTACCAATAGGCTCAAGTAGCATGGCTTGCCCCGTCTAGCTGCCTAAGCTTTGTGCCTCGTAATATTACTTCAGTTGAGAAGATCATCAATGCCCCTACAAACTGCATCCACCCATATCAACCGCATTTCTTTGAGCGGCGTCTCTATCGACGGCGCTTCTATTAACGGCGTTTCTATTCCTATGCTGCTCGACTGGTGGCAGCACCGCAAGCGCTCGGCCAATCGTCGCAGCAATCTTCACCGCCCCTTGCTCAAAGGCGATGAACATTACTTACGGTCTTACTACCGGCTGATGGAAGTGTACTCAGTGGTTAAATCAGGCGGCGTTAAGGCTCAAATAGAAGCCGTCAAAGCATTTTCAAAACGAGAATTAGCCCTGCTCGATCAGCAGTTGGCACAAATAGCGGGTGATGCAGCTTTAAACGACCTTGAAAAGCAGCAGGCTCGCAAAAAAATAAATCAGGAGCTGGTTGAACTAGAAGCTGCTAACAACTGGCGCTTGCAGGCTCTGACCGCAATTGATCCCGCCGAAGAAGCCTTGGTTAAGAAGCATTTACCCGCCATTGAAAGCACCCTGATGTCGGTTCAGTGCGCTTAATTTCTGACGCAAGCCGCAGATTCTAACGGTCATCTCTCACGATCCTCTCTCATGGCTCGATCAGCAGCTCAGCCATCGGCATCGATCTGATGGATGGCTGCACGGTACGCCTCAAGTATCGCTAGATCTATCGGGTGCGGCTCAAGCGGCGACTTTTGTCATGGAGCCGCCCGCGTATCAGCTTCATTTGTGGCAAGCAGGTATGGGCCTGATTTTTCATACGCAGTATGTGAATGATTACGATGGCCCATATTCCTTCTTTTAGCGTTATCTTCTTTGCGATCGCTCTACCGCCCGCAGCATATGATACGTAATCAGCAGTTGAGTCAGCGCTAACGGATAGCTTTGCAGCGTTTCGCCCGTCGTGCCCACCAATTTACCCACGTCTTCATTGCCCTCTAGGCTGCAAAACTGACCCAGATAAGGCACTTCTTTACACAAAATCCTCTCCAATTGCTGCACCTGCTTAGCCGTTGCATGACCATCGACACAGAGCACATCGACGGGCTTACCCATATCGCGGTCCAAATTCAGCCGAATCGCATCGCCTAAATCATTGCCATGATCGTCCAAAATGTGTGTGAAATCAGGATGAGGTAGCGTTGGCCTTAGCACCAGCTCTACATTCAGCAACAGATCATTGCCCTCCTCACCTTCATCACTCGGCGGAATAAAAGAGACAATCATATCGGCCCACTGCCGCTGCGGACGAATAAAAGCTTCAGAATCGGGCTCACGCTGTTGCAGCGCCTGCAATACCTGTTCATCGGTGTAGCCTCGCTTGCGGGTATCACGCTTGATTTTCCACTTAGCCCGCAAATCTTCAGGCGGAGCCAAATACACCTTCACATCGTAAGCATTCCGAGCTAGCTTGGTAGAATAGCCTAATAGACCTTCAACAATCACAAACTTCTTGGGCTGAATGTACTCAGGGGCATCAAATCCACCTGTCGTGTGATTGTAAATAGGCTTTAGAATAGCTTTGCCGTTTCTCAAATCTTGCAGGTGCTGCTCAATAATATCGAGGTAGTTGCAGTCGGGGTGAAGAGCCGAAATTCCCATCTCAGCTCGCTGCTTGCGGTCGTAGCGGTGATAGTCATCGGTACAAATGGCTACAACGTTTTCTTCTCCCAGCACTTGAGCAATGCCGCGTGTTAAGGTCGTTTTTCCAGCGGCGCTATCGCCCACAATGCCAAGAATAATTGGACGCTCAGCCATAGTTCCCCCTAAGTGTTTTTCTCTTTAGAAAATTTTTCATGCTCTCAACACCTTCTAATTCTAGGGAGCAACGGTCATTCACTCAAGCTGCCATAACTGGCGAATGCTGCTGAATGCTGAGTAAGTAGCGATGCCATAGGATTCAGCTTTTCTTTTGACTGCCTCAAATATGACTGGCGATCGGTCGCTCAAGGGCATCTCTCACAGCCTCTCAACCGGCTGGTTTCAGGGCACTAACAATCAACAGCTTTGCAAACTGCGATACGCATGAGGTGAGGTTGCGCGATCGCACCGGCACCGAGCATATTCTCCAAGCCGATGCAGGCTGTCGCAACACCTTATTTAATGGCCGCGCAAAGCCATTATTGACTCGCTGCCATCTCAGCCGAAATAAACTCAGCAAAAATAGAAGACAGCCGCGCTGAAGATATCTCAAGTAACCCAGCGGCTCCCGTCCGATTTTCCCACTTTTTGCCCCTGCTATGGTGAGGCGTTACCCCTTCGTGACTCAGCAAAAGACTCAGCAAAATCTCAACCGTTTCTGGCGTTTCTGGCGTTTCTGGAAGCCATGCCTTCTATTCTTAGTAGCGCTGTGGGTGACCTTTGCGCTGTGGCAAGCTCCTGTCGTCCGCGCCCGCGCCGCCACCGAGCAAATCAGAGGCATCTGGATGACCAACATTGGCGCAGCGCTGATGTACTACACTCAGCAGGCCGATGAAGCCGTCGCTGACTTAGCTAAGAACCGGCTCAATACGCTCTATCCCTGCGTTTGGAATCGTGGCTACACGCTGCATCCGAGTCAGGTCGCCAAAGCCGCTGGCGGCAGATTAAAAGATGTCACCACCAATATTCCCCTACTGCCAGGAGACGACGTGCTCAAGGGCTTAGTGCATCAAGCTCACCGTCAGCATTTGCGGATTTTGCCCTGGTTTGAGTACGGGCTGATGATGCCTGAAAGCTCAGCGATCGCCCAAGCTCATCCTGACTGGCTCACCACTACTCGCCTGGGCAGCACCGTGCAGCATTCGCTCACGCCCAACCGACTGTTTCCCCAATCTCTCCAAAACCTTCAGCTAGAAATAGCCGGTGGCAACCTCGCTTGGCTTAATCCCTTTCACCCCGAAGTGCAGCAGTTCATCACCGATTTAATCGTTGAAGTCGCCCAGCGCTACCCCGTAGACGGCATTCAGCTAGACGATCACTTCGGCTTACCAGTGGCCTTTGGCTACGACCCTTACACAGTGGAGCTATACAAGCGTGAACATGGCGGCATCGCGCCCCCAGATGACTTTAATGATGCCGAGTGGATCGCTTGGCGGGCCAATGGCATCACGCAGCTTCTAGCCAAAATTGCCGTTGCACTCAAAGCCGCCAACCCCAACGCGGTGCTCTCCGTTTCTCCCAATCCGCCCGACTTTGCCTACCGCAAATATCTTCAAGATTGGCGGCAGTGGGTTGAGCAAGGTCTAGTCGATGAGGTCATTGTGCAGCTCTATCGAGAAAATATTTCAA
>QBMP01000036.1:9112-14638 GCA_003242115.1 Phormidesmis priestleyi
TTCAACGCTAGAAAACGATCTCTACAACAGCGGCTTTTATGATTTACAGGCTAAAGTGCCGATTGCTATTGGCCTGTACACCGGGCCATTTCTCAAAGCAAAGTCAGTAGAGGTACTAGATAAAGAAATTCGCACGGTGCAAAAAGCAGGCTATCGCGGCGTGGCGTTTTTCTGCTGGGAGACTACGCTATGGGCTTTTAGAGGCGGTGGGAATGAATCTATTCAGCAAGTGCTGAGCGATCGGTTTTCTTCGTGACTGCTAGTGTAGTGACCACAATATCCGACTCCCCTTATCGTTAAAAATTATTGAAGCGTTAGCAGTCTTGCCCAAAGCAACGAGCAGCAATATTCATATGGCGAAGAAAAAATCGAGAGGGTTTGGCGAACTGCTTAAGCAGCAGCGCAACATAGAAGGGGGGCAGCGATCGCTGAAAAAATTTCAGCGCGAGTTTAGCAAAAGCCCTCTGAGCGAAATCACCACTGAGATACTGGTAGAGCCAGCAGGCGTAGCCAAAATGTCTGATGTTTTAGATGATTTTATAGCGCCCTACAAAGCCGACGACATCACGCTAAGCCAATATCAAAACCTACTCGGCATTGGAGTAATCGCGTGGAATTTGGCAATTCTCGACCAACAAGCCTCTGAGCGCGAAACCAGCGATGCCCGCCACAAAATACTGAAGCAGCTCCGAAAAGAGGGGCTAAAAGACAATGATCCCACTCTTCAGAAAGACGTTGAATCAATCATTGACGAAATGATCGCTCGAAAGAAAGAATTTTTTGCTGACAACCAACGCCGTATTCTCAGCTATCAGCTAGAGGATTTGGGCACTGAGTTCCATCTTTCCGTCGCGTCGACGCTGAAGCCTCGACGCTGAACAAGTAGCGCCATTTGAGGTATCGCTGAGGCTACGTCTGAGATAGATTTACGGATTGACAGACGATCTATTAGGCAAAATAATGTAAAGTATCAGGCATGTAGTCTTGCTTTTGTCACCCTATCTGTGCTCTAAAGAGCGGTTATTCCTCTGTATACTCGCTACGCTAAGGGTTAACTTTGTCATTTCGGATAGCTCGATTTAGTTAGCCGAGTTCTATCTGCGTACAGCCCTACCCGATGAGATCCTTATTTCAGTCCTCATTTCAGTCAATAGTCAGATTCTTTCAGCGCCTATTTCAGCGACCTTTTCAGCGGCCATCTCAATCGTCCTCTCAACGGCGAGAAGTAGAGTCATCTGCAACCATATCGCCAGAGGCAGCTGCGCTCAGGCGATTAATTTATCAAGCGACCTGTGATCTGTCTTGCCACAAGCGCACTCACGCGGCCCAAGTCGGCGCACTTTTACGGCAACAAGACGCCACATTTTCCTACGAAAAATATAATTTCACCAAGCTCATTGATTTACTTGAAGCAGTGCCGGATTTGGTGGCGCTCGAAAAAGTTGATCCCGACCCGGAGAATCCAAATTCTGCGCCTGTTTACTATGTGCGTTTAGTCACCGATACCGGGCTGCTGCTAAGACAAAGCCTTCAGAACCTTCAGAGCCTCCAGAGCCTCCAAAGCGATGACAGCACCGATGGCTGGGTGCATTTAGACAGCTTGCAGGCAGCGATGCAAAGTCAGCAAAGCCAGAGCCAGCAAAGTCAGAATCAGCAAAGTCAAAGGCAGCAAAATCAAAAGCAACCATATCCCTCTTTTCTGGCTCAGCGATATGGCTATTCTGCCTTTAAATCTTTTTTAGAAAGCAGACTCGATCTGATCGAATTCAAGACGGACAGCCCTAGCTATGTGCGGCTTATTCAAAGAAGCAGTCAGCCGCGTCTAGTGCCTAAGCCTAAGCGCATTATCAGAAAGCCTGCCATCAATAATCAGAGCGTTAACCAGCTAGATGGGCTTAAGCTGGATGTGCCCAGGCTTAATGAAGTCAACGGCAGCTTGGTTTCTATTCGCCGTCCGGTGATGCCTTTGTCGCAGTTTGCCGGGTTTTCAGTAGAGGTACTGCATCAAAAGGTGAGTGAGTTGGCAGCGATCGCGCTGCCTGAAAACTGGTACTTTGGCCCACAGCCGCCAGATATTTTTGCCTATCCCATTCTCAAAAGCTACCTGCGCTACACCTTCATTCGCCTACAGAACGAAGGCAAAGTGCCCACAAGCGCCAACGGCCAATACCGCGCTTTTAATACTGGCTTGCTCGACACCTTGCTCAGACCCATCTATGCCCTATTCACTCAATCTAGCAGCGCCGTCAGAGCTTTGGACTTTTGCATTGCGGGTGAAGGCTACGCCGGGAAAAACCTCGTTGCCCAGTTTGCGCAGCTTCCAATCGCGGCCAACTACCTTGAAAACCCTAACAATGTCTTTTATCACTTAGCTGCCGGAGCCCCTCAAGTCGATTGGCAGCATGTCGTCAAAGACAATATGGCCCGCTTGCCGCTGACTTTTTTACAGCAGAATGGCCCGCTAGGCTTTACCCCACGCAGCACCCAAGGGCTGATCACACCTGAATTTTTTGACTACAAAGGGGCTTTTGTCGAAGCCCTAGAAGCCGATCCGGCTAGCTATCGGAGAATTGTCAATAAGTTAGAAGAGGCGCTAGAGCGTACCTTAAAAAGAATTCAGGTCAACTACAACACGGCGGTACCGACCTACTATCCCAAAATCAACAGCATCGATCTACTGCTGCCGATGTGCTTAGCAGATGAGAACACGGCTGATCTAGCGCTTGTGGTCAGACGTGAAGCCTCGCAAAAATATATTGGCCATACCATTTTGACAATGCGACAGGCGTATAATAACGCCCGCCTAATTTGCAAATTGGATGAACATTGGCTGACTCGCTCAATGGCGCTAAGCCAAGAAGAATTTGATGAGGATGAAGAAGAGTTTGAAACTCAAGAAAAAGCGCTGCAAAGCTTGTGATGCGCTTTAACCGCTGCCTTAAGCTTATCTGAAGCTTAAGTGAAGCTCAGCTAGAGCGAAGGCCAAAGCGTTCTAGCACTCCATCTATTGCCTCAAATTGATCAAGCGCTTCACGAGCTGTTCAGGAAAGTGCTATGGTATAGCTGGCTCGGACTCATGCAATTGCAACGCCCAAATCTTGTCAGGACCTGACGGTAGCAGCAATACGGGATGCTTGTGATAGGCGTGGACTCCGGGCCTTTGTTTTTGTTAAGCTTTTTTGACTTTTTTGAGCTTTTTCTAACTCTGCATTGCTTTTGCTGACCTGCGCATTAAGAAAGGCTCAGAAAGAAGTTCAGAGGGCGGTTTAGACGGTCATATTGGGGCGGTTATAGCGGTAGTCATTCAGCTCAGTTCTACGTATCCTAGTAAGCACATCACCACAGCAATCACTAGATAATCGTAGGAGAAGGGACTAATGGCAGGCTTTGGTAGTTTGGTGCAAAAGGCGTTTTACCTGGGCGTCGGCATTGCTTCTTATGCAGGCGAAAAAGCGGGCGGGGCTTGGGGAGATTTGCATAAGCAGGCTCAAAAGCTAGTCGATGAACTCGTTGAGCGCGGTGAACTGACCGCTGAGGAAGCTCAGAAAATGATGAATGAGATCGTGGCACGGGCTGAAGCGAGTGCGGATGCTTCTCAGTCTACTGGGCCTTCTTCTGGCACTTCTTCTGGGCCTCGCCAAATTCAAATTTCTGATGACAGTGAATCGCTTACCGCCGAAGAGCGACAGGCTGAAGCGCTGCGTCAAGAAGTCGTGCGTCTGCGTGAAGAGCTAAAAAGACTGAAGTAAGGATGCGCTTAAGCTGACTTTGCTAAATTAACCCAACCATTAACCTAATCAAGTGATCAACGCTATGGATGATTGGTTCAAACAGCTACAAACAGAGTTGAATAAAGCCGCCCACGACTCTAGCCACTGGTTTAGTGAGGTATCTCATCAAGCCGAGGCGGCGGTTGAGAGTTGGATTGAGGGCTCGGCCAAGTTATTTGAAGATATTGATAGCGCGATCGCCCCCACGCTAAACAACCTTACCGAGCAAGTAGACAGCAGCCTAGATATCGGCTTAGAAGCCATCGATCAGCAGCTTGTCCCTTGGATAGAAGAAACCACTGCGCCCGTGACTTGCACAGTTAATCCGTGGCTGCAAAACCATCCCACCTGTATTGGCTGCCAGCACTATCACGGCGCGTATTACGGTGAGGCCATGCTGGTATGTGGAATGCACCCCTATGGCCCCGAAGACAAAAGCTGCGAAGACTGGGAATCGGTTTGGCAGAAGTCGTCAGGGAAAGACCTCTAGGAAGAAATTACGATCCTAAGAGCGGATAGAAGTGGCCGACGGGGCCTTGGCCTTTGCCAATGCTGAGGGCGTGGTGTAGGGCATTGGTGACATAGCGTTTGGCCGCGATCGCAGCCGCTAAGGGCGCTAAGCCTTTGGCTAGGTTAGCTGCGATCGCACTAGAAAGCGTACAGCCCGTTCCGTGAGTATTGTGAGTATCCACCTGCTCAGTGGTCAGCGTTTCTAGCTGCTGACCGTCAAACCAAACATCGACGCCGCGTAGATCGCCTTTAAATCCGCCGCCTTTGAGCAGAACAGCAGCAGGGCCAAAAGATTGGATCTTCTGGGCGGCTATCTGCATGTCGCTGAGCGTCGTAATATTCATCTCTGCCAGCATTTGGGCTTCGTAGCGATTGGGCGTCAGGATGCTGGCCAGCGGCAAAAGCTGGCTGCAAAGAGCCGCTATAGCATCATCGTCAATCAGCTTTGCACCTGTGCGCGACACCATCACCGGATCGACCACGAGGGACGTAATTGGGCTCTCTTTCAGATGGGTTGCGATCGCTTCGATAATTCCTTGATTTAGCAGCATTCCGGTTTTAGCCGCTTGCACACCAATATCGCTAGTGACCGCTTCAATTTGAGCAATCACAGCTTCAGGGGGCAGGGCATCGACGCGAGTCACGCCCAGGGTGTTTTGAGCCGTCACACAGGTCAGCGCGCTAGTGCCGTGCACCTGATGAAAGGCAAAGGTGCGCAAATCAGCCTGAATGCCTGCGCCGCCACCGCTGTCGGAGCCTGCGATCGTCAGTGCAACCGGGACAGTCATCGATTGCGGCGGCGCTGAAGAAACTCAGGAATGTCTAAATTCGGTGAAATGATCGGCTGATTAGTCGCCGGGTCGGCTTCGGTTTCTGCCGCTGTAGCTGGGCTTTGGGCTGTGTCAAAGACGTTGCTGCCGGAGGGCCGCGTGATCGGTGTAACGCGGCTGGTGTTCATAGATGGAATGCTGCGAGCGTCACCACTAAAGCCCGTGGCAATCACCGTGATGCGCACTTCACCCTGGAGGCGATCATCAATCACCGCACCAAAGATGATATTGGCGTTCGGATCGACCGCTTCATAGATAATTTCAGCGGCCTGATTGACTTCGTGCAGGGTTAGATCGCTGCCGCCTGTGATGTTGAAGACAACGCCGCCTGCACCGTCGATAGAGGTTTCAAGCAGCGGTGAAGAGGTGGCTGCGATCGCCGCTTCTCTCGCCCTTGACTTACCCGAACCTACGCC
>QBMP01000036.1:14648-20910 GCA_003242115.1 Phormidesmis priestleyi
CATCAGCGCCGAACCGGCATCCGCCATCACCGCTCTGACATCGGCAAAGTCAACGTTAACCAAGCCCGAAATTGTAATGATATCGGAAATGCCCTGCACACCTTGACGCAAGATATCGTCGGCGACTCGGAACGCTTCTTGTACGGGCGTCTGCTCAGAAATCACCGTCAGCAGCTTGTCATTTGGAATAATAATCAGCGTGTCTACACTCGCTTGGAGCGCCGCAATTCCGCTTTCGGCCTGCGCCGTCCGCCGCCGACCTTCAAAGGTAAAGGGTCGCGTCACCACGCCGACTGTCAGTGCGCCAGCTTCTTTGGCCGCTTCGGCGACTACTGGGGCAGCGCCGGTGCCGGTGCCGCCACCCATACCAGCGGTAATAAAGACCAGATCAGAGCCTTCTACTGCCTGAAAAATTTCATCGCGCGATTCTTCAGCGGCTTTTTGGCCAATGGAAGGGTTGCCACCTGCGCCGAGGCCGCGCGTCAGCTTTTGGCCGAGCTGCATGGCATTGGTAGTAGATGAATGCGTCAAGGCTTGGGCGTCTGTATTGACCGTCCAAAACTCAATGCCAGCAAGTCCGCTGTCGATCATGCGATTAACGGCGTTGCAGCCGCCGCCGCCCACTCCGATCACTTTAATTTTGGCGACGCTGCTCGGTATGATATCTGCGCTCATCGGCCCTTCCGCTGACAGTGCATTGCCATTATTACCTGAACTAGACGTTTTTACACCTAACCCATCGTTCGCATAAGAGTTTGTGTGAAGGGATGCGTTGTTCATAGGGTGAGCTGATGATATGAATTTAGGTAAAGTATGGTTGGTTCAGTGGGCAATTATAGTGTCTAACTGTAAAAAATATTTTAGTTCTGACACTAATAAAATTTAAAATTGAAATCCTTTGAAGCTTGTCATCTGGCCTACTCTTCTTACTTATTTTCTGGCTTATTTTCTGGCCTGTCGTCGGTATAGAGCCTGTCATCTGTCCCAATCGCGCCATCTCTAATAACCTCTAATAGCTGGCCTAATCATATTAATTGACCTCATCACTAGGCTTCATCATTAGGTGGAACGAAAGTTGAGATGAAACGAAAGTTGTTGAGGAAAGCCTGAAGCTCAAGCTGGTGATTATTTCAACTTCGCTATGTATATAGATTTAACCAACTATAGGGGAACTTGCTAAAAAAGCCAAACTCTGCGGTCATTTCTGTGAAAATTCAATCATGGGATTGTCGGGGTCTTGAAGGTCGATGTAGCTGACTTTGGCAGAATTAACTTTTTCAGGGAGCGATCGCATCTGATCCAGCGCTGCCATCTGCCTCGCAAAGTTTTTGCTATAAGGGCCAAAATGCACGGGGCCCAAATCAGTCTGCAAAATCAAATTGCTGGGCATTGTCCAGTCAATGGCCGTGACGCTTACCGGGCTACGGCTAATGATTTGGTAGAGCGATCGCCATGCCGCCTGATCACCGGGGCGCATTCCTTTGACGCTCAGCTCCGGCAAACTTTCAGATGCACCGAGATCCTGAAAGCTATTGCGCGGCATCCAGTAGCCTTGAGCATCGATTAGGCCGGGTTCGACAAAGGGCATCGGATGATTAGCCAAAGCCTCAATTGGCTGAGTCGTATCGGGAATCGCCACCGCTACCGGCACGCGCTCAGTCACCTTCACAGTTAGCCGAGGCGGCACCAACTGCCGACTGACAACCGCACTTTTAATGGGCGCATAAGCTGCTAGGCGCTCGGCCAAATCATTTGGCTTTATCTTCAGCAGCGACTGCGGGTAGGGCACCGGCAGCAGCGCCTTAATGTTGCTCTCTGATAGCTGCCGATTATTGCTGATCTCTATTTGATTACCGCTTTTAATCAGCCAAATCGGCGAAGTGGCCAGCCACACGGTGCCTGCGGCAAAGCCGGTGATGGCCAGCGATCGCCAAACAGCTTTCAATAGCTTAGAGCGTCGCTTAGCCCGTAGCTGCTTGCGACGCTGAGCCAGATCCTGAGATGAAGGCCCATAAGCCGGTGGAAAGGCCGGTAGAAATGTGGGTGAAAAAGCTGGCGGGAATGTGGGTGGAAGAGCAGTCGCAGTCCCGCCCTCGTCCAGCGAGGTTTCGCTCTTCAAAAAGGCACCCGATGGCGCATCATTCAGTGTCTGATTGCTAATAACGTCATCATCTAAAGATGCATTGATAAAAGATGCGCGGGTAGAAGGCACACTGATTTGAGAGGGCATAATCATTCAGCAGGAAAGGGAGCAGTCAAGGCGTCTGAAATATTGCAGTTAGGAAGATATTGCGTCAGCAGGCTACCCGTTTGCAACTAAAACCAATCAGCCAAAACACTTTTTTGTCACCGCTTGAATATACCGGCAAACTTACCCTTTGACCGGGCTATTTTTGGCCAGATTAATTTGGCTAGATCTAAAAAGCAGCGCGATCGGATTAAGGTAGCGCCTTATTAAGGCCTTATTTAAAGACAGACACAGCAGATGGATCTAATGCGGCAAATTCCACTGACGCTGCAAAAAATCAAACCACTGCTGGGCCATTTCCCCTTCAGTAAACGGAATGCTGAGATGACGACCATCGGTAAGCGTAAAGCCCAAGGCAAATCGGCCCTTGCTCGGCAGAGTATCTGTATCTACGAGCGGCTTCGCATCGACTTCGAGAGCTGCTTTTGACACCGCCGTCAAATCCAGCGTTCTAGCCTCTATGATGCCCTGGCGAGTTGGCAAGCCCCAAGTGAGCAGATCTCCTTGCTGACCTAAAACCGCATAAATATCGTATTTCGCGCGTTCAAACTGGTTAGCCCAGGCTTTGTAAGCCTCTATTTTGTGGTACTCATTCCAGCCCGCCCACGCTAACGCAATGAAGACCGCTAGTAGCGGTAGCCACATTAAGCCATGAATCATCTATTTTTTCTCCTCAATCACTCTAAAACCATTAATTTAGAGCTTAAAAACTAATTTTGCTAACTCGCTGATTTTGTTAACTCTTACAAAGAATCGAATCAGTTTCGATATCAGTCACTCATCTTCATGAAAGATAAATGTCAGTCGTTGCCCAATACCTCAAGCTAATGCCTCAAGCTGACGCTTAACGATGAGGCTGGCGGCTGCGCGTCATTTACATTTTTCTCGGAGAGCGTATCTAAAATGTTGCCTTTATTAGCGCCTGTATTTGCTATTGTCCCTAACACCATAGAATGGGGCCCGAATGTTGCGGTTGTGATGATCATTTGTAATCTATTGGCGTTTGCGCTGGGCAAGCAGTTCATTCAGATCCCGGACGCTGATCCCGCCTCTGGCGTCTTTTTGGGCTTAGGACTACCCGCGTTGATTGGCGTGGCTTGCCTGGGTCATATTTTGGGCGCTGGGGCGATCTTAGGCTTTGCCGCTACTGGCCTGCTGTAATTTAGGTAGAATTCTGGGCTGGCCGGATTTTGGTCGGATAAATTCCGGGTGAATTTCCAATGAATTGTAAGCGAGCCCAATTTATAAGCAGTCTATAAGCGCTGGTGAAAGCCTTCGGTCAATGGTGTTTGGCTGAAGGCTTTTGAGCTGAGTATTAGCGCTCAGCAGTCTTTCAGCAGTCTTTAGGTGTGCTTTAGAGCTTACGGGTTGCTGCCGTCAATGACAGCCTGCAACCGCTGACGAAATTCCCCTTTGGGATGGCCGCCTTTAACTTCGCCCACTACCTTAAAGCTGCCTTCGAGATCATCACAAATGAGGTAGGTTGGCCAGCCCATATCGGCTTTGTCTGGATATTGGCTGAGCAAGACGCTGCGGTATTTGCGATAGGTTGCGGTATCCTGCATCTTGATATCGACAAAATCCAGGTCTAGCTCTTGGGCGACTTTTTGATCGTAAAAGGCCATTTTGTGGCAGATGCCGCAGTCTTCAGACGAAAATTTCAAAACGGATCGAGGCATGGCTTTTCGGCTATTGTCAGCGATTGTTAATGGACTTTGCTATCTTCTCTTGCTCCTTTCATGATTGCAATCTACCCTGGTAGCTTTGACCCGATTACGCTCGGTCATTTAGACATTATTACTCGCAGTAGCAAACTCTATGAGCTAGTCATTGTCGTAGTTTCGCGAAATCCTAGCAAAGATCCGCTGTTTACCGTTGAGCAAAGAATCCAGCAAATTAAGCAAACGACGCAGCATTTGCCGACGGTCGAGGTCGATAGCTTTGATGGATTGACGGTCACTTACGCTAAAAAACGTCAGGCAAAGGTATTATTACGAGGTCTGCGGGTGCTCTCAGATTTTGAGAAAGAGCTACAGATGGCCCATACGAATAAGACCTTATCGAATGATATTGAGACGGTTTTTTTGGCTACGTCTACGGAGTACGGCTTTTTGAGCAGCAGCCTCGTCAAGGAGATTGCTAAGTTTGGAGGGCCCATTAGCCACCTTGTGCCTCAGCATATTGCGGTTGATGTGGAAAAATGTTACGGCAAAGCCCTACTTTGAATAATGATAGAGTTGGCATGGTTGGGCTGCTTGAATCGAGCCTTTTGGGTAGGATCTTTTGGAGTGGGGTTTGTTCATGTTTTTACTCATTTTTAGTCATGTGGTTAAAGTCCGGTTAAATCCGTATTTGAGGCAGTGCATCCTAAAAAAACGCATTTAAAACCGCATTCAAAGCACCTAAAAAAGCATCTGAGACAGTTTTAAGACAGCAATTTTAAAGCGGCAATTTTAAGACAGCAACCTTTAAAGCAGTAAAGCCTTCTGAAAATTTTTTAGCGAACAATTTGTGAATACTCCTGCGAACGGCAACTACTATACAAATCCCACCTCTGAGCGCTTCAATATTCAGCAAGAGCTGGATCGCATTGAAGAGATTGTGCTGGAGGGCGCTAGAGTACCGCTTTCGGGCAAGACGCTGGTCTCTGAAGATGAGTTGCTCGATCAGCTTGATGTAGTGCGGGTGAATTTGCCAGCGGCGGTGCAAGAGTCGGTGCAGATTGTGCAGCAGCGCGAAGAAATTTTGATGGAAGCTGAGCAGTACGCTCAAGAAATTATTACGGCGGCTGAAAAGCAGGCGGCAACGATTCTCAATGAAATGTCGATTATTCGGCAGGCTGAGGCGCAGGCACAGCAGGTGAGAGCCCAGACGAATCAGGAATGTGAGACGCTGCGATCGCAGACCCTAGCCGAAATCGAGCAACTGCAAACCCAGGCCCGTCAGGACTGGGAAGAAATGCGCGCCCGCACGATGAATGATGCCAAAACCATTCAAGAAGACGCCGACACCTACGCCGATCAGGTGCTAGAGAATATGGAGCGGCAGTTTATGGAAATGCTGCATGTGCTGCGCAACGGTCGTCAAAAAATTCAGGGCACTCAATCGCTCGATGCCGAAGGCACTGTTCCAGCTACGCCCATTAACCCAACAGCAGGTACAGCGCGCCCTTTGAGTCGGCGTGAAGCCATGCCTCAAGATCGGCCTGAACGACCTTTGTTACAGCGATCGCCCCGGCCACGTCAATGATCGTCATCAATGATCACGGACGACCTCATATGATTGGCTATCTCACATGATTGGCTACCTCAAAGGCATTCTCGCTGAGAGTCAAAAGCTGCCGAATGGCCGAGTCATTTTGACAGTAGAAGCCGGAGGCGTTGGCTATGACATGCAGATCAATCATCGGGCGCTGAGCGTGCTACCAGCAGTGGGCGATCCGGTGAAAATATTTACCCATCTGCAAACCCGCGAAGATTTGCAGGTGCTGTTTGGCTTTAGCAACCGCGCTGAGCGCGATGTGTTTCGGCTGTTGATTGCGGTGAGTGGCATTGGCCCGCAGATGGGTATGGCGCTGCTCGATACGCTAGGACTCAATGAGCTGATTCAGGCGGTGGTAAATGGCAATGCGCGGGTGCTGTCGCAGACGCCGGGAGTCGGTAACAAAACGGCTGAACGGATTATTTTAGAGTTGAAAACCAAGCTGAGCGAGTGGCGGCAGCATTCGGGCATCGTCGCCCCTACCGGGGGGCCAGTGTCGGCTGTGCAGGAAGATGTGGAGATGATGCTAATGGCTCTAGGCTACAGCAATAGTGAAATTAGCCAGGCGCTAGCAGCGGTGGGCAGCAGCACGACCCTCAGCAAAACTGAGGATACCGAAGCTTGGATTCGCGAGGCGATCGCTTGGCTCAGTCGCTAGCAGCAAATGGGATTTTTCCTATTCGACGGAGCCAGTGCCTGGTGGCGTCTACTGTGGGGCAGGCGCAGGAGCGGCCTCGGGAGCCGGTTCAGGAT
>QBMP01000370.1:0-1756 GCA_003242115.1 Phormidesmis priestleyi
TTCTTCCTGCGATTAGCCCAGTTTTGAATCATGCTTAAAAAAACGGTGCCCATCCCCATCGCCAATGTAGCCTGCAAGCCTTTTCTAAAGTGGGTGGGCGGCAAAACTCAGCTTTTACCGCAGCTTATAGCGCGATCGCCGAAGCAGTTTGAGCGATATTTTGAGCCATTTATCGGCGGCGGGGCGTTGTTCTTTCGGCTTCAGCCGCAACCCGCTTTTATCTCTGACATCAATCCTGAGCTGATCAACTGCTACAAAGTTGTCCGAGATGACGTTCATAGCCTGATTAAAGATCTCTCACAGCACATTTATGAAAAAGACTATTACTACGCTCTACGCAACGCAGATCGCAGCGCTGAGTTTTCCCAATGGCCCGCTACCCAGCGAGCGAGCCGCCTGCTGTATCTCAACAAAACTTGCTTCAACGGCCTGTATCGAGTCAACGCAGCCGGTCAGTTCAATGTGCCAATAGGCCGATATCGTAATCCTAAAATTTTAGATGAAAAAAATCTGTTGGCCTGTAGCCAAGCGCTAAGGCATACTCAAATCATTCAGGCTGAATTTACAGCGATTGAACAAAGCGTCAGAAAAGACGATTTTGTTTATTTTGATCCACCCTACGCGCCCATCAGCGAGACATCTGACTTTACGAGCTACACCAAGCAGGGCTTTGATAGCGCCATGCAAGAAACCCTCTCTCAGCTTTGCAAAACCCTAGATCAGCAAGGCGTTAAATTTATGGTGTCGAACTCAAACGCACCGCTGGTATTGGATCTCTACAAAGAATTTAACATCACATTCGTTGAGGCTTCGCGCACTATTAATTCTAAATCAGCCAAAAGAGGAAAGATTAAAGAAGTGCTGATTACAAACTACAGGAGATGATAATGACGATTCAGCGCTACTTTACAGACACCCAATGGGAGCCTAAAGTTGGCTACTGTCGTGCTCTCAGAGCAGGCAACCTAATTTATCTCTCTGGCACTGCGCCGGTAGATGATAGCGGTAACACAGTCGCGCTTGGTGATGCCTACGCTCAAGCCTGCCAGTGCTTTAAGATTATTCAAGCCACGCTTAAAGCACTGGATTCAGGACTGCACCAGGTGGTGCGAACGCGCATGTATGTGACCGATATTAGCCAGTGGGAGGCTTTTGGAAAGGCGCATCAGGAGTACTTTGGCGCGCATCCGCCCGTGACTAGCATGGTAGAAGTGAAGGCGCTGATCAATGCAGATATGCTGATTGAGGTGGAAGCGGAGGCGATCGCCTAAAAACCCAGCGATCCATCAGTCAGGCAAAATCATTTCTCATCGATCAACAACTCTCCTTTAAGCACAGTCACCGCCTGTCCGCTAATCTTAATTCTGTTGCTTTCTGCTGCCGTAGCCGTATTGCTATTTTCTAACGCACACTGCACTCGTACCACGCCGCCTCGCGCCGAAATCTGCCGCGCTAACATCTCTGACTTACCCAATTTCTCTTGCCAGTAGGGCGCTAGCGAGGCATGGGCTGAACCTGTCACCGGATCTTCATTAATGCCCACCGCAGGGCAAAAGTAGCGACTGACAAAATCATACTGATCGCCGTCAGCGACAGCGGTGGCAATAATGCCCTGCACCGGCAGCTTTTTCACCGCACCAAAGTCTGGCTGTAAGGTTCGCAGCGCCTTTTCAGACTGAATTTCAACCAGATAATTGACATCGCTTTTAGCCACTGTGCGAATGGTGCTGCCACAGCAGAGCGAGGCGACTAGCTG
>QBMP01000370.1:1766-3856 GCA_003242115.1 Phormidesmis priestleyi
ACATGAGCAACAGTTCGCACAGGCCGAGCTGGAAAATCCATTTCAGTCCAGTCACCTTTTTTTTCAGCGCTGAGCCAACCGCTTTTGGTCAAAAATTTCGCCTTGGCCTCGGCGCTCAAATGGCCTTCGCTCCACAGCACATGAGCGCTGGCCAACGTGGCGTGACCACACAGGTCTACTTCTACAGCGGGGGTAAACCAGCGCAGGCTATAGCCACCTTCAATAGGATGTAAAAAGGCCGTTTCAGAGAGATTCATTTCCACGGCGATGCTCTGCATTAAATCATCAGCCAACGGCTGTGAGGTTACACACACCGCTGCCGGATTCCCCGCAAAAGGCTTGTCGGTAAACGCATCTACCTGAATGAGGGTCAGTGCCACGATTTGTTCCTTGCGCTTAGCTCAAATAATGCTTCAATTTTACTGCCATACGTTCACGGCGCTATCTTTTCCACCGCTAATGAGCGTTTGATTGGAAGCGGTTGGCGCAAAAGCGACTGCCAAAACCCAGTCCTTGCTGTTGTTTAGCGTCTCTATGAGCTGACGATTGGGAAAATCCCAAATTTTTACGCTGTTGTCGGTGCTGGCGCTAGCAAGGGTCTGGCCATTAGGGCTCAGGGCCAGGCTAATGACTCGGCCCTGATGGCCAGTCAGCGTCGCTTGAAGCTCACCCGTTGCTAGGTTCCATAGCTTGATAGTTTTATCCCAACTGCCGCTGGCAAGGGTTTGGCCATCGGCACTAATCGCGATCGCTCGAACGGCATCGTCGTGACCCTCAAATGACTGTAGCAGTTGGCCGCTAACGAGATCCCACTGCCGAATCAGATGGTCGCTGCTGCCGGTAACAAAAGATTGGCCGTCAGGAGCAATGGCCACCGACCACACTGGCGAACCGTTCTCAAGGCTGTAAATTGGCTCTGCGCTCTCTAGCTGCCGTACCGTAATTTGGCCGTCATAGTCGCTGCTGATTGAGGTGCGCTCATTGGGGCTAATCGCAACTGACCATACGGGCGATCGCGCTGCCGGAATGCTATAGGCCAATGTGCCTGTTTCTAGCTGCCAAAGCTTAATGCCATCCCCACCACTGCTCGCTAACCAGCGGCCAGAGCTAGATATAGACAGCGATCTAATGGCATCCTGATGGCCAGTCAGCGTCCGGATGAGGGCTCCTGATTGCCTGTCCCAAATCTGAATTTGACCATTGGCAGTGCCTGAGGCAATAATCGCATTGTTGATCGCATTGTTTGAGGTTGCCTGATCGGCGATCGCATCCTTTAGGGGAGTATAAGCCGCCACTGCCCACACTTGGCTATCGCTGCTAAAAGACTGCACCAAAGCAAGTGAATTAATTGGAGCATCTGACTTCACTTCTGGTTTGGCTGCTGAGTTGCTGACTCCATCTGTTGTATTTGACGGTGAGCGATCGCTGGCGATTTGCAAACGCTCTGATCCAACATCTCTGCCAACAAAAAAGAGCCCAAATGAACCTAACAAAACAACCATTGAGCTAACTGCTAATATCCAAGCAGCCGGTTGTCGCCGCCGAACGGGACCTTCAGACACCTGTTTGTCGGCGAGTGGATAGCTCGAATCGGGGCTGTGAGCGCTGTTTATGTCGTGAATAGCTGCATCATGAACAGAAGGCTGATCGATAGCCGCCGCTGATTGGGAAACAACACCATTATCAGATCTGGAATCGGCAGATCTGGAGTCGGCGGCTTCAAAACTATCGGCTTCAGAAAGAAGAGCTTTGTAAGTATCCGCCTCGAAAAGCTGGGTGCCTTGCAGGTTTGCTCGTCGCAGATCGGCGCGATTCAAGTTCGTGCCGCTCAGCTCAGCATTGTTTAAGTTAGCACCCGATAGATCGGCGTCTCCTAAGTAAGCGTCACTCAAATCGCTTCCACTCAGATCCGCCCCCTGAAGATTAGCGCCAATTAAGCAGGCTCGTCGTAGCTTTGCGCCCTTTAAATTGACGTTGCTAAAATTCCCCTCAAAATAGAAGCCTTCGCTTAAATCCTGACCGGATAGATCGCAGCGGCTCTTCAGGAATTCCCGTGGTGGGCACTAGATGTAGCGTTCAGCCAAAGCCGA
>QBMP01000371.1:0-1152 GCA_003242115.1 Phormidesmis priestleyi
TAATCACACTGTGTCGAGGCATTGGCCTGAGCCGCTATCACACCCGAATGCTGAGCTTTGCGCCGTGGAAGCGGCCCTTGGTGCTGGTGCCCTATGCGCTGAATGACTTGAGAAAAATTTTGCGCCATCTCCTGCGCTATCGCTGGCAGACTTTTACCGATACCGTCGCGGCCAGTGAGCTGATGCTGTATACCGCTAGTCTGGTGAGCCCATTGTATAGCTGGTATCGGATGGGGCGGCGGCAATGGATGAAGCGGATGAAGGTAAAGTGAGTGAAGTGAGTGAAGTGAATTATGGGGATGAGAGCTGGCGTTATGGAGTGAGGAGCGATCGCACCCTTGCCATCGGCCAGTAGATCTTATACGCCTCTCCAATCACATTTTCTTTGGGCAGAAAGCCCCACACATGAGAATCCGCGCTCTCATTGCGATTGTCACCCATGACAAAATAAGCGTTTTTGGGCACCGTCTGCGGCCCCCAAGTGTAGTTTGGCGGCGCTTTCACATAGCTTTCGACCAAAGGCATCTGGTTAATGCGCACCTCGCCTGCTCGAATATCTACCTGCTGACCCGGCAACCCAATCACCCGCTTTACAAACAGAGAATCTGGCTCAGCTTCGACGAGTTCAATCGCCCTTGGCGGGACTGTAAAGACAATAATATCGCCTGTCTTCGGCAGATATAACGGATCTCGGCTCACAAAAATGCGATCATTTATCTGCAACGTCGGCACCATCGACTCACTCGGCACAATGCACTGCATTACCGCTCTATCTACCCACATCGGCAAGCTGCCAATGCTCAAGCGCAGCAACAATCCTCCAATGACGACCACCATCAGCATTTGACGAGATCGGCTATAGTCTCGGCCTGGGCTGAATGGCGTACTGCGATAAGCGTGATAGCTGGCTACTGACCAAACCGTACAGGCCATTGGCAAGAGTACCGGCTGATAGTTTGCCATCATGGAAAGGCCAACGCCGATGGCTAAAAATACCATGCCCGCCACTGCCTGATTCAAATACAGATGGCCCATCCCCGGCAAAATTTGCGAGAGAAAAACGCCGTACCAAAGATCTCTACCTTGGTGCTTGTTGCCCATTGGGTGCAGCGGGCGGCCGGCGGTCGCAAATGCATCCCAAACATTTAAAAG
>QBMP01000371.1:1162-3546 GCA_003242115.1 Phormidesmis priestleyi
CCGCTAAGAGTGACCACAGCGACCGGCTCACTAAGCCCAAAAAGATCGCTGCAAGGATGATTCCTTTTGTCCACTGCTGGCCATAGCACTGCCCCATTCCTGGCATTAACCCAGAAAGATTTACTGCTAACCAACAATCTTGTACCGGGTGCCGCGTGCCCATTAAAATCTGTCCTTTATCTGTGAAAATGACTGCGGTTGCGGCGATATGCCCACAGCTCATTTTGCCCAGATCGAAGCCTAAGCAATGGCTAATTCATCAGAATCCGTAGATCTGTTGAGATTGCCCTAAAAATGATGTTTGTTTCAAGTGGCTAGCCTGTCAGCTATGGTCATTGGTTTGAAGCTGGTTAACTTTGGCCTGTACCATCGTCACTAACCTATTTGCTATTGAGTCATTTCTTCTATTTTATGGCAAGTGCTCATTGGCCGGTTCTATCTAAATTGAGCCGTTGCCGGATAGCCGCTGGCCCAGTGATAGGCTCAGTGACAGGCCCAGCAATAGACCCAGAGACAGGCTGAGCCGCTTCGCGATTGGCGACTTCTCTGCTTTGACTGTCGTGTAAGGCGGCGACGAAGGCTGGAACATCGGCTTTGAGCATGACCGTAACGCCGCCTGTGTTGATGGTGCCATCGGGGTTGGGCATCACCTCAATCAGGTAGGCAAAAACATCGCCTTCTGAGAGCTGCGCTCTTGAGGATCGCTGGGTGTCGCTGCTGTTGCTTTGATCGGGTGAGTAGATGCGGATGGGCTGCGATCGCCGATAGTCCGCATATACCTCAGCGCCGTACAGCGATCGCAAAGCATCTTCTAGCCGAGCCACACTCACTCCGCTAATGAGATCAACTAGCGTAAACTTTTCCGAGCGTACCATCATCGGCTCAGTTGAATTGAGCCGAGCGAGCAAGCTGCCGCCAGAACCAGCCGCCGATGCCCCACCGGGGCTAAATACCGAAGCATGAAAGGTATACCGACGAGAAGGCGTATCGTTGCGCCGAATCGAAAGCCGCTCTCTAGGTTCTGCCCGCAAGGTCGGGTGAGCCTGCATCCAGGCTTCCGCTTCTTGCACCGACTGACCGGGTAAGGCTACAGCCGCTGTCGCGACCCCTATCCACATGCTTATTCCTAACAGTGTGGTCTTAATCGGGTTGCGCAGAAGCTGTTTCATAGCCTTTTTTATAGGGACCCAAATCCCTTCCTTTTCTTTTGTTTTTTCTTTTTCTTATTTTCACCGGGGGCACCCCGCCATCCTGTCTGTGGACGTCCACCCATCGGATTGCCGCCACCCATCATTGGGTTCCCGCCCATACCCGGAAAGCTGCCATCCATCCCTGGCAAGCCCATCTTGCCCTGGCCCATCTGCTGCATCAGGCCGCGCATTCGTTGAAAATCAGACACCAGCTTACTGACATCTTTTTCGGCGTAGCCTGCCCCTTTGCCCACCCGACGGCGACGACTGGGCGATCCTGATAAAACTTCAGGATTTTCCCGTTCTTGAATCGTCATTGAGCTGATCATCGCTTCACAGCGTTTGAGCTGCTGCTCGCCTTGCTGAAGCTGATCAGAAGAGAGCTTATTGCCCATACCCGGAATTAGCTTCATGATTCCCGCTAGCGACCCCATTTTCTTCATCATGCGGGTTTGTTTTAGAAAATCATTGAAGTCAAACTGCGCCGATAGAATTTTTTCTTGCAGCTTTTCGGCATCGCCAATATCGACTTCTTCCTGGGCTTTTTCGACTAGGGTGAGCACATCGCCCATGCCCAGAATGCGCGAGGCCATGCGGTCAGGATAAAAGGGCTGTAAGGCTTCTACCTTTTCGCCGACGCCAATGAATTTGATTGGCTGACCCGAAATCCGGCGTACAGATAGCGCCGCGCCGCCGCGTGAGTCGCCGTCCATTTTGGTGAGAATGGCTCCGGTAATGCCAATTTCTTCGTGGAAGGTGCGGGTGAGAGTGGCGGCTTCTTGGCCGGTCATGGCATCGACGACTAGCAGCACTTCGTCTGGCTGTGATACGGCTTTGATTTCAGCGAGTTCAGCCATCATGGCCGTGTCGATTTGCAGTCGTCCGGCGGTGTCAATAATTACGGTGTCAATGCCGTCTGCTTTGGCTTTGGCCAAGCCCTGCCGCGCGATTTCGACAGGTTTTGCATCTGCGCCCATTTCAAACACGGGGACGTCGATCTGCTTGCCGAGGGTGAGGAGCTGATCGATGGCGGCGGGCCGGTAAACGTCGGTGGCGACCAGGAGGGCGGTGCGGTTTTGCTTGCGTAGATGTAGGGCTAACTTGGCGGCGGCGGTGGTTTTACCCGTACCTTGCAGACCGGCCATCAGTACGACGGTGGGCTTGTTTTCGCTGTCGGCTAGGGGGACGTTGGTG
>QBMP01000371.1:3556-3808 GCA_003242115.1 Phormidesmis priestleyi
TGTCGCCCATTGTTTCGACCAGTTCGTCGTACACGATTTTGATGAACTGCTGGTCGGGCCGAACGCCGGAGACGACATCTGCGCCTTGGGCTTTGGTTTTGACATCGGCGACGAAGCTTTTGACGACATCGAGGTTGGCATCGGCTTCGAGCAAGGCCCGCCTGACTTCTTTTAGGGCTTCGGTAATATTTGCATCCGAAATTTTGTCCTGGCCGCGAAGCTTTTTCCAGGCGGATTCAAATTGTTCTGAGA
>QBMP01000372.1 GCA_003242115.1 Phormidesmis priestleyi
AGCCAATACCTGGGCAACGCCCGTCTGATTCATCTCACGGTCAGAATCAGAACCAAAATCAGAACCAAAATCAGAATCAGAATGCTGAAGCCAATCGCGCAGTTTATCCCTTTAAAGATCCCAAAGAGACTACCGCGCAAGGGCGCATGGCTTCTCGACTGACCCGGCGATCATTGTCCGCTAGCTGGGCGGCGGGCGTGAGTTCGCGGCCTCAAAAGCGGGAGCGCGATCGCCGTTCGTTAATAAGAGGGGGGCTGATTGGGCTAGAGAATTTGCTGAAGCTATTGAGCAATCCAGCGGGTGAAATGCTGCCGCTGTATTGGCAGCTGGCCTCTCGACAGGTCGTGTTAGCAGGCTATGGTCTCGCTGTCATGGCCAACGTGTGTTTTGTGCTGGGCAGACTGCTAGCTGCGGGTTCAAACGATTGGCTGCTGGCTTCGCAGTTATGGGCTGCTGGGGCGATGGTGTTTGTCGCGATGGTGGTGGCGGTGGCCATAGCGCGAATTTGGTTGCGCGATCGCAGCCTATGGGTTGCAGATATTTTAATATTGGGCACAGCGGTTTGGCCATTAGGGCTGCTGTCAGTCGTGATAGCACTGCTGCGACACTCAAGCGATTGGCTCAACGCTTTTGCGCTGTACGGGCTAACTGCTTTAGCAATTCTGTGGGCGTTTTCTCATTCACTGCTGACACTCTATAGCGGACTTGCTCGCATTCACGCTTTTTCCGAGCGCGTTACCGCTTGGCTAGCGCCTTTAATTTTGACGGTAGGAGTGGCTTCAGGCGTAGGTACCTGGGGCTTTTTGAGTCTTGGGTTTTAGCACCCTTCAAGGCGTTAATCTGGGCGTTAATCTGGGCGTTAATCTGGGCGTTAATCTGGGCGTTAATCTGGGCGTTGATCTGGACGTGGGATGGGCGTCTCGCCCGTTCGGATGGGGACAATTCCAGCTTTACTGAGGATTCCAAACCAGTACCTGAGCTTCGTATTCCGGCAAATCCAGCGTTACCTGTCCTTTTTTGATCTCAAGATCATAGTTTTTTGTCCACTCGTGCCAAGTGCCGTCTTGGGGTAAATCGCTGACTGAATAGTCGGCAATATAATTGTCAGAACAGTTTGCGATCACGGCCACCTGTGCGCCCATCTCATGCCAGCGTAAGTAGCCAATAACATTGTCGTCACCATTCTCATGAAAAACAGAAATATTGTCAGACCGCAACGCTGAATTTTGCTTTCGCAGCGCAATCAACCCTTGATAGTATTTCAACAGACCTTCGTTCTCTGAATTATCTAACAAAGCCCAGTCTAAAGGCGCAGGCTCAAGCGTTTTATGCTTGTATTCGCCAAACTCTTCTCCCATCCATATCATCGGAATGCCCATCGCTGTGAGCACTAGCGCCGCGCCAAACTTGGCACGCTTAAAGGCGGCTTCATCAAAGATATTGGCATCGGCTAAGTGAGCCATTAATCTGTCCTGGTCGTGGCTAATCAGATAGTTAATCACATTTGAAGTTCCCTGAAATCCTTGCTGAGTCGGATCGATTAACGTTTTGACTAGCTCGATTCCCGACTGTTCTTGAAAGATCAAATCGAGAAAGTTGTAGTGAAAGCTCACCCGCCAACTGCTGTCTACGGGGCCTTCTAATCCAGAAATTTCTGGCTTTTCAGGGATATGTTCTCCAGCAGTAAACAGTGGCTTGGGCTTAGCTGCTATCCCCGCTTGATCGACAATCCAGCTCAAAAACTCCGCATTATCTAGCTGCTTGACGGCATCAAACCGCAGTCCATCGAAATGGTATTCGGTAATCCAAAAGTTGACCATATCTCGCATAAAGTCGCGAGCAGGATAGCGGTCATAGTTGTCGTCGTAATGTTCGTAGTCAAATTCTGGCCCCCAGCTATTGTCGGGATCTTTGGGGTCGCGGCGATACCAGTAATCGTAATCAATGGCCGTTAGGGGGCTTTCGGATTCGGAGTGGTTCAGCACAATATCGAGAATAACGCTGATGCTGCGGGCGTGGCACTCGTCAATCAGGCGCTTGAGGTCGCTCGGTTTGCCGTAGCTAGAGCGCAGCGCGAAGTAATGGCGCAGGTTGTAGCCCCAGCCGATTTCCATTGGGCAGGACTGTACGGGCATAAGTTCAAGCGCATTGATGCCCAAGCTTTGAAGATAGTCAAGCTTATCGGTGACGCTTTTAAAGCTGCCGCTTTGGCCGTCTTTAGCGCCTTTTACAGTCTCTTCTGGGGCAAAGTCTTGAACGAGCATTTCATAGATGACTAGCTGATTAGTCGCAGGCAAATCGACCTGATCGTGCTGCCAAACGTAATCGTCAATGATGAAGTTGCCGTCTTTGATGCGGGCGATCGCCATTTGAGCCGTTTCATCCACTTCTTTGGCGTAAGGGTCAATCACCTCTACCCAATCATCGCCCTCAATAAAAAAGCTTTTAGAGCGCACTCGAAACTTATAGGGGTAGCAGCCATCTTCTAAATCAACAGAAATGCGAAAGTATCCGTCATCTCCTTTCTTCATTTCAATCGACTGGTCGGCTAAAAAATCTCCGACCAAAGCCGCTTCAGGATTATACGGAGCCCACAGTTCAAATTCGACAGAATTAGCCATAGCCTACAAAGCAACCTCAAATGAAGCTTTAGATATAAAATTGTCCCTGAACACTATCAAAATGGCTGATTTTGCTCCATCTATCCAAATAGGTAACTAATCTATCCGAATAGGTTCTATCCAAATAGGCAATTAAGGCGGTATCAGAGCATCTGGCCGTGCCCATGCAATTCCGACTGTGCCCATTTAATAGAAGCCGTGTTTAGCTCAATACAGTGGCTATTATAATATTTGAGACAATTTGCCTATCATCTCTGCCTGTCCCTGTCATTTTTATTTCATGGCCACTCCTTTCGACCCCACCTTTCATCCCGCAAAGTCCGGATCAGAAGTCGCTCAGTTCAAAACTATTTTGCAGCGACTGAATCAGACCCTACGGCACGATCAAGTAGTACAAGATACGACCGATAGTTTAAGAAGCTACCTACAAGTAGATCGAGTCGTTCTTTACTATTTTTATAGTGAGTGGGAGGGCCAAGTGACGTTTGAATCACTGAGCGATAAAAGGTTTTCTATCTATGGCTCTACGGGGCCGGATCAGTGCTTTAACGACGAGTATGCAGCGCTTTATTTAGACGGCAGGGTGCGAGCTATTAAAAATATTGAAACTGAACCCATTCAGCCTTGCCACCGCGATTTTTTACGTTATCTTCAAGTTCGCGCGAACTTAGTCGTGCCGATTTTGACTAAGCGCGGCCTGTGGGGACTCCTGGTTGCTCATCACTGTCAAGCGCCTAGAGCTTGGGCACCGGCTGATATCGAGCAGATGAAAGAAGGGGCTTTGATGCTGACAAATGCATCTTCTATTCAGTCTTATTAGCTGAGCGGTGAGGGTCAGGGCGTAATAGATAATTTTTGAGCCCTAAGCGCTTCTCAGTCGGTGGTGGCTGGCATATTGGGCTATGTACGCAATCGGACTGATGTTTGTCAATAAGTTGGTCATAATGCAATGGGAGTTCCCATCGCGCTTAAAAAGACTGATCTTGTGATCTTGGCTTGGGTGACTTCGATTGATTTAGCACTCAGGCTCAGCACTCAGACTCAGCACTCAACAAGAGAAAAGACAGCGATGCTCGATAGAGAAACTTTAGGCTCTTCAGGAACTGCCGTGCAAGGCCCCTACCTCTAGTGTTGGGATGAGTCAAAACCTTGTGGGAGAATGAGAGTAGATGTGATGTA
>QBMP01000373.1 GCA_003242115.1 Phormidesmis priestleyi
TGCATCGGGCTAGTTGGGATGGAGAAGGCAACTGGGTGTACGAAGCAGAACAACCTGAAGCTGAAAAAACTGGTTTTATTAAGCGTCTCGTGACAGTCAATGAATTTCGCATTCATGAAGATCCAGAAACAGCCCAGCTCATTCCAGGATACTTTAAATATCATGCAGGCAGTGTCGAAAACCTGCGCCAGCTAACAGACTGCCTAATTGTGGATGTCGGTGGCCTGCCGCAGTTAGAGAAGCGCCCGCTCGTAGAGCGCTGTACTCACTATGTGGTGATCAGCCGCAGAGCTGATGCCGTAGCTGATTGGCATCAGCTCTGCGATTCAGTTCTGAACCCGCTGGCCGTTATTCATAGTGTCTTAGATACTCAGCAACAGGTAATCAACCCAGAGCCATTGGAAATAGTCGCAGGCCCTTGGCTAAATACTCAGCGTGCCGTTATCCCCGATATTTTGATTGAACAAATAGAAAAGCTGATGAATAGGGAAGGTCAATCTCAAGTGTTTAATCACGCCTAGCAATGTTGTAAGCTTTTGCGCGCTAACGGCTCAGCGGCTTTTCAGCGGCTTCAAAGTGTAGGATACCTTGACTTCTACCAAAGAGGGTGAGGGATCTTGCTTTAGATATTCTAGCCGTCTGTCTGGCGACGTGCAGGCCAAAAAAGCCCCTACGCCCAACGGCTTTGTCCCGCCAGTAAAATCAACAATCACATCGGATTCATCCAGGCCCTTAGCTGTGGCATCTATATAAATCGCATTGACAACTTGTAAAATGCTATCGGGTTCTTGCGCGGCCTGCTCATCGACTGTGAGCGATCGCACTTCGCCAAAGCGATCGCGCAGCTTGTAATCTCCATAGTGAAACGACACCTCCCCACCGATGCCTTCAGCAATCAGCCGCTGATACATTGCATCTGCATAGGGCCGAGACTTATGTGTACAAATCAGCCAGCAATGCTTCAGCCCTTTGCCCTCACCATTATTCCAATGATGACGAATTGCTATCTCCGCAGGAGAGTCATCCTTTAAGCTCATAATAGCAATGAGGCCCTGGCAAGTTTCAGTTAAAGGCACAACTGATGCCTGCTCAGGCACAACCGCATCTAATATTTTTAGCTTGCCTAGCAGCCAACGCACCCCGTTAGAAATATTGCTGGCATAGATAATCACTAAAATAATGCCAAATAAAAATAGTGATACCCATGCCCTCAGCTCCGCCGGATTCGTTAAGCCCAGCTGACCTTGGAGCCACTTGCCAAAGCTATCCCAAAACAGCGCCGAGATCCCATCAGCAAACACCCCAAACAGCAGCGTACCGACCAAAAAAAACGCCAGGAAATTTTTTGCGGGATTGGTAATTGCATCGATCACCGGATTTGAACGCTTAGCCATAAAACACCCTTAATTTTCACCCTTTAATTAGCAGCATAAAACAGATTTATCATCAGTCTCTTGGCCTCAGCAGCATAGCTTAAGACTTACAAGCAAAAGGCATCCCCTCATCTTCAGCTAGCAGTGGCAGCGGTACTTTGTGGCCACTCGCACTTTCATTATCAACAAACCAGCCAAAGCCTTCTCCCTGTGGAGTGGGCGCAACCGTCTTGCGCGGATAGTGAATCGGTAGCTGATCTTCAAACCCTGCGGCCATCGCCAAAAATGCCTTAATAAAAGGCACTCTATCAAAGTCAGATCCCGTCAACTGGACAAGACTCGCAAACCCCGCGCGCCCAAGCGCTTTCTTAGAAGCAGGCTTTTGGGCAGACTTATCCGCATAAGCATTAGTCACCGCGCCTTTAAATGCTGTAACAACCTCCTCAGCATTACAGACAGGTTCTTCTATCGGCAAAAGAGAGCCGTAGTAGGCTTGCCACTGTTGCCCGGTGCGTAAGTCAGTGTTGGCTTCATTAAGTGCTAGCCTCACGCTGCCAAAACCTAAGGGTTTTCCGCCGCCTAGTCGATGGTAATAGTTTTCAGGTAGGCTCAGTAACCACAGTATTCCGCCTAGCTCTACTGTCGAGAGATTTGTAACATCTATATTAAATGTAAAACTAACGGTAGGCTTGATCCAGCCGTTAATAGAACGATTTTGATTGGTGCGATCGCTGCCTACATACTCATGCTGCTCGCCATCACCTAACGGATTATCCCAATCCGTATCTCTTACATGACGATGATGTGGGTACACCTTACGCCCTCGCAAGGTTTGACCTGTAGAGTAACCCTGTTCTTTCCTAGTTGTCGGTGAAATAGGTTGTCCTTGATTATCGGCTAAGTAAAAACGAAACTGCTGCGGATTAGGTTGAGCCAAAATCGCTAGCGGTAATCCCCTGTTGCTAAAACGCTCAATGGCATCAACCGTCTGACACTTTACCGAATTAACCCGCAAGTTACCCTTGTAAGCACCTTTACCTTTTTGCTTCACCCAGCCAAATACCCTATCTGCCGGAGAGAGTTCGCTCATTTCCATCGCAGGCTTAAGTGAGCGATGTATTAATTGTTCAGGAGACTGAGTAAAGAGCCGTCGGGCAATGGTCACAGGTTGAATCCCGGTTACCGTATTGCCACCTTGGAGATCTACGTAGCACAGGGTACCTTCTTTGAGCCGTGCCTCAGACTTAATATAAACATGTCGAGACCAAGCCGTTTTCCCTGGGTTTTGGCCTAAATAATGGTAGGGCCGATCACCGTCTCTTTGGCGCTCTTCTAAGTCCTTTTTATGTATATCTTGGTAGTTACCCACCAGCTCGCTCCACAATCTAATAATATCCTCAGTGACGGGAATGAGCTGATCATCAGGCGACGACAAAAATACACGCTCAAACTTTTTCTCTTTAATGTTTGCACCCGTGACACAAACCCATCCTTCTTGCCATTGATCGGGATCAGGCGGTGCGATCGCCCATCTTCTAATCGCTTCGATATACTCTTGTTGCCTCGGTTGTACCCATACATGGTCGCCATGCTGAGGTAAATCGTCAACTACCTGATATTTCAAAGCAGCTTGACTCTCACCTTTATCCAAAGGAAGATTTTGACTTTGCTCATAGCGGGGTAACTTTCCAGCATCGCCTCGTATATTCGTTCTCATCAGCCGTAGCACTAGGGTGCCTGCCGCTGTCAACTCTACTCGCGCCGGGACTGGCCCCAAGGCGGCACCCATCCGATAGGCTAAACGTTCGCTATGTTTTTCAAACACACCTAAGCGTGAGTTGGTCACGGCCTCATAGGCCGAACGCAGCATTCCTTTAAGGGCTGTTGGGGCAAGATAAGGTCTTCCTTGACTATCAACGCGGACTGGAAAAGTTTTGTGGTTATTGTTTTCTACCTGTACTTTGGCGGCATCAGGAATTAGCAAGGGCGTCTTGGTCGTTAGGGTAACGGCAATTCGACCACTCCACAAGTCATCATGGTAAGCGCCGTGCCCCTTAGGGTGATGATCTCCTAAGGCTTCATCATCGGTTACGCGAGGCAGCGCTGGAATAAAATTGTACGGGTTATGGAACTTGCTAGAATTTGCATCTGGTGTAGTAGCAGCGGCTGGAGCGGGTCTATTGTCTGGTCTATTATTTCTTGGGTTATTTCTGAGTACGGGGCGCTGGTTCATAGGTCAAACAAAGATCAAAAAGTAGAACAAAAAGTAGAACAGAAAGCTCAATAAAACACAATAGACCTCTTGCATAATAGATTTAATGGTAGTATTAAAGGCTTTGCCGAATTCCTTTAATATCGGCCCCTTGCCGGGTGACAACAGGGCTACATCACCTGTTTCATAAGGGATAGGGCCACAA
>QBMP01000374.1:0-323 GCA_003242115.1 Phormidesmis priestleyi
GTCATATTCTGGTTCACGGCTAGCGCTGTCGTCAGGCTCTGGGGTGCTGTCTGAGTAGCTGTCTGAGTAGCTGTCTGAGCTGCTGCCGGAATAGCTCTCTGAACGAGCAGGGCGATCGCTTTCTTCCTCCCTCGCAGCGGATCTATCGGCACTAACGCGCCTCGGTGATATCGGCTTAGCCTTAATGGTGCCTTGACGGTTGCCCAATTCAGGCAATTTTGGAAACTTTTCAACCGGCAGCTCTTCAATAAACTGACTGACAAACTTATACCAGGCCAAAGCCGCCGTGCGGCTAGCGCCACCCGTAGGACTGCTGTCATCAT
>QBMP01000374.1:333-2972 GCA_003242115.1 Phormidesmis priestleyi
GCCACACGCCTGTCACTAACTGCGGAATAAAGCCAATAAACCAAAGATCGCGGTTTTTCTCGGAGGTGCCGGTTTTGCCCGCAACCTGTCTATCTGGCAGAGCCGCGTTGCCACCTGTGCCACCATTGACCACGCCCTCTAGCATCCAGGCCATAATCGCAGCGGTGTCAGCATCCATTGCCTGCTTCGGCTTTTCGTCAAATTTGTACAGCACCTCGCCCTGCATGTTGGTGATGCGAGTAATGCCGTGCGGCGTAATGTGTTGGCCTTCAGCGGCAAAGGTGCCGTAGGCGCTAGTCAGCTCTAGCAGGTTCACTTCAGAGGAGCCTAAAGCTAATGAGTAGGCGGGCAGCAAGGTAGAGTCGATGCCCATCCGATGCGCCATCGCAACCACCGGGTCGAAGCCAATATCGACCAATAGCTTGACGGCGACGATATTGATAGAGCTAGTCAGCGCCCTTCTAAGATCGACGGTGCCGCTGTAGCCGCCGCCGTAGTTTTTGGGCTCGTAGCCATCGACGACGTAGCGGGCATCGGTATAGCCTTTGTAGGGAGACATGCCAGTGGCGATCGCCGTCGCATACACAAACGCTTTAAACGTCGATCCAGGCTGCCTTTGGGCCTGAGTCACCCGGTTAAACTGGCTGTCGTCAAAATCAGTGCCGCCCACCATTGCCCTGATTTCGCCGCTGTTCGGATCAATGGCAACCAAAGACGCTTGCTCAAAACCCTGCCAATCGCCATACTCGTCAATAATTTCTGTAACCGTTTTTTCAGCCGCCTTTTGCCACTTCGTATTTAAAGAGGTTTCAACGACTAAGCCACCGGCTTCGATTTGCTCTGGCGACAGCAGGCCATCCAGCTGCTTTTTGACATAGATAGTGAAATAAGGAAATGCGCTGTAGAGATACTTCGGCTCTTGCGCTTTCAAATCAACATCAGCGCTGTAAGCTTCTTGAGCCTGCGCTGCGGTAATCACCCCGTTGGCTTCCATGCGGCTAATTACTTTGTCACGCTGCTCACGAGCGGCTTTCGGATTCACCAGCGGCGAGTATACGCTAGGCGCTGGGGCCATTCCGGCAATGAGCGCCACATCGGCAATGCTGATTTGATCAATGGTTTTGCCAAAGTAAATCCAGGAAGCATCGGCGACCCCATAGGCTCCAGCGCCTAAGTAAACCAAATTCAGATAGCGCTCCAGCACCTTATCTTTACCCAGGTCCTTTTCAAGCCGCTGAGCCAAAATAATCTCTTTAAATTTGCGCTTAAAGCTCCGATCCTGGTTTAGAAAAACAATCCGCGCTAGCTGTTGCGTGATGGTGCTAGCGCCTTCTACCACATCGCCACTGGTAATATTGGCCACCGCCGCGCGGGCAATAGATCGATAGTCCACCCCGTGATGCTCATAAAAGCGGCGATCTTCAGCGGCGATAAACGCCTGCACCACCACCTCTGGGATCTGATCAAAAGTCAAGCTTTCTTGAGCCGTCGGCCCGACTTTTTGCAGAATTTTGCCATCGCTCGCTTTGAGCGTAATTGTCCCGGTGCGATCAAAGGTCAGCGCTTGTTTTACATCCGGGACACTTTGCTGCACATCGACCCACATCCGGTAAGCAAGTGCGCTCGGAACCGCAACGCCCGTCCCTAAAATCAAAACCAGCCAAAAGACAGGGCGCTTGTAGACGGCTCGTTCGGGTCGAAAAAGCCGTTGAGAAATAGGGCTGACGCGCGGATTCCCATTACTGGCCCCGTTATGATTTGAGTGCAAGCCATTGACGTCGTGGTGATTGCGCCGATTGCGGCTTCGCTGTCTAGGCGTCTGTGCAGACGGCTTGGCAGCGGTTCCCCGCAGTTGATGAGACCATTGTTTCAAATAGGATAAGGGATTGGCCACTTCGGTAGATTCTCCAGACGGCTGCTCCGCCCTTAACTTAAATTACCAATCAAATCAGCCTAACTAGGCCGATAGCACCGACAGCACCAGTGCTTGCAATCACCTCACAAATGAGGAGATCACTATCTCGTAAATGCTACCACGATGGATAGAATCAGCCGTTTTTTAGCTAACTAGGGCGCTGTGACCCAGTGCTAGCGCCGTTACGAGCATTCCCAGCACCAAAAATGGCTGGGCGCTGGCCTGATACTTAACGTCGTTTTCGAGCGGATTCCGTAAGAAATACATATCTTGAAACGTGATTTGCGGAATGATTAGCAAAATCAGCAGCACCGCGTACAGGTTTTTGTGAATAGCTATTAGATAGGCGGCCATGCCACCCTGAAAAATATCGATCATCAGCACACAAATCCAGGCGGCGGTCTGCACACCAAACATCACCGGCAATGACTGAAGGCCGAGCTGGCGATCGCCCTCCACCGCCTTAAAGTCATTTACCACCGCAATGCCTAAGCCCGCCATGCTGTAGATCAGCGTCAAAATCACCACCGTCCAGTTCAGTTCGCCAAACAGCGCATGTCCGGCCCACCAGGGCAAAGCAATGTAGCTAGCACCGAGAGCATAGTTGCCCGCCCAGCCATTTTGCTTGAGCTTCAGCGGTGGAGCCGAATAAATGTAAGAGACAAATGATCCGCCTACGGCTAGCGCTAGCAGCGTCGGAAACTCGTGCTGCGCCCAAACATCC
>QBMP01000374.1:2982-3776 GCA_003242115.1 Phormidesmis priestleyi
ACCCAAACCTGTACCCGCACCTGCGCTAGCGAAATCGCCCCAGAGGGGATCGGTCGATTCGGCTCATTAATGGCATCAAGATCGCGGTCGTAATAGTCATTAATCGTTTGGGTGTAGCCAGTCAGCAAGGGGCCAGACATCAGCATACAGGCCGCTGAAATCAGCACATTTTCTACTGACCAAGTAAATTTGCCTGAAGACGCTGCCCCGCAAACGACCCCCCAGATTAAAGGAATCCAGGTAATCGCCTTCATGAGCTGAAGCCGAATCTTCCAAATGGATGTTTCACCCGATTGAGCGCCCTTCATGCCCAGTAGCTGTCGAGCTTTACCGCCGCTGGATTTGCTTTCCTGAGCGCTTTCGCCAGCATTTACGGCGTCTGGACTGATCGCGTCTGGACTGGTCGCTGCTGGACTGGTCGCTTCTGATGACGGCAGATCGGCGGCTAATGGTTCTGATAGCGGATGGTCAGACATGTGAAAGTTCCTTAGATGGGCTCGACTTAATTCAGTATTTAAGGATTACTTGGCAAAAAGACAGTCTAAACAAAAAAGTAGTCTAAACAAAACCTTAGCCAAATGAAACAATCAAGTAGCCTTCTTGAAACTTAGCGCCTGTAACTGAGCGGCCATTGAGCGCAGGTGGCAAAGATAGGTTGTGGCGCTGATCGCCTGCTTCTACCGTGACTTCGGGGCCATATTGCGTCAGCTTCACCTGGGTTTTGTCAAAGCCGGGCAAAAACAGCTTCACGGTGCTGCTGCTGGTATCAACGCTCGTTGAACTCGGCACGTTGA
>QBMP01000375.1 GCA_003242115.1 Phormidesmis priestleyi
CCTTGCTAGCATCCCACTCTCAGCGCAATGGCTAGTCAGCGGCGCAGAACGCTCCGTAAGGAACGCATTTATTGAACGCTCCACTATCTGTGAAGATACCTGCCGCATCGATCAAGTTCCCGGTGGCAATCTCGGAGAAGCTGCCGCAATCGTAGTGCTAGGCGAAAGCAGCGACATTGACAAAGCCCTGAACGTCGCCGCCGAAACCTCGGACGAAGTTTCTATCAATACGGTCTTAGCCCCTCGGCTGATCTACGCAGCAAGTCTTTATGATCAGGCGCGCCGCCGAAATGCGAATCCCATTGTGGTCGTTACAGCAGGAGCCAGTGAAACCAACTCCGACGAGAACAATGTCATTCGCGATATTCTTTCCAATAACAACGTCCCACTCGAAAACATTCGCATTGAGACGACCGGACTAAACGTTCGCAGCACTGGCGTTGCCGTCGAAAAGCTTTTAGAAAGCAGGCAAGTAATCGCCCCTAACAACACTCGCCAAGCAGAAGGCGTGAAAGATGATCCCAGGGTTGTGCTGGTCGCCCCTGCGCTTGTGATTTCAAGAGCCGCGCTCAGCTTTGAAAAAATGAACCTTCAGGTGATTGCAAAACCCACCGATTTCAACACAGCTCGGTTTTCATTCGGCAACAGCCTACTCGCTCAGCTCCCCGAATTGCTTCCTAGCGTCGATGCTCTCCAGCTCACGACAAAGTATTGGAACGAGTTGCTCACCTCCTTTTACTACTTTCTCAGAGGATGGCTGCCAAACTTCAACTTCGGCTGGGACCCTAGTATCGAGATTTAAGGCGCTATCCTAATAGAAAATCAGTATCTTGGGTCACACTCTTTCTTCATGGCCAAATTCTCTAGGGCTAGCGCCACTCAAACCCCGCCCTCTAAGCTTGCCCGCTTAGCCGCTTACCTCAAGCCGCACTGGCGACAGGTGGGCTTAGGTCTATTCGCACTGCTCGTCGTCAATGCAATTGGGGTCACAATTCCGCTCACAATTGGTAAAGTTGTCGATCAGCTGACGGTCACTTTTTCACTCACGCAAGTGCTGCGCTCGGTCATTGGCGTACTTTTTCTAGCCAGCGTGATGTGGGTGATTCGGATGGCGTCACGGATTTTTCTATTCGGTGCAGGGCGGCAGGTTGAATTCGACCTTAAACAGCGGATTTTTGAGCATTTGCTCACGCTTGAGCCTGCCTACTTTGCCCGTAATACCATCGGCGATTTGATCAATCGAGCCACTAGCGATGTCGATAACATCCGGCGACTGCTCGGGTTTGCCGTGCTCAGTATGGCCAATACGTTCTTTGCCTACGTGATGATTGTTCCGGCAATGGTCAATCTCAACGCTAGCGTGGCCTTCTTTTCGCTGGCGGTGTATCCGTTTATGTTTGCGGTGGTGGCCATTTTTGGCGATCGCCTTCGCGCCCAGCAGCTCGATGTCCAAGAAGAAATCTCCCATCTCAGCGAGCTCATTCAAGAAGACATGGGCGGCATTTCCCTCGTCAAAATCTATGCTCAAGAAGAAAACGAACGCCAAGCCTTTAAAGATCGCAACCAGACACTATTGCGGGCAAATTTAGCCTTAGCCAAAACTCGAAATACGCTATTTCCGCTCTTAGGTGGCTTTGCCAGCCTTAGCCTGGTGATTGCGCTAGGCATTAGCTCTCAGGCGATTATCGCCGGACAGCTCAGCGCTGGTGATTTTGTCGCGATTATTCTATTCATTCAGCAGCTCGTTTTCCCTACCGCGCTGCTGGGCTTTACCATTACCGCCTATCAGCGCGGTGAAGTCAGCCTGGATCGAATCGAAGCTATTTTTGAGGCCAAACCTCGAATCAGCAGCGTTTCTGATGCTATAGCCCTCCCCCACCCCATCGGCCACCTGCAAGCGCGCAATCTCACCTTTACCTATCCCGGCGCAACTCGACCCGCCTTAGATGACATTAGTTTTACCATCGAACCCGGTCAAACCATCGCCGTTGTTGGCCCCATTGGCTCCGGCAAATCTACCTTAGCAATGGCCCTGCCTCGCCTACTCGAAATTGCCCCCGACCAGCTCTTTGTCGATGGTCACGACATTACCCAAATTGGGCTAAGTGACTTGAGAGCAGCTATTGCCTTCGTCCCTCAAGACAGCTTTCTATTCAGCACTACCATCAAAAACAACGTCCGCTACGGCAACCCCGCCGCCGAACTGATAGAAGTAGAGCACGCCGCCAAAGAGGCTCAGCTCTACGGTGAAATTCTCAACTTTCCTAACCAGTTCAAAACCCTCGTCGGTGAGCGCGGCATTACCCTTTCTGGCGGTCAGCGTCAGCGCTCAGCGCTTTCGCGGGCACTGCTTATTGATGCGCCCATCTTGGTATTAGACGACGCCCTTTCCAGCGTTGATAATCAAACCGCGACGCAAATTCTGGACAATCTATCTAGCGAAACACAGCGAAAAACCGTGATTTTTGTCTCTCACCAAATGTCGGCGGCAGCAGCGTGCGATCGCGTCCTCGTTATGGACAATGGCCACATCGCCCAGTTCGGCACCCATTTAGAACTGGTCAGCCAATCCGGTCTCTACCAAGACCTTTGGAACCAGCACAAACTCAAAGAAGTCCTTCAGTAATCTCATCATCACCCCCAACACCTACAAACAAAAGCCTCGACCTTCATCCCGAGGCTAGGGCTTTTTGCCATAATGATTGCGTTAATCGACCCTATCCCAAGTGATCCATCACCGAGAACATCGGCAAATACATCGCCACTAGAATCGAACCGACCATTCCACCCAGCACTACGATCATAATCGGCTCCATGATGCTAGTTAACGCCTTCACCGCCTGCTCCACCTCATCTTCGTAAAAGTCCGCTACCTTCATCAGCATCTGATCTAGCTCACCCGTTTCTTCCCCGATGTTAATCATCTGAATCGCCATCACCGGAAACACGCCATGCTCTTCTAAAGCAATACTAATCATTCCACCCGACTGAATCTGCGTTTGCGCCGCATTAATCGCATTGGCAATCACCTGATTGCCCGACGTATCGCGCACAATTTCTAACGCCGTCAAAATCGGCACCCCTGAGCGCGACAGTGAGCCAAACGTTCGACAAAATCTTGCCGTCGCCGACTTCTGCGCCAAATCCCCAAACAGCGGCATCTTCAAAAAGAAGCCATCCATCGTCACCCGGCCCACCGGCGTTTTATAATACTGCTTGTACACAAACACCAAAACAGTAATGATGCCGATTAGCCCCAGCGTCAAATACCAAGTTCGCAGCAGCTTACTAATCGCCATCAGCGCCCGCGTAAACAGCGGCAGCGGTGCACCCAAATCTTCAAAAATCTCCGCAAAAATCGGCAATAAAAAGATCGTCATCCCCAAGAAAATAGTCACCGCCAAAAATCCCACTGTCACCGGATAGGCCATCGCCGACTTAATCTGGTTTTGCAGCCGGTTCAAATCTTCCAATAGCTTCGCCAAGCGGTTTAGCACCTCATCAAGCACCCCGCCAACTTCGCCTGCCTGCACCATACTCACATACAGGTTATCAAAGCACTTAGGATACTTCTTCATCGAGTCAGAGAGATTGTTTCCCTGCTGCACATCGGCATTAATGCCCATCAAAGCCGCTTTCATCTTTGGATTAGGACACTGATCAGCCAAAATCCCAATTCCTCGCACCAGCGCCACCCCCGAAGACACCAGCGCCGCAAATTGACGCGAAAAGACCGCTTTATCTTTGACCGTCACC
>QBMP01000376.1:0-3125 GCA_003242115.1 Phormidesmis priestleyi
CCCCAAAGATAAATCCCCCAGCATGGGCCCAATAGGCCACGCCCCCCGATCCGGTATTGGCCGTCGCATCCAGGCTGGCATAGCTATAGAGAGACTGCTGCACAAACCACCAGCCCAAAAACAAATAGGCCGGTACCGGTATCACAAACAGCACAATGAACGTCATAATTTTAGCGTGCGGAAAGCGAATGATATATGCCCCCATCACCCCGGCGATGGCCCCACTAGCGCCCACCGTTGGCACCAGCGAACCGGGCGCGAAAAACCACTGACTCAGCCCCGCCAGCGCCCCGCAGGTCACATAGAAAATCAAAAACTTTAGCGGCCCTAGCCGGTCTTCAATATTGTTACCAAAAATCCATAGGTAAAGCATATTGCCGCCCAAATGCAGCAGGCCGCCATGCAAAAATTGAGACGAGACTAGCGTTAGCCACTCTCCCTGGGCAGGTAGGTTATCGGTCGGAGTAGGGCAGCTCAAATTGATCGCTGTAGCGATCGCATCATTCGGCAGCGAACAAGTTAGCTCGGCAGGTACTATCGCCCAAGTGTTAATAAATTGCTGGAGAGCGCTTTCTCCTAGCGACGTCTCATGAAAAAAAATAACAACATTTAGCGCAATTAGTCCGTACACCACGATGGGCGTTGTACTAATCGGATTGTCATCTCGGATGGGAACCACTGCACTCGGCCAGGAAGAACCTTTCTATTTTATACAGAGCGCCCAAACTAATCGGTTCAAACTCTCAGATCATTTAAGGCAACCGCTCACGGAATCCAGGATAACGTGCCTGCTTCAGCATCTAATTCGACTGGTAGGCCAACCGGCAGCACGGCATTTTCCCCATCGTGACCAAAGGGTAAGTCGGACACAATCGGAATGCCCAAATTACTGAGGCGATCGCGCATCACCGCAGCCACACTCAGCGTCGGCCCCGACTTAGTCGGCTGCGCGTCGCTAAATCGCCCCAGAGCAATGCCTTGAATCTGCGCAAACTTTCCCATCGCCCGCCATTGCGTCAGCATTCTATCGAGCCGGTAAGGCGCTTCGCCCACATCTTCAAAGGCTAAAATCACCCCTCGAAGATCGGGCTCGTCGGCGGTTCCTAATAGGTGAGTTGCAACACACAAGTTTCCTGGCAGCAAAATGCCGCTGGCTTTGGTGACTCGGCGATCGCTGATCCAGCCTTGGCCCCTTAACGGCGCAATTTGATGGTGCTCTAGCCAATTAAACAGTCGATCTATTGACCAGGCCGGTTCGTCAGCGATAGTGGTTAGCACCGGCCCATGCAAGCCTGAAACGCCTTGTTTACTTAGGCTCCACAGCAGACTGGTGATATCTGAAAAGCCAATTAGCCACTTCAACGAATCTTCGAGCGGGGGCCAAACCCAATTTTCGAGCAAGCGCGTACCGCCATAGCCACCCCGCGCACAGAGAATGCCTTTGCACTCAAGATGGGTCAGGGCGCTCAAAAGCTGCTGCCGTCTGTGATCATCGCTGCCTGCTAAGTAGCCCCACTGGGCATCATAGCCATCGCATAGGTGCAAACGATAGCCCCGCTGACGCCATACCTCTAGCCCCGCTGCAAATTTTTCTGAGGGCTGCAAGCTACCGCTAGGGGCAATCACGCAAAGCAAGTCACCGGGCTGTAAAGGAGGCGGAATCTTGATCTTCATGCTAAATGCACATAGCTAGTAGGCTAGGGAGTTTTTTGTGACGCCATTTTATTGAGGTTAGACTGCATTGTCTGGTGCAGTTGCGCGGTTAAGTGCTCAATAGTGCTGGTGCGATCGCGCTGATAATCCGCCAAATAATCCTTCAAATTAATTGGCTCACCGATATAAAAACAAGCCCGACGAGGCGCTTTAGGCTGCGCATGTTCAATATGAAACACCTCACGCTCTAAACGAGTCAGGGTATCTAAAAAGCGCTCTTGCGTCGGTGATTCGGCGACATAGCCATCGTAAATAGCATCGAAATTCAATAGCCGCACCGTATTCCAGTAGAGGCTTTCATTGACGACTTCAGACTTTGCTATAGCCGCATCCTCTAACAGCGCCTGCACTTTATACACGCGCTCTCGCATCGGCGAGTTTAAGTTAGGCACTATTTCTAAAGCCGCTTCACATTTTTGAATAAATACCTGCTTGAGCCGATCAATCCGCTGATTCCAATCTAGGCTCTGATCGTGGCTGAGATTCGCTTCATTTTCAATATTCAAAATCACGGTGTGAGCAACTTGGCGTAGCCGGGTGTACTCATCCGTCGCTACTGGCGATAGGTTCAGCTTCGCTTCTAGTCGAGCGAGCGTAGAGTCTATAACTTGGTGCATAGGTGATAGGTAGCGGTACTTCAAGCTCAAAGGCACCACGTACAGGTCACTCACCTGATCGAGCGAGTCTGCTTTTTTGGCCTGCCGGGCCAGTACAGACATCGGTAGTTGAACCGCGCCGGGGCGAAAAGGCATGATTGTATCGTTCTGATAAGAGCAGCCGCCCTCTGGGAAAATCACTAGCCGACATTGCGGCGATTTGAGCAGCGCTAACGTTTGGCTGATACTGGCGCGATCGCCCAAGCCGCGACGAATGGAATAGCAGCCCAATCGCTGAATAAACCATCCCATCAGTCCTTTAAAAGATTCATAGGCTACGACATAGTGAAATAGATGACCCAACCGAGCCGACAGCACAAACAAGCTAATGCCATCTTCCATCGTGGGATGGTTGCAAACATAAACCAAACGAGCCTGATCTACCGCTTTCACTTGGCTCACCTGCTCGTCAGCTACCGACAGCCAAAACTGATAGAGCAGCCGAGCTAGCGGATAAGAAATGCTCTGTATTAGCCTGATCATCAGCGGCTGCTGCTTCGGCGGATAAAAAGCGGGTTGAGTCGCGACGCTTATGCCAGTCTCAGAGCCAGTTATAGGGCCAGTTATAGGGCCAGTCTCAAGGTCATCCGTCATTAGGGTCACTGTGCTAAAGCCTAGATCTTAATGCTCTTAATATATAGATCCGGTGCACGGTCGTTGGTAAGCTAGCGGCCACTCATCGAAAGCGTCTGCTGTAGGGTTAGCCAAAGCGTCAGAAATTTACAGAAACCGAACCGTTTTGGGTGTTGGTAATGA
>QBMP01000376.1:3135-3756 GCA_003242115.1 Phormidesmis priestleyi
GGTAATGAAAGCGGTTTGGGTGTCATAAGGCAACGCAAGCCTTCTGTCACTCAAGTTTAGCCGTCATTTAGTCGCCGTTTATTCGTCAGAGAGCATAGCTATTTCACCTAGCTATCTGACCGGGCTAGTGGGCATAGATATTTGGCATAGACCTTCACCTCAGACCCTTTACGCTAACAACCATGCGCACAATTACTAAGATTATTGGGTTCGGCCTATTGATGTTTAGCATTTACCTGCTAGGCCACAACATCTTTTTTACAACCAACGTTTCACCCTACTGGTGGCGAGGAATTGCCGCCGATGCCTCTGTTCTTCTCTTATCGACTGGCGTGCTCTCACTGGTGTTTTTGCCGCGTGAATTTAAAGAAATTGGCTGGGTGTTGACTGCTATCGGCATCTTGCTTATATTTGCCAGCAGCCGAGCGATTTTAAATCCCACTAGCCTTTGGGAGTTTTTCTTGGCTTTTATGGTGATGGCTGTTGGCTATAAGCTGTTTTCGACTGGTCGAGCCTTATGACGCTGCGCTCAAATTGTCTGGACAGCGAATGCAAATAGCCAACCATTGACGCTCTCCCCCTAACCCTACGGGTATAGTCGGAGATTCTTGTTTCGCAGAC
>QBMP01000377.1:0-2750 GCA_003242115.1 Phormidesmis priestleyi
ATTGAAATGCACGAGGAGCCGTTGAGTGCGCTGCGCCGTAAGCCCAACGCTTCGATTAATGTGTCAATGGATTTGGTCAAGCAGGGACGAGCCGATGGCGTGGTGTCGGCAGGCCATTCGGGCGCGGCGATGGCAGCGGCACTGCTGCGCTTAGGCCGAATTAAAGGCATTGATAGACCCGCGATTGGGGCGGTGTTTCCGACAGTGATTGCGAATAAGCCGGTGCTGATTTTGGATGTGGGCGCAAATGTTGACTGCCGCCCGAAATATCTGGAGCAGTTTGCGGTGATGGGCAGCATTTATTCTGAGTATGTGATCGGCAATGACGCGCCAAAAGTGGGGCTGTTGAGCATTGGTGAAGAAAAAAGTAAGGGCAATGAGGTCGTTTTGCAGGTGCACAAAAGCCTAGCTAAACTAGAAACGATCAATTTTGTCGGGAATGCGGAGGGCCGCGATGTGCTCTCGGGTGATTTTGATGTGATTGTATGTGATGGCTTTGTCGGCAATGTGCTACTGAAGTTTGCCGAGGCTGTGGGCGAGTCGGTGCTGCAAATTTTGCGCGAAGAGTTGCCTCAGGGCATTGCCGGCAAGGTAGGTTGCACTTTGCTTAAGGGAAATTTGAAGCGGATTAAGCAGCGGGTGGATCACGCTGAGCATGGCGGCGGGCTGCTGCTAGGGGTGGCCGGAATTGCGGTGATTAGCCACGGCAGTTCTCGGTCTCCGTCAATTTTTAACGCGATTCGCTTGGCCAAAGACGCGGTAGACAATCAGGTTTTGGCGCGGATTAAGGGAGAATATCAGAAGGTTGCAGCGACAGCCAAGGGTGAATAAGCACATGAGTCAACAGACGGGTCAAACTCACGGCGTTGCTTTTGTCGGTAGCGGTTCGGCCAAGCTAGAAACTGCGCTCAGCAATGTGCAGCTAGCGAAAATTGTCGATACCTCGGACGAGTGGATTGCGACGCGCACAGGCATTCGGCAGCGCCATATTGCAGGCCCAGGTGATTCTGTTCGTTCTCTAGGGGCTGAGGCGGCGGCGAGTGCGATCGCCTCAGCTAATCTCCAGCCGACAGATATTGACTTAATCCTCTTAGCCACCTCGACGCCAGATGACTTATTTGGCTCTGCTTGCCAAATTCAGCACGAAATTGGCGCAAGTCGAGCGGTTGCTTTTGATATTACAGCGGCCTGCTCTGGCTTTGTATTTGCGTTAGTCACGGCGGCTCAGTTTATTCGCACGGGCGCTTACCGCAATGTGGTGGTGATTGGAGCAGATTTGCTGTCACGGCTGACGGATTGGCGCGATCGCCGCACCTGCGTACTCTTTGGTGATGGGGCGGGCGCAATTGTGATGCAGCGTTGTGAAGGAGAGAGCGACCATCTGCTCAGCTTTGATTTGCGCAGCGACGGCACCTTAAATGACTGCCTCAATGCCGCCTACGAACATGAATCGGTGACGCTTGCAGGCGACATCACCGTACAGAAAGGCCACTTTTCGCCCGTCACAATGAATGGCCGTGAAGTCTATCGCTTTGCCGTCAAGCGCGTCCCTGAAGTGATCGAAAAAGCCCTTTTCCATGCTGGACTGAGCACTAAAGACATCGACTGGCTGATTTTGCATCAGGCCAATCAGCGAATTTTAGACGCCGTAGCGACTCGCTTAAAGATTCCGTCTGAGCAAGTAGTCAGCAACATGGCCAAACATGGCAATACCGACGCCGCCTCTATTCCCATTGCCTTAGATGAATGGGTGCGATCTGGCAAAATCAAAAATGGCGATACGCTAGCGCTCTCAGGCTTCGGCGCGGGGCTCTCTTGGGGCGCAGCCATTCTCAAGTGGGGCCAATGAACCGAAGCTGAGCTAACGCCTAACGGGTTAAGTTCACAGCCTTGGCTTGCAGATCTCGCTCACAGATTCAGAATCACATATTTAATTTTTAATTTTTAAAGAGGTGCAACAACAGCATGACCAAAACTGCGTGGGTATTTCCCGGCCAAGGCTCACAGACACTGGGCATGGGCTCAGATCTCGCTGAGGTTTGCCGCGATCAGCTAGCCGTTGCGGATGAAATTTTGGGCTGGTCAGTATTAGAGATTTGCCAACATGAAGACAAGCTTTCTAGCACACTGTATACGCAGCCCTGCCTTTATGTGATTGAATGCGCTTTGGTTGATTTGCTACAAGCCGCTGGTCGGCAGCCTGATATGGTTGCGGGTCATAGTCTCGGTGAGTATTCGGCCTTGTATGCAGCGGGCGTTTTTGATTTTGTTTCAGGTCTAAACCTGGTCAAGCATCGCGCGATGCTGATGTCTCAAGCCTCTTCTGGGGCCATGGCGGCACTGATGGGCTTTGACCGCTCAACGCTAGAAGCACAAATTGCCAGTACTGAAGGCGTCGTTTTGGCCAATGACAACAATGATAGTCAGGTGGTGATTTCAGGTACGCCAGCAGCGGTAGAAGCGGTAATGGCGACGGTAAAAACTAAGCGAGCGATCAAGCTAAATGTCAGCGGAGCCTTTCATTCGCCGCTGATGGCCGAAGCCTCGGCAGCGTTTGCAGAGGTCTTAGCGAAAGTACCTTTTCAAACCGCTAAAGTCCCGGTGATCTCTAACGTCGATCCGCATCCAGTCGCGGATGCCGTTGTTTTAAAAGAACGGCTAAAGCAGCAAATGACCGGCTCTGTACGCTGGCGTGAGATTTCTCTGAATTTGCCTGAGCAAGGCATTACCTCTGTGGTAGAAATTGGCCC
>QBMP01000377.1:2760-3711 GCA_003242115.1 Phormidesmis priestleyi
TGGCTTAATTAAGCGCACCTGCAAAAAAATGGAGCTAGAAAACATCAGCAGCTCGGCAGACATTAGGGACGTGCGCTCAAATAATGCACCGCTTTTATCGACAGCATTGTAGGGTCTTAGCAAAGTGACCAACGCGATGGATGATAGAGCGATAGGTTAGCTATGGAATGGGCTCTCCTTCGGCTTGGGCGGCTTCTATCTGGGCTGGGCTGGCCAAAGCGAGTTCTTGAAGGGCTTCAATGGGCGTTTTGCCAAAGGCTGAGCAGCTTTTAAGAGCGGGAATATCGGCGATGTAGCTTTCGTCTTCTTCGCGGTAAAAGAAGTTGATAGGGTAATCTTTCATGATTGCCCGATATTCACGTTTCTGACGGTTGTTCTTCGGGGGCAAATCTCTTTACCGATGAGAGATCGGTGATGCCTTGAAGAATGGCGATGACAATCATGAAGCCGTCGTCTAAAGGATTGACGGTCGTGCCTCAGTAAAAAGTGAGATAGGTAGCAAAGTCATATCATGACCAAGGCGAGGTAGCTAACCCAGCCCACTGAGTAGCGGTATCTCGGCTGCGACTATGCCGTCATATCCAGTTGAAATAGTTGAAATAACTGAGCGTGAGTCGCGCCGTCACCTTGGTTTGTTCCCACGGTTTGCCGAACTTGTTTTGGCGTCTGTGCCAGCGCCCTGTTTGTTGACGCACTGCCAAACTGAGCCCAATCCAACAGTCGCCTGCTGTTAATTCTTCTGGCACACTGCTAGTAGTTTTACTGTGCTTATGGGCTTTGGGATGTTCACAAAAGGGGCATTCCATCACATTTCATCACATTCCATTAATTGATACCGATAAGCGACAGCTCTATTATACCAAACCTACTTTCCCTTGACAGCAATTCTCATTATGAAAGATGTCTATTCAATGGCCCGGTAGAGCTCTATTGTAGTTTTGTATCGTAAAG
>QBMP01000378.1 GCA_003242115.1 Phormidesmis priestleyi
CCCTCGCGGTACACCGCTCGGATCTCCGCTTCACTGATATTCAATTTTGGCAACTTTCGCTGGCTCATTGAATCGAGTCTCGCTGATGGCTTCTGATAAATTTAATCCCATACAGGTGAAATCAAGCTTTTTCTACATAAAGAATTAAGCCTGAGTAGTTACGAAATATAAATCACCTTTTGTTCCTCAAAATAAACTTCCGGGTTTAAGGTGAGTTACTGACTGGCTATAAGAAACATCACTAGAGCTAGTATGGTCATAGCGCTCCAGCCTACTTTCTTGAGAAGACCAATATTAGACATTATTGGAAATAGTGCGGACAACAGAAACAGATATCCCTTCTCCGCCCCTTTGCTTTCTTAGGCGGTCGCTACCGACTCGGTAGCCTTGCCTTGACGATGGCTTAGCCGGAAATTATGTAATCCACAAGCGGTTTCCATCACATCGTCCACGAAATGCTCTACCCGATTGCGAAATTTCTGCACCACTATCTGACAGCGTTTGACACCGCCAATCTGATGCTCTACTTCCACTCGCAGGCTCGATATCGCTCGATTAATGATCTTCTCGTCTGGCGTCAATTCCCCGCCTCGCGGTTTCTTCTTCGGCTGCACAATCGTCACCCCATCCGGTCGGTAGCCCTGAAACCCCGTATCCTGCAATAGCTTGCTACCGGGCGGAAAGCTATAGCCTTCTTCATCCGCTATCCGCTTGTCGTGCTTCTTGCCTTCATTCGTGTCACTCAGATACAGCACCTTGCCACCGTGCTCTGTGATGATGTTGTTCTTCACCGTATGCGCTTTCTTCTTGCCGCTGTAGTATGCCTTCTGGTCATCCTTATCTTTGAGTCGATTAATCGGGCGCTCTGTCCCATCTATTAGAAACGTCAAGTCAGGGCAAGCCGCTAACACCTCTTTCAGTTTCGCCGGTCGTCGCTCTGGCAGTTGCATCTCATCACCTAAAGCCTGGTTGAGCACCCCTGTAAGTCGATGAATCCATTCGTTTGCTTGCGGCTGGCCGATCCCGAATAGATAGCCCTGCACTTCCTGCGTCGGATACTGGCGGAAGTAAAACAGGATGAATAATAGCTTGTCTTCTAGCACCGCTAACTCTGCTCTGCGGCCCGCTCCTCGCGCTCGCTTACGGTCTTCGCGCTCAAAGGTTTCTTCCTCAAAGCTCTCCCAGGCCGCGCTAAAGCTGGGCAGCAACGCTTCAAACTCTGTCGTGCTCATCCCAGTCAGGCTTTGCAGCAGACGTGATCTATTCTTAAGCTCTGCGTAGTGAATTTTCATAGGTCAACCTCCTGGCTGATGGCGTTTTCCCTATTCTAGTAACCTAATTTCCGATTAAGTCTATTGAAGGGAAGAAGAGCTTTGTTGCTAAACATCATTTTTCCCCGATAAAGGGTGAAAAAGTTTTTTTGGCATCGACTAGATTTATCTGAACGAATGCTTGCCGAGACTTTTTGTGAATTGAAAAAGAAGATCCACAATCATGAAAGGCAAAATTATCCAGAAAAAGCCTATTACGAGGAAACTCACGAGGCGTATCTCAAATTCATTGGGGGGGTGATAGAACTGAAAAAGTGGCAAGCACTAAAGCTGGAAGAACACAAAATAATCCGACATAAGCGACTCGATATACTGACGACCATTTGACTAAATAAGGCTGATTTTCTCTGGCGGAATGAACCTTAACACCGCCAAGTAGCGTCCAAATCATGATGACAGTGAGTCCGGCGTCTATACCATCAAAGGTCGGTAGAAGCGCGGGCGGGCACAGCCGCTATCTGATAACAGCGATGGGAATGAGTACCCACGCACAGAGACGCGCGATCGCAAACTGTTTGGACAACCCTATCCAGCTTCCCAACCCCATTACAATTGAGCCATATCCCACAAAGTCTGGAAGCAGGTCGAACCGGCCAAAACTATCGCGCGTAAAGTCAAAATTTGCCAGAAGAATCCCCAAAGATATAGGGATGAGTCCTTTGCCTATCTTTTTCACAACTGTGAACTCCTTTGTTGAGTTGCTCTCATGCCACCGATCACAGGCGGATGAACATCTATTGCAATCATCACTAGAATCAGTATCATTTCTGCCAAAGTCATGTGATAAGAGACAAGCGTCATCAAATGGCTAAGCAACACGCTTCAAACGCGAATCACAACTTTGCCCTGCACTTGCCTTTGCTCAAGATGGCGAATGGCATCGGGCACCTCACTCAAGCTATAAATTCGATCAACATAGGGCACAACCTTTCCAGTTTCTAGCAGATCTCTTACAACCATCAAATCGGCCTGATTGGGTTTTGCCACTAGACATTTCACTTTTCGGCGATCGGGCTTTGAGAGCCAGAGGGATAAGAGCATTGCCTGAAATAAACGAGAGATAGAGCCACCAATCAGCACATAGGTGCCCTCTGGCTTCAAGACTCGAAAATAGTCAAAAGCTGAGCGGTAAGCCGCCGCATCTAAAATCAGGTCGTATTGCTGTCCGGTTCGGGTGATGTCTGTTTTTGTGTAGTCAAGGATGTAATCAGGGTGGAGCGATGCTCCGTGAGAACCGCCTAGCGAACGCACCATTTCCATCTTGCTTGTGCTACAAACAGCCGTCACCTCTGCGCCCATAGCCTTCGCTATTTGCACCGCAAACGAACCCACTCCACCCGAAGCCCCGTTAATCAAAACCTTTTGCTGTGGTTGTACTTGCCCGCAATCACGCAGACTCTGCAAAGCGGTTACTGCCGCTACTGGAACAGCGGCGGCACCCTCAAATTCCATAGTCGTGGGCTTTAGCGCTAATGCCGCTGCCGGGACGCAGACGTACTCAGCGAAAGCGCCAAACCCATAGTCAGAGGTATCTCCAAACACCTCATCGCCCGAGCGAAACTGAGTAACGTTTTTGCCTACCGCTTCCACTCGCCCTGCCACATCAAAGCCCAAGGTTTTAATTTTCGGCTTCAGTACTCCACCAAACATCGGGCGCAGGAAGAACGGATCGCCAGTCATCAGATGCCAGTCACCTGCATTAACAGACGCTGCCTCTACCTTTACCAGTACACTCTCATCATCACAGACGGGTTTTGCGACCTCCGCTAGTCGCAAAACATCGGCTGAGCCGTACTCAGACTGAACGATTGATTTCATCTTGCGAGCCTCTATTATTTTGATGCCGTTTTGACTTACATCGCAAGTCTGATGAGATAGGTCTATCTGTGACGAACGACAACAAAAAGATTTCAATGGTAAAGACGAACAATCCAAGCTCCAAATCCCGTGTTCCTTTAAGCAGAGAGCGAGTGTTACATGCGGCAATTCGGCTGGCAGAGGAAGGGGCAAAGATTCTATTCTGGAAAACCCGACGCAGGGGCGCGAGCACATCCCGTCTCGTCAGAATATGGGCTGATGCTGGCTATCAGGGGCAAGCATTCATGCAGTGGGTGATGGATCGATTTCGCTACGTCTTTGAGGTGGTCAAGCGTTCAGACGATTTAGCTGGGTTCAAGGTTGTTCCCAAGCGCTGGATTGTAGAGCGAACCTTTGGATGGTTGCTTTGGTCACGTCGTCTCAACAAAGACTATGAGGTTTTACCCAGAACTGCTGAAGCGTTTGTCTATGTCGCCATAATTCGACTCATGATTCGCAGACTTACTGATGCTACCTAAAACTTTTCAAACAGCCTCTTAGGCCACTTCCAGGCAT
>QBMP01000379.1 GCA_003242115.1 Phormidesmis priestleyi
GGTACAATAATTCCGGTGGCAACAATACATAGCGAAAAAGGTTTTGTTTTTCACGTCTTTCCTAACGATCATCAACCTGCTCATGTTCACGTCGTCAAAGGTGGCACTGAGATGAGAATAGATGTCTCTGGCGATGAGCCAGAACCAATAGCTTTAAGAGGAAAAGAGCGGATGAGTGACAAGCAAATCAATCAGGCTTTAGACATTGCTGAAGACAATTACAGTAAGCTTCAGCACGGATGGAGGAAATTTCATGACCCTAGTAACTAAGGCACAACGAAGAGCAGAACAAATAAAGCGGCTCAGAACGGAAAGTGAAGCTGTGTCGGCATGTTTTCCAATGGCTAGTAACGCTTCCTACGATCCCGAATGCCGCGAAATTATCGTTGAGTTTAGCAACGGTGCAAAGTTTATTTTTCCATCTGAGCAGGGGCAAGGGCTGCAAGGCGCTACCGATGAGCAACTGTCAAAAATTGATATATTCCCTAGTGGTACTGGGCTGCGCTGGCCTGAGCTAGACGTAGACCTAAGCATTCCTCACCTGATGGAAGGCATCTTTGGCACCAAGCTTTGGATGAAAGAAATGACCGCCAGAGGTGGACACTCCACGTCCGACGCAAAGAAGGCCGCTTCTCGGAAAAATGGAAAAAAAGGTGGTCGTCCTAAGAAAAAAGAGTAGGGAATCCCGAAGATCCTCTTTAAGCGAGTCCGCACTCATCAGCTAGCCTTTGAAATGCCAGGTCAGCCCAAGAATCGATTTCCAGATATTACCGTGCTCAGGCCGGAACACCCCGAACAGCTAAAAGCATCGGGGCAATCGGCAGTGAGGTTGTAAAATCTCCCAGCTTTGAGCAATGGCCTTTGACAGCGGATGAGATGCTGTTAGTGTCATCAAGCTGAATCATCAAAGTGAGTCATCAAATTGGGCGCACTGATCGAATCATTTGATCGTGTCAGCCTTTCCAAACAATTCGTTAAATAAACTGGCCAAGTTTTCTCACGCCTTCTTCGACTTTGATGGCCGGAAAAAAGACTTTGTATTCCCAGCCCTCACCCGGCGCGTGACTTTTTTTGGCAATATAGTCTTGCCGTAGGCTACCTTTCCCGCCAGCATAGTGTTCTACTGCATGGAGCACTTCGCTGCGGGCAACAAAATAGGCGATGCCATATAGCGCTAAAACGGACAGAAAAACGTAGCTCCCTTTATCAGTTCTATAGGATGTCATGATTTGTCGGGTGTTGAGAGAAGGTGTAATGAGTCTGCTCTCAAAATTCCCGATGCGTTTGCAGAGCGATCATAGGGATTACTGAATATCCTCTAGCTAAAAGCCTAGATCGGCGATCGCACTCTCCGCCGCCTTAAACACCGCCGCATCTGACATCGTTTCCCAAGCGGTATCGCCAATCTCTTGATAAAACTGCTGATCGTAAGGGCGCGTTTTCACCACCACGGGCATCGGCACCGCGTGGCCGAGCAATAATGCCTGCTGTTTAGAATCTAGCTTGGCCAGCACTGAGCGCAGGCTTTGCCCGCCCGAAACGCCGGTAAAAATCGCATCAATATCTTTTTCATCGTTCAGCAGCGCCGTAATCCGGGTACCAATTTGCGACATCACTTCATTGTCTATGCCCGAAGGCCGCTGATCGACCACCAGCAGGGTGACAAAATACTTCCTCATCTCGCGGGCAATCACGCCAAAAATAGTTTGTCTCGCCGTGGCCGGATCTAAAAAGCGATGGGCTTCTTCAATCGTAATCACTAGCGGTTGGGGGCGATCGCTCGGATTCTTACTCTGCAAAAACCGATCTGCCTTGCGCACATAGCTCGCATGAATGCGCCTTGCAATCACATTCGTCGCCAGCATATAAGAGAGCATATTCGACTGCGAACCAAACTCAATCACCACATGCTTGCCCGCATCAATGGTTTCCAAGATTTGAGTCACGTAGTTATGGGCGCAGCTACTGCGAATGTACTTTAGCTCCGCCAAACGAGTCAGCTTACGCTGTAACGCCATAATCGACGACTTAGAGCCCATTTTTACTTCACAAAATTCCTGAATCTCCTCATTGCTTAACTGCAACAGTCGATTGATCCAGCTACTGCCAAACTCATTGCGTAAAATAATCGCATTCTCTAAGCTGGCCTCCGAGAGATTCAGCTCCCGGCTGATCAGCATCAAATCTTCTACATCAATTTGATCAAAGCTGATATACAGCTCCTGCGCATCGTACACCCCTCGCCGCTTGGTCGATTCAGGATCGAGCGTAAAAATCTGCACCTGCCCCGGAAATAGCTGCCGCAGCCCTTTGACTGTGCTGAATTCTTTACCCTCACTTACGGCCTCCCAGCCATACTCCGAGTGCATGTCAAAAATCAGATTCACCGCTGCCTGCTTACGAATAATCCCCGACAAAATCAGCCGCGTCAAAAACGATTTGCCGGTACCTGACTTGCCAAAAATACCGTTACTGCGCTCCACAAAGCGATCTAAGTCAATGCAAATGGGCACTGCCATATCAATCGGCTCGCCAATCGCAAAATTGCGCCGACTCGCATCATCTTCCCAGCCAAATACCGCCCGAAAGTCTTTTTCTGAAGCATCGTACACTTGGCTAAAATGCCCTGGAATTGTCTTCACCGGCAGCAGTTGCAAAGGCGCACTCGAATTCGTTTGATAAGAAGCAAGCCCATTACTGCTTGGCTTCGTACTGCTTTGCTTTGTACTGCTGTCCTGCTTTCCCCTGCTTTTTCCCTTATCTGTTGGGCCCTCATCTGCTGGACGGTCATCTGTCGGGGTAAACATCAGCATCGGCGTCAGATCAACCGTGCCGTAAGTGCCCGAACCGGCCAACACCTCTTGCAAAAAAATATTATTCGGCTCCGGCGGACTCGCGACAATCCGCTGACTCGCCATGCCCAAAGACACATCGGTGAGCATACAGAAAAAGCGCGATCGCACCCCCTCTACCACCAAAAATTTACCCACCCGCATTTCTTCGACCAGCACATCAGGATGCAGCCGAACTTCTAGCCCCTTACTCAAAGAGCCTTGAATCACCGAACCCAATGGACGCAGATCGCGCATAAATCAACCCATTTGCCAGCCGTTAGGCCAATAGCAATGCTCACAATGGGCTGATCGTAGCGGAAAGCGCCGATTTAGTACATAGGTTCTGTCAGATTCATCTAAAACTGAATCCCTACTCCGCCTTGTACAGCCGTTGAAGTGCCGCCACCAATGGGCACAATCGCATTGCCGTAAATTACCAAATTGCTGTTAGTTAGCGTGTAGTCAACCCCCGGCTGAATTACAAAAGAAGTGCCATCGCCCATGACCGAGCCCTTACTCGCAAAGGCAACGCCTGCGCCTACATACACTTCAGTATTAAAGTTCAGCGGATAGTCATAAGAAACCGTGGGTATAAAAGCTGAGCCTTCACCGATAAAAGCCGTGCCTCGAATCGAAATAGGAGCCTCTAAAATGTTGTATCTGCCGCTGATACCGACGGCCAACTGACTATTGCCAAAGGCGGGGCCAATTCCAATGTAGCTACCATAAGCCGCTTGGGCATTGGCGGGCGATTGGATCGCCCCAGCGATCGCCAAACTGCCTAGCATCCATCCGGCAAACCCTATCAAACGCTGCTTAAAACCAGTGATCATGACGCTTAATTCCTCACAGATAAGCTAACAAT
>QBMP01000037.1:0-2109 GCA_003242115.1 Phormidesmis priestleyi
TGCCATCAGCTGCGCCTGCATAAGCTGACCGCTGGTATCGGTGGTGGGGGTGCGCGTGTCGCTGACCGTCAGCACGGCGCAGGAAACCGCGATGCGGCGTGAATCGGGGCTGGGTGAATCGGGATGAGGCTGAAGGGTCATGATCAAGCGCTAAAGCCGTATATTATAGCCAGTGGATGCGGACTGAAGTAGAGGCGGTGATCAATGACGGTGGGGACGAGGGAGGCGCGATCGCCCAAAACCTCTATCAGCAGCCTAGCTCGGTTCGGCTCAATGCCTACTGCCTGAGCCCTTTGCAGCCAAACTTGGCTGAGCTGAGGACGGCGGCAATGAATGCTGCCTGCTTGAAGCAAATCATACGCATCAGGAAGCTGATGTTTAAGGCGCAATAAGGCTGCTTTGATCCGAGGCTGAACCCGATTACGGAGATATTGACTGTGCCTGGGCAGATTGGCTAGCGCGGCTTCTGGGTCAATTGCCGATCCATACTCATGCCAGTAAGCCTTGATACTGCCGTTGAAAGTAGTTGCAATCTCACTGGCTACGATTCGCAAAGAGAGCGGATGACCCTGGTAGGCGAGGCCAATGCGACTAAGGTATTGATTTTCTTCGGAGTGGGGCGGCGGTGAGAGTCCGATTTTTTGAAACAACAGCATCTGCGCTTCCGGGCTCAAACCACCTAACGCTTGGGCGCACCAGCGATCAGGCCAGCGATCGCCCAACACATCTAATTCATTGGGCAGATCTTGAGAGGTGAGGATAAAACGACTGTTGCAGGTGTCAGCTTTTAGAATAGCCTGAAAAAAATCTGACCAAATGCGATTTTGAAAGCGACTGAGACAGGTGTCTGGCGCGGTTTCTAGCAAATGTTCGATTTCATCAATAATGAACAGATATCTGTGCTGCTTTAAATGATCAATGAGTGCGTGAAAGCTGAGATGAATGGGATGAGATGGCGCAGCTTTTTGCGAGAGCGCGTGAGCTAGCTTGGCTAATGTTAGCGGCTGTGAGCGATCGCAGTGCAGATGTAGGCAGGTGTAGCCTTCATCCGCCAACCTCTGGGCAAGATGACGAGCGAGGGCCGTTTTACCGATGCCAGTGAGGCCAGTCAGTGAAAGCAGGCGGGTCGTGCCCGCAATCTGCGCCCGTAGCTTGTGCGCAACGGCTGCTCTATCAACCCAGCTATCAACCCAGCTATCAACCCAACTATCGGTGGCTGAGGTCTGTTCGGCTGAGGTGGCAGCAGTCGGAGTCTGCTCAATGATTTCACTACTGTCAAGATTGATCGCTTGGCAAATGGCCTGAAAGCTGTCTTGTCCAATCGGCACACTTCGCCAAAATCGCTTTAGAGTAGCGGCGCTGACACAGGCGGTATCCAAAAAAATCGGGCTATTTTTTTGCCAGCCTTTTTGGGTGAATGCTTGCTTAACTTTATCGAGCCCTTGTGGGGAAGCTTTAGCCGTTTTGCTGACAGACATTTTTTGAGTGATTGAGTGGGCTAACTGGCACGACAACGTAGGTACGATGCCTCAGCGCTTTGCCCTCAAAGTGCCCAAAACGTCATGACGGGAATAAAAAATCAGGTAGCCAATTGCGAATCGTCTCCCAAATTTGGCTAGGGCCGATGCCAAAGGCTAGCCACAAACCCAACAGAAAGAGGGCAACGAGGAAGGCGGTTTTAATCGTAGTTTTGACCACGCCTACTAGCCAAAAAAATACGAGGGCAGCGATCGCAAAGGCCCCTAACGTCAAAGCTAATCCCATAATTGTGTTCCTCTTAATCACCACCAGTATTCCAGTATTGCAGAGGGCGCTCTAGGCTAATGACTAAGCTAATAATTAAGCTAGAGCGGTACTCAGTTCTGTGACTACAGCTCTCGCCCACTGATCTACGGCTAAAATGTCTTCTAGGTTAGGGGTTGGATTGAGATCTTTTTGGTGGCGATCGCAGACCTTCTCAATCACCTTCGCAATCTCTAAATAATGAATTTTCTCATCCAAGAACAGCGCCACCGCCTGCTCATTGGCCGCATTCAGCACCGCCGTCATCGTGCCGCCCGCACGGCCTGCCGCATAGGCCAAATCCATACAAGGATACTTATGATGATC
>QBMP01000037.1:2119-7773 GCA_003242115.1 Phormidesmis priestleyi
TGATGATCCGGTTCACGGAAGGTAAGATCGCCCGCCTTGACCAAATCTAGCGGTTCCCAATCGGTGTAAATGCGCTCCGGCCAAGACAGCGCGTACAGCAACGGCAAGCGCATATCCGGCCAGCCCATCTGCGCCAGCATCGACGTATCTTGCAGCTCAATCAGCGAGTGAATAATGCTCTGTGGATGAATCACAATATCAATGTTGTCGTAATCCATCCCAAAGAGATAATGCGCCTCAATCACCTCTAGCCCCTTGTTCATCAGCGTCGCCGAATCCACCGTAATTTTGCGACCCATTGACCAATTCGGATGCTTAATGGCATCGGCCATCGTCACCTTGCCTAGATCTGCGGTTGGCCAATCGCGAAACGCGCCGCCTGAGGCCGTCAGCAAAATTCTTCTGAGCCCGGTGGCGCTCACCCCCTGCAAACACTGAAAAATCGCCGAATGCTCAGAATCAGCCGGGAGCAGTTTTACCCCGTGCTTAGCCACGAGCGGCAGCACCACAGGCCCACCTGCGATCAGCGTTTCTTTGTTCGCTAAGGCAATATCTTTCCCGGCTTCAATCGCCGCTAGCGTTGGCAACAGGCCCGCGCAGCCGACAATTCCGGTCACGACCGCTTCGGCATCGCCATACCGGGCGACCTCAACCACACCTGCGTCGCCCGCCAGAATAATCGGCTGTGGATCTAACGCCGATAGAGCCGCTGTCAGCTCAGCGACCTTACTTTCGTCGCAAATCGCTACAATTTCTGGCCGAAACTGAATCACCTGTTTCGCCAGCAGATCTACATTGCTGCCAGCAGCTATCCCTACCAGCCGAAACTGATCAGGGTGATGCTCCACAATATCTAGCGTTTGGGTGCCAATAGAACCAGTAGAACCGAGCAGAGTGATGGCTTTCACAGGAGAGATACCCGCTGTAAGGTTTTCTTTAGAATCGCGTTTAGATTCACTATAAGTTCTCACTGGTGACGCTACCAACTCTATTTTGAGATTTGGAGATGTCTGTGAAATGAGCAGGGAAATGAGCAGATAGATCAGGATTGGTGCCCCGACATCAGAAGGTAGGCGGCATAATAAAGTGATTGTCACTGACGCTTTGGAGTCGTCCCTATGGACGCATTTTCGCCGTTTCCGCCCGATTGGATCAAAGATGCTGTCCATGCTCAGCCATTTGGCTGTCCGGCATGTGACAAAGGGAGCCGAAAGGCGCAGCGGGTTTGGCTCAATCGCCGCGCGCCTGTATTTACCGAAGCGCGTAAGCGTAAGTATCAAGAGTTTTATCAGTGTGAGTGCAATACGGTTTGGTGGGGCTGGAGTTCAGATCGGCCACCGCTAGAGCTGGGAAAGTCAGACTCGGATCAGAACGAGCCAACCGGGGATTTGCCCGGAAATTGGCCCGGGAATTGGCCTGAAAATTAGCCCAAAATTTCATGAACCAAAGCGCACCTGATTTGAGGAGGGCAAACCGATGGCAGATGTGGTGGTGCTGGGCAGTCTCAATATGGATTTGGTGGCTGAGGTAGACCGCTTGCCGCAGCCCGGTGAGACACTCACAGGCCGAAAATTTTCGACGGTGCCAGGGGGCAAAGGGGCTAATCAGGCGGTGGCAGTCGCTCGGCTAGGAATGGCGACGGCAATTGTGGGTCGCGTCGGGGCCGATGCGTTTGGGCAGGCGCTGCGGGCTCAGCTTAAGCGCGATCGCATTGACATCAGCGCGTTACAAATTCACGACTCACTGCCGTCCGGCACCGCTCTGATCGCCGTGTCTCCTTTGAACAACCAAATTATTGTCACTCCCGGCGCAAACGGTGCCCTGGATGAAAATGATTTGGCGCGCCTGATACCCTACTTTGAGCGGGCCAAAGTGCTGATGCTTCAGTTTGAAATTCCCCTGTCGGTAGTGGAAAAAGCCACAGCGCTAGCCTATCAAGCAGGGCTAACGGTGATGGTCGATCCGGCTCCGGCCTACGGGCCATTAGCGGCTGACTTTTGTGAGTATATTTCAATTCTGACACCCAATCAGACGGAGGCGGCGCTGCTGAGCGGCCAATCGGTGACGGATGTGGCGAGCGCTATAGCAGCGGCCAAAATGCTTCAGCAGCAAGGCATTACAGCGGTTATCGTCAAGCTAGCTGAGCAAGGCGCTGTCTGCGTCACGGCAACCGATAGCTTTGTCGTTCCGGCTTTTGCGGTACAGGCCATTGACACAGTAGGGGCTGGTGATGCTTTCAATGGTGGATTAGCGGCGGCGCTGTGCCAATTTGACCGATTCAATCGGCATTATGAGCGCGCTACGCTTGAACCTGCTATTCGCTATGCCCATGCGGTAGGCGCTTTAGCCGTCACCCAATCCGGTGCCCAATCAGCCATGCCAACCGCAGATCGGGTAGACGCCTTTTTACGCCAACATGAGGTCACCACATTAGGTCAACATTAAGGAGTTGTAGTAGTGGTCGAAATTTGAAATCAAATCGACTACGGTAAGATCAGTAAAAATGCTGAAAATTATTAAGAAAAAGGTTCGGGCAGGAGGTTTGGTTTGGGTAAGCGGCGAGGCATTCGGCAACAGTTATCTCAGCTATCAGCATCTGATCAGGCGCTAGATAAGCAGATTAAAAGCTTGATTGCCAGTAAAAAATACAGCACAGCTATTCGCAAATTACAGCAGGGTCTGAAGCGCAATCCTGAGCAAAAGCTGAGCATCAGTGAAGCAGATATTTTGCTTTTGCAGGGCAAACAAGATTTTGAGCGGCAGCAGTACAAATCGGCTGAGACGGCGCTACGCAAAGCCCTTGAGCTAGGTCTGTATGACGATACCTATTACTGGCTGGGCAAATGCCTGCTGGCACAGCAACAGCCCGCTGCTGCCCTGGAACTGTATGAGTCAGCCTTTACTCAAAAAACGCTGCCTAAGGCAATGGGTGGCGGCTACTTCAAATTACTCATTCTCAATCACCAGACGGATCAAGTTGAGCGCCTGATTAAGTCGCAAGCCAAGCGCTTTAGTGCGGATCATCTGCATTGGGCCAAAGGCGCTTTAGCGCTCAAAACCAACCAGCCCGAAGCCGCCGTCCCCCACTTCAAAAAAATCAGCGCCGCTGTCACCCCTGAAGACTCTCTCAGCGTTTGGCCGTCCTACGCCCATCAGTGTGCGGGTAACTTGGCTGAGGCCAGGGCTATTTTGCGCGAGTCCACTGGTAGAAAAAGTCCTTTTCGGTTCGGCCAGAGGAGTTATCATCCGGCAGTGCAGAAACTAATGCTATCTCAAACGACGGATGGCGAAGAAGATCTGAGCGGTTTTCTCGATCTGCGCGATCCAGACTTGCCCTCTCGTGAGGAGGCATGGGTGCTAGAAGTGCTGCATCTAATCCAGGCGAGTGATTTTCATGAAGCGGCCCACTATCTGGTTAACTTTCCAAGTCGGGTCATGACCGATTACCCCGACTTAAAAGCGCTGCGCCTGCCGCTGATGCGTTTAGCTGGCGTACAGGCGATGGAATCGGCAGAGCCGGAGTGTAGCGCTGAGTTTTGGGGGAGCATTATTGATGAGGACTTTGAACCAAATTTGGCGCTGAACCTTCATCAGGCACTTGCGGCTATTGATGAGCCCGCTCAGTCTCAGCGCATCGTGGCTAAGCTGTTGAGATGGGTAAAAAAAGAGGCCCAACAGCAGCCTCAAGCCTGGCCAGAAGCGCGGCTAAACTCGACTTTGGCTAAGCTGCACTGTTGGGAGGCCGATGACCAAATGTCTTTGGGGCGCTATCGAGACGCCGAAAAGAGCGTTCAAGCGGCTGAAAAACTCGCGCCGACCCATCCGGATGTACTGGGTCGAAAAGGGCTAAACGCCAAGGCTAAGGGCGATGAGGAAACGGCTATCCCACTGCTGAAGCAGGCATTGGCAGCAGGCTGTGAATTTGATGAGGTCTACGCATCTCTACTGAAAGTGTTGCTAGATCGCGATCCAGAAGCTGTCAAATCGGTTCGTCGTCAGTTTGGTAAAACGTTTGGCGATACCACTGTCGATACAGAAGTGGAGATTCCGGATTGGGTAGAGGCTTTGAGTGTTGATAATTATCAGGTGATGGCGGAGTTCGTTGCAGAAGCTAAGCCGCGATCAGCGACCATTCAAGCCCTTGAAATTTTCTTAAATGCGGCTGACGATGAGCCCAGCAGCGGCCAAAAAGTGACGCTCAATGTTGAAAAAGCTGTGCCGCAGTGGGAAAAGCTGCTGAACGATCATTCACCCGATCAGCAGGTTGAGATCATCGAAGCGATTTATCTAATCATTCAGCAATATGCCAAGCGCAATAAAAAAGGGATTGCGGCCCTGCAAAAAAGCTATTTGGCCAAAATTGCTGATCTATCAGCGCAGCGGGTGCCCGGAGCTGATCTGGTGCACTTGGTGATTTTGGCGGTGCGATCGCCGAGCCCTACACGCACCCACCCTGTAGTCGAATCCATTCTCACCCGCGCTGCTCAGCCTGGAAACGCGATCGCGAAAGCCCAGCTCGAAATCCGTCGCTTTGGCCCTAATCCCATGCTCAGGTTTTTCATTGAAGACCAGCTTCAGCAAGATCCGCAAAACCCGCTGCTGCTGCTTGCCAGTGCTACCTTGCATGATCGCCGCTCTAGAGAGTACATAACCCTTTACGAACAAGGGTTTGAGCTAGCCCGCCGCCTGCAAGATGCAGAAGCGCTTCAGGCTTTTCGCGAAGAAGACTGGTTTGTATCACAGGGGATGACGAACCGGGCTCTAGGCCCGCAGCTCAACCGCTTTGGTGACCCTAGCCAGATTGATCTAATGGATATATTCAAGCGGATGGCCAATGAAGCGTTTGGGGGGCCAGTGCCGCCCGAAGTGTTGGCAAGAATGATGGGTAGCGGCTTATTTGGCGACGAGGAAGAAGACTTTGACGAGACCTTCAATCCCTTTCCCTTTCCCTTTCCGCCACCAGGCGGTCGGTCGGGCAAAAAAACAGGGCGGAAGCGATCGCGCTAATCCCCTGATTCCATCATTTTTTCATGCCTTCATGACCCATCTCTATAATCCTTGTGACCTCTTACCGCCTCCCTATTGACCCATGCAAGCCCACCTACAAGTCCACTATGATCGGCTCGGTATTTCGCCGCCCGCTACCCCTAGTGACATCAAAGCCGCTTACCATACTCAGCTCAAAGCCTTTCCAGCCCACAGCCACCCCATTGAATTCAAAGCGATTCGGGCCGCTTATGAAGCCCTACGCAAAGCCCCCAAGGCAGATGAGAATTTCTTTGACGTCAGGCCAGTGGAGGCTAAAATCGATCAGAGCGTCGTCAAGCAGCTCCGGCAGCAGGTGAGCGCCACAGTTGAGGTGACCTTGGAAGATTTGATTCTGCTGACCTTTTAAGCGCAGCACCGTTTTATAGGTTGGATAAACTGACCTTAACTTGATTAGATAGATTGATTAGATTAAATTGACGGACGATATGACTGATGAGATAGTGACGCGATCGCAGCCTTCCTCTAGACCCTCACCCAGAGAACTCGCCAACCAAAAAATCCAGCTTCGCAAACAGCAAGAAAAGCTGCTCAGCGATTTGCTCCCCGTTATCGATGCCCTAGATCGCGCCGCTGAGCACTGGCACCAAGCCGAACAAAATCAGCGC
>QBMP01000037.1:7783-20718 GCA_003242115.1 Phormidesmis priestleyi
GCTCAATCACTTACGATTTGGCAGCGCTGGCAGGTAATCTGGAATAAAATCTGGCAGCAGCGATCAAAAGAAGCCTCGACTACCACCTCAACTACCACAGATGCGTTGCCTCAAGTGATCACCAGCGCTCGCTCAGGCATTAATCTGATTCGAGACTCGATGCGGAGCGTTTTGAGCCAGCATGAAGTGATTGCCTTGCCCGCTGTTGGCGAACCCTTTGACCCGACTCAAATGCACGCGCTAGGCCAGAAGATAGATGACAAGATTGCACCGAATACGGTAATTCAAGAAGTTGTTCGGGGCTATCGCTGGAAAGATCGGATTTTGAGAGAGGCTCAAGTCATTGTGGCCGTCGCCTCCAAGCAAGAACCCAATATTCACTAGATTCACCAAATTCGCTAGAAAAAGGACACCACCTCATGGGAATAGTTGTTGGCATTGATCTCGGGACGACTAATTCATTAATTGCCACCCTAGATGATGGTCAGCCTTGGGTGATTCCCGACGATGAAGGCGATTTGCTGTTGCCTTCTTATGTTGGCATGAGCGATTCGAATCAGCTTTTGGTCGGCCAGTCGGCGATGCGACAGTATGCAGCTGCGCCTGAGCGCACCGTGAAATCGATTAAGCGGCAAATGGGGACAGATTACAGTGTGACGTTGGGCGATCGCACCTACAGCCCTCAAGAGATCTCTGCAATTTTGCTCAAGTCTCTCAAGCAGCGGGCTGAATCCGTTTTGGCCGAAGAAATTACCCAAGCCGTCATCACCGTACCCGCCTACTTTACCGACGCCCAACGACAGGCCACCAAAGAAGCCGGTGAAATTGCCGGGTTTGAGGTACTGCAAATTCTCAATGAGCCGACCGCAGCGGCCTTGGTATTTGACGTTCGCGCTGAAGAGCCGGAAAACGTGTTGGTCTATGACCTTGGGGGCGGCACCTTTGACGTTTCAATTGTAGAAATTGCGGGCGATGTCACCGAGGTACTCGCGAGTCACGGTAACAACCGACTGGGCGGCGATGACTTTGACCGCCAGCTTCAGCGCCATTTGGCGGATAGATTTTCCCAAGCCCACGATGGCACCCTAGTCCCGACGGATGCGGCCACGCAAGCAAGACTGCTGCAAGCCGCCGAACAGGCCAAGATGGCGCTTAGCGACCATGCCTTTACCACGGTACGTGAGCCCTTTTTGGTGAGCGAAGGCGATGCGGCCCTGCACCTGGAAGCCGAAATCGCCCGAGAAGACTTTGAAAACCTGATCAAACCCCTGCTCAAAGACACCTTAGAAGCGATTGATCGAGCTTTAGCAGATGCTGACATGACCGCAGAAGATTTGGATCGCGTGGTTTTAGTCGGCGGCTCTACCCGCATTCCGTTAGTGCAGCAGCTTGTAGAGAGTCATCTGCCGGGCGTGCCAGTGAGTAGCTTTGAGGTGGATCTATGTGTGGGCTTAGGTGCAGCGCTTCAGGCCGGCGTGCTAGCAGGCGAAGCGGTGTCGTCTATTTTGGTGGATGTGACGCCGCATTCTTTGGGGATTGCAGCCGTGATGGATACGCCGATGGGCCGGATGCCGGATATGTTTAGTGCAATTATTCCGCGCAATACCGTGATTCCGACCTCGCGATCGCAGGTGTATCACACCTCTTACGACTACCAGGAAGCCGTCGAAATCGAAGTGTATCAGGGGGAGAATGCGATCGCGCGTGAAAACGTCCCGCTAGGCTCCTTTAGAGTTGAAGAATTACCGCCAAAACCGGGCGGAAGTCTGCAAATTGAAGTGCATTTTGACTTTGATCTCAACGGCATTTTGACCGTGACCGCCACCGAAAAAGGCCAAGGCAAAAAAAACTCACTGGCGGTCAATGACACCGAAACCAGACGGCTTTCCAGTCATGACTTAAATCAAGCTAGAGCCGCAATTGATTCTCTATTTGAGGCAATGCCCTTTTCTTTGGAAGATTTAGAAGCTGACTTAGCCGGAGAGTCAGCCGACTCAGAAGAAGAATAGGGCACCGCCAGAACTCTGCCAGAACGCTGTCTAACCTACAGCAGCGGGTACCTTAGCCGTCTGCATCGCTTCGGCCAAGCTCCGTACAACCGCAACCATCGCCAGCGGATCGTTGAGCTTATGCACAGCGGAGCCTACGCCCACGCCAGCGGCCCCAGCGGCTAAGGCCATTGGCGCAGTCACATCCGAAAGGCCAGAAGCGCAAAGCACTGGAACGCTGACGGCACGAGAAATTGCATGGGCAGCCGCTAAGGTTGGGGCCGCTTTTTCAATCAGACCCAAAACGCCGCTATGAGTCGGGGCGCTGCTGGTGCCCCCTTCGGTTTGAATAATATCTGCGCCAGCGGCTACGAGGGCTTCAGCAAGCTGCACCTGAGCATCGAGGGTGAGGATGTGAGGCACTGTTACGGACAGGGTGATGTTGGGCAGCAGCGCTCTAGTCTGCTGAGTTAGGGCCAACACTTCTGGGCCTTCAAAGCGTCTGCCTTGGGCATAAAAGGCATCGAAGTTGCCGATTTCAATCAGGTCGGCTCCGGCACTGACAGCGGCGACAAAGCGCTCTGGCTCAACGGCAGAGACACAGATTGGTAGGTCAATTAAACCGCGTACCATCCGCACTAAGTCAGCATCGGCAGCGATATCGACAAACGTAGCGCCGCCTTGCTGGGCTGCTGTGACTACATCAGCGACGTTGCGGCGATCTAAATTAGTGAGGCCACTGATGATTTTGAGGGCTGAACGGGTTTCCAATGCACGTAAAAGACTAGCTGCTGGTTGAAAAGTAGTCATTAAGATCTCTATGAGGGTGAGCTTTCCAGCTTTATTTTGCCAGAGAACTTGCCAGAGAACTTAACAGAGATCTGGCAGATATTTTGGCCCTTGTCACCTCTTCTGTCGCGTAGTATCATCAAAGACTGTGAAATAGCTGTGTTTTTATTCATAGCGTTTCAGCAGTCTGCTGATTTATTTACCTCAAACCTATGCCTAAGCTCAAAACGCGCCGCGCTGCGGCTAAGCGATTTCGCCGCAGCGGAAGTGGCAAAATCATGCGCCGTAAGGCTTACAAAAGCCACCTTTTAGAGTGCAAAAGCCCTGATCGTAAGCGCAAGCTCTCTAAAATGACGACGGTTCATGAAACCGATGTGCTGAATGTAGAGCTGATGATGCCCTATCTGTAGGATACGGTTATCCAGATCTTCAGACAGTTCATTTCAACCCCATCTAATTCGCTAAAATTCGCCAAATGACCTGCTGTTAAAGCGTCATTTTTCAAACCAACAAGGAAAAACTAGATCATGGCACGTGTTAAGCGCGGTAATGTAGCTCGCAAACGCCGCAAGAAAGTTCTTAAACTGGCTAAAGGCTTCCGAGGTTCGCACTCTAAGCTATTTCGCACCGCTAACCAGCAGGTAATGAAGGCATTGCGCAATGCCTATCGCGATCGCCGTCGTCGTAAGCGCGATTTTCGTCGGCTGTGGATTGCTCGTATCAATGCCGCTGCTCGTCTCAACGGCACGACCTACAGCCGTTTAATTGGTGACTTAAAGCTCACTAATATTGAGATCAATCGTAAAATGCTGGCTCAGCTAGCAGTGCTAGAACCGGCGACCTTTGCGAAGGTGGTTGAAAAGGCTAGCGGTCAATCTAGCGGTCAATAGCGTTGAGTTAGCGCATAGATTTCAGTAAATAGATTTCAGTAAATAGATTTCAGTAAATAGATTTCAGTAAGTAGACCGTAAAGGCGCTTTTTTTGACGGCGCAAGCCTGATGAAAAATCTATTGGCTAACTTGAGTTTGATGTTGAGGGCGCAGTTGCTGTTGCCCTCATTTTTATTGTCGATTTTGCTGTCGATTTTATCGCTAGTGAACGGGAACAGGGCGATCGCAGCTGATCTTTCAACGATTCGCGATCGCGGCTACCTCACCGTTGCCGTCAAAAACAACCTCCCCCCGTTGGGATTTGTCGATGCTGCGGGCAATCTTGACGGCTTTGAAATTGAAATTGCGCGGCGCTTGGCCGAAGAACTGCTAGGCGATGCTTCGGCAGTGAGGCTAGTGCCCGTGCAAAATGTAGATCGGCTGAATGCGGTGTTAGAAGATCGGGTGGATATTGCGATCGCAGATATCACCATCACCGAACCTCGGCGGCGAATTATTAACTTCAGCTACCCCTACTACCTCGATGGTGTCGCCTTCATCACCCATAATTCATCTGTTCAAACCCTGCCGGATCTGCGAACGGCCACCATTGCCCTATTAAATCTCTCTAGCACTGTGCCGCACGTTCGCTACAGTTTGCCCGGAGCACGGCTCATCGGGGTGGCTTCTTACGCCGAAGGACAGCAGTTGCTAGCTGCTGGCGAAGTGGATGCTTTCGCAGGCGATCTGTCGGTTTTAACAGGCTGGCAGCGCAATGATCCATCCGCCTACCGCCTGCTTTCTAGCTACCTATCGGCAGAACCTTTATCGATTGCAATGCCCAAAGGCGCACAGTATAGCGATTTGCAAAGGGCGATCAATCAAGCCCTTCAGCGCTGGTATGAAGAAGGCTGGCTACAAGAAAGAGCGGCTTTTTGGGGCTTGCCAGCGGCAGCCTCACAGTTTGTTAATTTGGGCGCTGAACCGGCTCAATAGTGGCCCGATAATGGCCCGATAATGGCTCAGTAATATTTGTGCGATAGTATATGAACAAGCTTTCATATATTCATAAGGTAACGGATGGCAAACGCTCACAACCACCCCAGCTGCTGCGGGCATGATCACGGTTCAGATAGCGGTTTAGGCAGTGGTTCAAGCAGCGGTTCAGACGACTTTAACCTGTCAGCAGTGCTGGCACCGATTGCCATTGCCACCGTTCTTTTTCTAATCGGTCTGGTTTTTAATGAACCGCTGCGCAACACGCCTTACGCGATCGCTGAATATGCTGTTTTAATCCCTGCTTACCTGATCAGCGGCTGGGGCGTACTCACCACCGCTGGCCGCAACACTTTAAAGGGCGGCATATTTGATGAGAACTTTTTGATGACGATTGCGACGTTGGGGGCGATCGCCATTCATGAACTGCCCGAAGCCGTGGCAGTGATGCTGTTTTTTCAGGTGGGAGAGCTGTTTCAAGGCTATTCGGTGGGGCGATCGCGTCGTTCCATTAAGGCTTTGCTAGAAGTGCGGCCCGATGTTGCCAACTTAAAGGTAGACGGCGAGATTCGTGCAGTTGCGCCAGAGCTTGTGCAAGTCGGTGACGTAGTTTTGGTTCGTCCCGGCGAAAAAATTCCTTTAGACGGCGAAGTGTTGGCAGGCAGATCGTATATAGATGCCTCTGCGCTCACCGGAGAATCGGTACCGCGCAGCGTTGATGTCGGTGAAACGGTGCTGGCTGGGATGATCAATCAGTCCGGTGTGTTGAGCATTCAGGTCAGCAAACCTTTCAATCAATCGTCTATTGCCAGAATTTTAGAGCTTGTAGAAAACGCCAGCAGCCGCAAAGCCGATACCGAAAAATTTATCACTCGCTTTGCCCGCTACTACACGCCTGTGGTGGTGGTTCTGTCGCTGGCAGTAGCTCTTTTGCCGCCCTTGTTGATTCCCGATGCGACCCAATCACAGTGGGTCTATCGCGCCTTAGTATTGTTGGTTATCTCTTGCCCTTGCGGCTTAGTGATTAGCATTCCGCTCGGCTACTTTGGCGGCATTGGCGGCGCAGCCAAACGCGGCATTTTAGTCAAAGGCTCCACCTTTCTCGACGCGCTCACTCAGGTTAAAACAGTTGTTTTTGACAAAACCGGCACCCTCACCCAAGGCAACTTCCGTGTCAGCGAAATCGTAACTGACAATGGTTGGCAGCCAGAACAACTCTTGCAGCTTGCCGCTCAAGTCGAGTCACAGTCTAACCATCCAATTGCTCAATCTATTTTGCAAGCCTACAGGCAACCTGTAGATAGCTCGGTCGTGCAAGACTATGAAGAAATTGCGGGACAGGGCATTTGCGCACGGGTTGGAAATCGTCAGGTGTTAGTCGGTAATGATCGGCTGCTGCACCGAGAAAATATTTCTCATAGTGTCTGCGCGGTAGAGGGCACAGTGGCTCACGTCGCAGTAGATGGCCAGTACGCTGGACGCATTGTGATTGCCGATGAAATCAAAGCAGATGCCGCTGAAGCCATTAAAGTATTGAAAGCTCAAGGAATTAAAACCGTGATGCTCACAGGCGACAGTCATTCTGTTGCCAAAAGTGTTGCTACAACGCTAGGGCTCGATGACTATCGCGCTGAACTCTTACCAGAAGATAAGGTAGCTGCGCTCGAAGATTTTTTAAATCAGGCGGCTAAAAGCCGACAAAAAGTTGTTTTTGTTGGCGATGGCATTAACGATGCGCCAGTGATCGCTAGAGCCGATGTGGGCATGGCGATGGGCGGGCTCGGTGCGGATGCGGCCATTGAAACGGCAGATGTGGTGATTATGACCGATGCGCCCGCTAAGGTGGCTGAAGCGATCGCGCTGGCCCATCGAACGTTGCGCATTGTCTGGCAAAACATTGTGCTGGCCATGACGATTAAAGCCATTTTCATTGCTCTGGGTGCGATTGGCCTCACCTCACTGTGGGCTGCCGTATTTGCCGATGTGGGCGTCGCTCTGCTCGCGGTTTTAAACGCAGGCCGCATTCTCAATGTCAAATCGTTAGAATGATACTGGCTATCTGTGAACAGAGCCTAACAGCTTCAAACGTTCCAGCCGTTCCAAAAGAGATCGATGCGGACAAAGCCTATCCTGTAAATCTGTCTTAAGAACGACAAAATCAATTAGTTATCTATGCTTTTCTAAAGGCTGAAAGCTATTGAGGATCGCGAACCTTGGTTTATTTTAGATCCACTAACGGTTTTCGAGTACAAGTTACTAAACACGCAACTATTCGCCGATACGGTCAGAAACTTGCTTTTTGTAGGTTGGTGCTGCCGCTGATGATGACCGCAGGCTGCGGGCTAGTGTCGCCTTTTATCCCGGCTAGTGAAGCTCAGTCAGGGCCGGGGCGAGGCGGCGCTGGGCGCTCTGATGATGGGCCAGTGGCCGTCAAAACCGCAACGGCTCAGGCAGGTTCTCTGGCCGGTACGTTGACCTACACAGGCACTACTCGCCCTACGCAGCAGGTCGCTTTGCGATCGCAAGTATCCGGTAAAATCATTGATTTAACCGCTGATGTGGGCGATAGTGTCAGTCGCGGCGCGGTGCTGGCCCAACTCGACGGCGATTTGCAGGCCATTGGCGTTAATCAGGCTCAGGCCGAACTCTCAGCAAGACGGGCTGAAACGGCTCAAGCTGAAGTTTCGATTGCCGATGCGCAAGCGGCAGTAGCCCAAGCTCAGGCCACTCTTTCTCAAGCTCAAATCGATGCCCAAAGGCTAAGACAGCTTGCCAATCAGGGCGCACTTTCGCAGCAGCAGGCCGAGGCCGCTGAGTTAGCCGCTGCCAATGCTCAGCAGACCGTCCGCTCGGCACAGTCTCAGGTGAGTGCAAGGCAACAAGCCGCCGCTTCTGCCGCCGATAGAATTGACGTGCAGCGCTCTGCGGTGGCTCAAAGCCGCAAACAGCTAGATTACGCGGATCTGCGATCGCCCCTTGCTGGCGTTGTGCTCTCTCGCCCAGTTGATGTTGGCGACTTTGTTGAATCGGGCGCAACGGTTTTAGAGCTAGGCGATCTGAGCACTTTAGAAGTCACCGTGCAGGTATCTGAGCTTGATATCCGGCGGCTCAGCATTGGTCAGTCGGCTCAAGTTCAGCTCGATGCTTTTCCGAATGAGGGCAAGATTTTTGGCCAAATTGAGAGAATTACGCCGGTTGCAAATGAGACTTCGCGGCTGCTGCCCGTGTCGGTGACGATTCCTAATCTAAGCGGAAAAATTGGCAGCGGACTGTTAGCGCGAGTACAGTTTGCTGCTGGTAAGCAGAACCGGGTAGTAGTGCCTGCCAGTGCGTTAGAAGTGGGCAAAGGAGGCGAAGATACGGTGTTTGTCGTTGAAGGTGAAGGGCAGCAGGCCAAGGCAGTGGCGAGGGCGGTCAGGGTGGGCGATCGCAATCAAGACCGGGTAGAAATTCTCTCTGGGCTAAACCCGAACGAGTCTTTTATCGTGCAAAGCGATCGGCCCCTAGCCTCGGGCCAAGCTGTCCGGCTGAGCATCTTATCTGAAGAAATTTAATCAGCAACCTTGAATAAATCTCCCGAACACAGCTCCGGAACACAGATCTATAACAACTCTTCGCAAGTAAATTTTTCTATCGGTACAGCGATATGGCACAGCCTACGGCTCCTGATTCTCCTTTTAGCCCAGGCATAGCATCAGAATTGCAAACCGGCTCTAGCAGCCGTCTGAGCCTGAGCACCCTCGCGATTCGTCAGCATATTGCCACGCTGATGCTGACGGTTGCGGTCATTGTTTTAGGGTTGTTCTTTATTCAGCAACTGCCCATAGACTTGCTACCCTCGATTACCTACCCTCGCATTGGCGTCCGGGCTGATGCGCCGGGGGTGTCGCCAGAGGTTGCTATTGATGAGGTCACTCGCCCCTTAGAGCAAGCGCTAGCCGCCACCGAAGGCGTGGTTCAAATAGTGTCGCAAACCAGAGAAGGCAGCATCAGCCTGGATCTGTACTTTCAGCCCGGTGGCAATATCGACCAGGCGCTCAATGATGCGACGGCTACGCTCAATCGGGCTCGTAATAGCCTACCCGAAACGATTGCACAACCTCGGCTGTTCAAGTTTGATCCTTCTCAGCTGCCGGTTTATGAAACAGCGCTGACTTCTTCTTCGCTGCAAGGCGTTGACCTAAGAGTGTTTGCTGACCAAGAGCTAGCGCGAGAACTCAATACCGTACCGGGCGTTGCGAGTGTTGATGTTTCGGGTGGCGTACAAGAAGAGATTCGGATCAACCTCGATCCGGCTCGGCTACAGGCGTTAGGCTTGGGTATTACTGAAGTCCTAGATGCGCTTTCAGAACGCAACCAAGACACAGCGGGCGGGCGGATTCAAGGCCCAGACAGTGAGCCTCTAACCCGTGTGGCCGGGCGCTTTCAAGATGCCGATGAGATTCGTAATCTAATTTTTGAGGTGGGCGGCGGCTCATCGTCAGCCACTGCTCCGAATTCCTCTCCGAATTCTTCTCAGGATCAATCTTCTGGTCTTACCCAACAGGTGTATTTGCGCGATTTTGCTGACGTGATTGATGGCACCGAAGAGCAGCGCATTTTTGTCAATCTCAACGGTCAGCCAGCGGTGAAGGTGAGCATTCAAAAGCAGCCAGCGGCGAATACGATTGCTGTGGTTGATGGCGTTAAACAGCGCTTAGGTCAGCTAAAAGAATCTGGCCTTATTCCCGAAGATATGGTGCTCAATGCCACGCTAGATGAATCTGTTTTTATTGAGAATTCTATTCGCAATGTGGCAATTTCGGGGCTGACAGGGGCGGGGTTGGCCGCGATCGCAGTGCTGTTATTCCTTGGCTCCCTCAGGCAAACCTTCATCATTGTCATTGCCATTCCGCTGGCCTCTTTAGTCGCCATTTTGTTTATGGGCTTGTTTGGCCTTTCGCTGAATGTGTTTAGCTTAGGCGGGCTAGCGCTAGGCGTGGGAATTGTGGTCGATAACGCCATTGTGATGCTAGAGAATATTGTTAAAGGGGTTGAAGAGAAAGCCGCTGAAGCAAAAACGGCTGAGGTCAAAAAGACTCAAAGCAACCGCGCTATCATCCGTTAGGCAGAGGCCAGCAGCCAAACCCTAGAATCCGCGCTGTTTGCCTCAACAACAACTAATTTGGTGGCTGTTTTGCCCTTTTTACTCGTTGGTGGATTTATCTCCTTATTGTTTAATGAGTTGGTGCTAACGGTGAGCTTTGCCGTAGCGGCCTCTCTAATTGTGGCACTCACAGTTGTTCCAACGTTAGCTTCTCGGCTGCTGATGGTGCGCCGATCTAGTGGGGTGAGAAACGTCTGGTTTATTCGCCAGTTTGATCAACGCTTGCAGGGCGTCACCTGGCGCTATGGACAGCTTTTAGGCTGGGTGCTACAGCGACGAATTTTGGTGATAGCAGCTATTTTTCTGTTGTTGGGTGGCAGCAGTGCGCTGATGGTGCGCCAACTTCCGCAAGAGATTTTGCCCAAGATTGCGACTGGGCAGGCAAATTTGCGGGTGCAGTTTCCACCGGGAACAACGCTAGCTGAAAACCGGGTGGTGATGACGGCAGTAGATCGGCTATTGCTTGAGCAGCCCGAAGTGGAGTACGCCTTTAGCACCTCAGGGGGGTCGCTGTTTGGCAGCAGCACAAGTGAAAATGCGCTGAGAGGCTCCAGTACGCTGACGCTGGTGTCAGGGACAGATGTGGAAGCGTTTAGCGATCGCATGAGCAGTAAATTCAACCAGTTCAACCTAGTCAAAACCCGGCTGCGCGTTTCGCCGGGGGAAGTGCGCGGCCTGATTCTCAACAACTCTCCGGTGCGCGGCGACGTGGATGTTATCTTGCAAAGCAGCGATCCAACCTTGCTAGCCGATGCTGGAGAGCAGGTGCTAGCCGCCCTCGAAGCCGAAGCGACGCTCGCGAGCTATTCGCCCGATGCTGATCCGCCGCAGCCGGAAGTGCAAATTCGCCCCGACTGGGAGCGGGCGGCTGATTTAGGGCTGTCAGCCCAGGTAATTGGCCGGACGGTGCAAACGGTACTCTCTGGGGCGGTACCGACTCAGCTTCAGCGGGGCGATCGCCTAGTCGATGTGCGCATTCAAACGCCCACTGCCCTGATTCAAAACCCGACTGAGTTAGCCCAACTGCCGCTGCTCAATGGCGGCAATCAGCTCGTACGGCTCGGCGATGTCGCCCGCATTGAAAACGGTCAAGCTCCCGGCGAAATTCAGCGCATTAGCCAGCGGCAGGTGTTTATTATTGAAGGCGATTTGAGTGAAGGGGCTAGCTTGGGAGCGGCTTTAGAAGAAGTGGATCGGGTGATGAAAAATGTCCAGCTGCCCGCAGGTGTTACCCGCTTGCCGAGCTTTAGCGCCCAGAGCAATCAGGCCATTCAAGATGGGGTTGGCCTTTTGGGCGGACTCGCGGCATTTTTGGTCTTTACCGTCATGGCTGTTCAATACAACTCCTTAATCGATCCGCTGGTGATCATGCTGACGGTGCCGTTGGCTTTAGCGGGCGGCATTTTAGGATTGTTTATCACGCAAACGGCAATTGGGGCAACGGTCATTGTTGGAGTAGTGCTGCTAGTTGGCATTGTTGTGAACAATGCGATTATTTTGGTAGAGCTAGCCAATCAGATTTACGAACAAGAAAATTGCGATCGCCTCACCGCCATGCTCAAAGCCGCCCCGCAGCGGCTGCGCCCCATTCTAATGACGACGGTGACCACCGTACTGGGCATGTTTCCATTAGCGCTTGGCGTTGGCCAAGGCTCCGAATTTTTACAGCCACTGGGTGTTGTTGTTTTTTCTGGATTATCTTTAGCTACGGTGCTAACGCTATTTATTATTCCCTGTTTTTATACGCTGCTTCACCGTGACGCTAGCGAAGGAAACGCATCCTTGCCCTTTTCCAAAGGGAATTTACTTTAAAGAGTGAAAACCTCTTACTTTCTATAGGCAGATGCAGCGCTTTATCAACCTCTTATTGATGCATCATAAGACCTGTTTTAGGCCATTTTAGCCACTTTTAGCCACTCAATACAGCCCGTGCAACCGTCTCCCAAAAAAAGAGACTTTGTGTTTGCCGAGGAGGCGATCGCGCCAATCCGCAAACATTCGCCGTACAATAAGAACCGAATTCAAACTGCCTTTGAAGCTATGGCAAAAGATCGTTTTCATGACGCTGTAAGAGCGGGACTGGAGAAAGAAGGATGGATAATCACCGCTGATCCTTATGAGGTAAGCGTAGGGGAAGTCGATTTTGAGATTGACCTAGCAGCAGAAATGATCGCTGCTGAAAGAGCTGGTGAAAAAATTGCGGTAGAAATTAAGAGCTTCATCAGCCGATCCGCCGTGTCAGATTTTCATACTGCCTTGGGCCAATTCATCAATTATCAAATCGCGCTTGAAGAGGTCGATCCTACCCGGAGACTTTACCTCGCTGAGCCAGATGAAACATACAATTCGTTTTTTCAGCGTCGATTTGTCCGATCTGTTGTGGAAAGAACTCAGATACGTCTACTAACATATGATCAAAGCGAAGAGGTGATCCGAAAATGGATGTAGAGCAATACCGCGTTTGGATTCAGCAGCTACTGTCAGAGCGAGCGGAGCGCGGCCTTTCGCAGCCAGAGGTTGAGACTCAAGCCGTTTTGGATACTCAGCGCGATCACTATCTCTTACTGCATACCGGCTGGCGGGGGAGCCATCGCACTCATGGCTGTAGCCTGCATTTAGATATTAAAGACGGCAAAATTTGGATTCAGCATGACGGCACTGAAATTGGGATTGCTACTCAACTTCTTGAGCTAGGGGTGCCGCCCAGCGATATTGTTTTAGCTTTTCACTCGCCTAGTATGCGCCAGTTTACAGAGTTTGCTACTCACTAGCGACTCTATCGGCGTTTTGAGCTTGCTTGAAGGGCGATCTATGTTTGCCGAGGAGGCGATCGCGCAAATGCTTAATCCGATCTCTACAGGTACTCGCCTCTTCAAATTTCAAATTCTTAGCCGCAGAGCGCCTCTTACAATCTGATTGTTAAAGTTCTCGTCAGCTAGAAGCTTAATCATTCTGGCTTGATTGCTTGACTCCTTCTAGCCAACAAGCGTTCACGGATTCCAACTGGGTTAAAGCGTTGTTCGGCTTCTTGCTGAATCGCCTCCGACTGCCGCTGCCGCCCCGCTAAGTAAGTGTTTACCTCATCTTGATGTCTAAGGTAGTAACCGATGACTAGATAAATATCTGATAGCTCTAGTGATGGATAT
>QBMP01000380.1:0-1979 GCA_003242115.1 Phormidesmis priestleyi
GACGGATCAGGGGCGCGCTCAGCTGTTAGCTCACGCTCAAGCCGAACTAGAAGAGTGGAATGCCTTTACCCGTAAGACAACTCGCCAAAGCCTGGAAAAAGTGGCCTAATCGACGATTTCTGTCGAAAATGCTGCTGTTACCAGTGAATATCAGCGTTTTTAGTTTCCGGTCTCTCAATTTCCAATCTCTCAAACAATGCGCGTTTCTAGATATTGACCGATCATGATTTCTTCGCCTGCGCGCGAAATGATGGTTTGCCGGGTGCGGTAGTTGTCGCCAATTAGCTTTAGCTCTTCTTCAAAGCTAGAGTCGTTGTACTCGGTGCGCAGTACCATCGTGCGATCGCTTGTAAACCTATACGCGGCAGTCACGGGCTTGGGGGTAGCAAATCCGCGATCGCGATACATAATCTCACCGCGAATACCAAAGGTAGTCGAACCGAGTGAGGGCTTACGGCTGGGCGTAATGTACTGGCTTTCCCAGGTCACCTTTGCGCCACAGATCAACGGAACCTCTAGCGCGTGGCGCTCTGCAAGTTCTGTGAGTTCGCTACAGCCCTGCGGCAAAAAGGAAACGGTGATGTCGCTGACGACCTCTTGAGTGTCGCCACTAGCCAGAGTGTAGTAGCGGCGGCAAGAGCGCCAGTTGCCTACCGAATGAGTGAAAAACGCAATCGCTTTTGCTTCTATATCTGTATCAGTCGGCGATTTTGGCAAGTTGCCTTTTACAGAATAGGGCTGAATTGTGGAAGTTGCCGTCGAAATCATTGCAATCACGCCTCACAAGGTTAAGCTGCGGCTGAGCTGCATAAGTAGCTCAGTATTTTACATAAAGAAATATTTCTTCATGACTCAAGATAATCGATTTAGTCCAAAGCGACAATCTGCCTGCTGAATTCTTCCAGTAGCGGTAGTAACGGTAGTGGCGAAGAGCAGTCGAACTCAAGTCGGTAATAAATCTTCGAGGGCTGCGGCGACTACCTGATGCTGTGGATCTTGTCGGAGCTGAGCCAGAGCCGTTTGCGCTTGCTCAGCCAAGGCTGACTCAATATCTGCGGCTCTAAAGGGCTTAAGCGCATAGGCGGCTGACATACGCGATCGCCAGTTCTGATCTGCGGTAAAGGGCAGCAAAGCCGCTAGCGCCTGCGCAGCTTCAGACGTATTGGCCAGCAGCCCTAATGTCGAAATCCCCGCTTGAACGATGGTTTCATCTGTATCTTTGAGGGCTTCTAAGGTCACATTCATCAGCTTTTGCGGGACTTTCATCTCCGGCATAATTGCCAAAATGCTGCGGCGCACCAGCCAGTTAGAATTTTCGGTAAAGAGGGTGACGAGTGCCTCGGCAGCGATCGCCCCATACAGCCCCAAAGAATTCGCAATTTCAGCTTGAACGTTGTGATCCGGCTCTTGCCGCAGCATTTCCAACAAAGCCGCATAAGCCACCGGATTGCGCTTGCGGCCTAATCCCATTGCGACAAAAGAGCGCACCAAAAAGGCTTCATCTTGCTGAAGACCGATCAAAATTGGCACAGCGGTTTCAGCCTCATAGTCTTTGAGAGCAACCAGCCCGCGCAGCCGTAGCTGAGGATCTTCATTGACCAATAGCAATTTGATTTCGGAAATATTCATGCAAGAAAACGTAAAGGTTTTAGATGAGGGGCATTAGACGCATCAGATAAAATAGTAAAGCGCCATCTATAACATCCATAAAATAAGAGGTATTTACAAGTGTTAGAGTCCGCCCCAATCCAATCGTCAGTCACAACCGCGCCTTCTGAACCCTCTGAACCGTCTGCGCAAGCAGTCGCTGAGGTCATCGCTGAGCTAGAAGCGTATCGAGAGCGGCTAATAGAAGATTTTACGACGGCGGCCAAAAAGGCCAAGCTGCCAAAGTCAATGGCCATGGCGCAGCTTAAAAGCCACCCGGAAATTGTCAAAATAGAGGCGTCTCTTTCGCAGCTACGTGGGCAAAGCAGCAC
>QBMP01000380.1:1989-3332 GCA_003242115.1 Phormidesmis priestleyi
CAGCACCGCTCATGCCGCCGCCGCTCATGCCGCCATTAAGATAGAGGCATAGCGATTGAACCACCCATCTGCCGGTTCAGATAACTTACGCCCAGAAATGCCTTCAGAGATGCTTTCAGAGATGCCTTTAGAGATGCCTTCAGAGATACCTCAATCAAAGCCATCTCAATCAGAAACACCGCCTACTGCTACTCACACAAATAGGGCTAGCAGTCCTGCCGTGGCCGCGTCGCAAGCTCAAGTTGACCAACTAATTGAGCATATCAACGAGCAAATAGAACTCTTGGCTTTAGACGATCCTGACCCGGCTTTGCTGCGGCAAATGATCCGGAGCCTAGTCGATTCGCGGCGGGCGATTCGGCTGCGGCTGATTGAATTACTGAGTCAAATTGGTGAACCAGCGACGCCTTTTTTAATGGAAGGTTTGGCGAACCATCCGGAATCGGTTGTGCGCAAAGCCTGCTGCAATGCGCTGACTAATATTGGCGATCCGGCATCTGTGTCGGGCCTTGTCAAGGCGCTGCTAGCAGACGCGGATATTGGCGTTAAAAGCGCCGCCGCTGGAGCCTTGGCAAAAGTAGGTGCGCCTGCTTTTGAGCCGCTGCGTCAGGTGCTGGCCTCAGAAACCGCTAGCGAGAGCTGCAAGGGCCATGCGGCCTGGGCTATAGCCTCTATGAGCGATGAGGTCAGTGAGCAGCTATACCGGCATATTAGCGATCCGGAAGCAACCGTAAGAACAGCCATGATTGGCGCTATAGCTCAGCTCGTACAAAAGCAACTGCCGCTAGCAGCCGCTGCTCAAGCCGGTGCAAATAGCCCTGCGCCTGAAATTCAAAAATCGCTGAGCATTTTGACAGAAGCGCTGAGCGATTCGTCGGCTGAGGTGAGAATTGAAGCGATCGCCAACCTAGCTCGCCTAGACTATCAAAAAGCCTATCAGCCGCTGATCACCTGCCTACGAGATTCTGATTCTGGGGTTCGTAAAGCGGCGGCGATCGCCTTAGCCAAACTCGGCAACCCAGAGGCGATTGAGGCTCTCATCCCTTTGCAAAACGACGATATAGATCCGGACGTGAATCGAGCAGCGGCGCTGGCCATTGAACAACTTGAATCAAAAAAAACCAGTATGAGTAATAATCCGTTAATCAAACGGTAACTAACCCTATGAATGGACTGAGCGATCGCGCCAAACAGCTAATCCCTCAAGCGCGAATTGTGAGCTTTATGGGATGGAGCGCGCTGACCCCCGAAGGCGTAGCTCATCTCCAAACCGCCGATGATGCCCGCCAATATTTAACCGATGAAACCCTAGCCGCGATCGCCCCTAAAGCCCGCCAAAAACC
>QBMP01000380.1:3368-3690 GCA_003242115.1 Phormidesmis priestleyi
CAAACAACCGTCCAAACAACCGCCTGAAATTGACACTATTGCCATCGTCAAACAGCTTCGCGACCAAGCCGCCGACATCGTAGATGAAGCTAGAGCCGACGTTTTGCAAGCATTTCCCGGCATCTTAGAACCGGGTGGAGGGCTCTATCCTACTCTCCGAGCTGACGCCTGCTGGCGCGATTTTTGGCATTTTTTACGCTGCATCACCTACGGCATCACCGGACAAAACCGCCACTACACGAGCCCGCCAGGGCTAGCGGCCATGAAACAACTCTACCAAGAACTGCAAGTCCCGCTGCCCGCCATGATCGTAGGCTTAAAG
>QBMP01000381.1:0-1405 GCA_003242115.1 Phormidesmis priestleyi
GATTACGCCGAATGTGCGCACGATTCGTACCATTCCGCTGCGACTGCAAATGCCGGAAGGTAAAGTGCCGCCGCCCGTTGTAGAAGTGCGCGGCGAAGCGTTTTTGCCGCTGGATGTGTTTGCGGCTATCAATCAAAAACGAGCGGCAGAAGGCGAGGCGCTGTTTGCTAATCCGCGGAATGCTGCTGCCGGTACTTTGCGGCAGCTAGATGCGCGTAAGGTGGCGGAGCGTCAGCTAGATTTTTTTGCCTACACGCTGATTATGCCGAACGGCACGGGTGATCTGGCTGTGCCGCTGGATCAGTGGGAAGCCTTGGAAGCTTTGCAGACTCTGGGCTTTAGAGTAAATCCTCATCGGCAGCGCTGTGAGTCGGCACTGGCCGTAGCGAGCTACTACGACGATTGGGACGCCAATCGCCACGATTTGCCTTATTTGACGGATGGCGTGGTGGTGAAGCTCAATAGCTTTGAGCTGCAAGATCGACTGGGCTTTACCAATAAGTTTCCGCGCTGGGCTATAGCGCTTAAGTATCCGGCTGAAGAAGTGCCGACCCGGCTCGAATCGGTGTCTGTGCAGGTGGGCCGCACGGGAGCGATTACGCCCGTTGCTGAGCTGAAGCCAGTAACGCTGGCGGGCACAACGGTGGCTAGAGCGACTTTGCACAATGCGGATCGTCTAGCAGCGCTGGATCTGCACATTGGTGACACGGTGATTGTGCGCAAGGCCGGAGAAATTATTCCTGAGGTGGTGCGAGTCATTTTAGATTTGCGACCTGAAGGGGCTATAGCTTATCAATTGCCTTCTACTTGTCCGGTGTGCGATCAGCCGGTGGTCAAACCCGCTGATGAGGCCGTGACTCGCTGCGTGAATATTTCTTGTCCAGCGATTTTGCAGGGGGCGGTGCGCCATTGGGCGAGTCGGGAGGCGATGGATATTCGCGGGCTCGGCTCCAAGTGGGTACAGCAGTGGATTGATCAAGGCATGGTGAAATCGGTGGCGGATCTGTACAGCCTGAGGCTCGAAGATTTACAGCGTCTAGATCGCATGGGTGAAAAGCTGGCGACTAAGCTAATAGCGGCGATCGCTGATTCTAAGCAGCGACCCTGGCATAGAGTGCTGTATGGGTTAGGCATTCGGCTGGTGGGCAGTACCAATGCCAAGCTGCTGGCGGAAAATTTTCGCTCGGTAGCGGTGCTGGCTGAAACGGGCGGCGATGCTATAGCCCAAATTTACGGCATTGGCCCCGAAATCGCGCAGTCGGTGCGGCAGTGGTTTCAAGTGCCCGCTAATCAACAGCTGATTGAGCGGTTGCAGGCGTCGGGTCTACAGCTAGAAGCTGAACAGAAGGCAACAGGCGACCTGCCGCAGCCGCTCGGCGGCCAAAGCTTTGTGCTTACCGGCACC
>QBMP01000381.1:1415-3441 GCA_003242115.1 Phormidesmis priestleyi
CCGGCACCTTGCCGACGCTCAAACGCGCCGATGCCCAGCGTCAAATTGAGGCAGCGGGTGGGCGCGTCAGCAGCGCCATCAGCAGTAAAACTGATTATGTAGTGGTGGGTGAAAATGCCGGATCTAAGCAGGCAAAGGCAGAATCATTGGGTATCACTCAACTGACGGAGGCAGATCTGTTGGCTTTGCTGGCATCATCTTGAGTGCAGTTGATATAGTGGGCGGTAGCCTATGATAATGGCTATGAAATTTGTGTCTAAATGCGCTGATAAATTGGCTGCTATCCCTTACGGTTTACGTCTACCGATGGCTAGCCAGGCAGCCAAACAGATGGCTAGTTCGATAGGCTACAGCCCTCGAACCCGACAGCGCAGCTCTTGGCAAATAGGCTTAATCTCGCTGACGATTACCCTTTCGCCTTTGGCTATTAGACCTAGCTCAGCCGCTGAAAGGATCACCTTTTCTCTGGGTGCCACGATTGAGCGATCCATTTCGCTAGAGGCCATCGAAGCCTATGTCAAAGAAGGCCGGGTAACGCCAGAGCTAGCGCCGTACTTGTCCTATATCGATCCGGCTATGCTAGTGCAGGCCAGAGGGCTACTTGCGCGGCGAGCTGATATCGACGTGACGACTGTGGCGCAGTTTGCCTACACGCCTCAAGGTGAATTTTTGCTGGCGCAGGCGGGCGAAGTGTTTCGCACCGGGGCGCGGCTACCGGGCGGGAAGGGGCTGCGCAGCGCTGTGATTCTTTCGGCGGCAGATCAGGCCAATGGACTGACAATTTTGAATGTGCTGAAGCGCTTTCCGACGCCAGTTTTGCGGATTGATCTACCGATTGGGTTGGCGATTGCCCGTCAGGCCAGCGACTCTTTTAATCAGTCGAATGCGGCGATTTCCCTGGTCGAGCGGCTCTCGTCGCAAGCCACGACCATCCCTTTTCCTGAGGGCACCTCGGCGGCTGATCTGAATGAGTTGGTCACTCGCCCCGGCCCCTTTCAGGTCAAAAAACTCTCCGTTCGACTCAAAGTGAGTCCCAAGCCAGTAGACGTTTACTTGCCCGATGCGGCTAGCCCTTTTGTAAGCCCGCACGGATTGGGTCTGGTTCGCTCGGCTGGGTTTCCGGTCGTAATCATTTCTCATGGGCTGGGCAGCGATCGCAATTCCTTTGCCTACCTCGCCAAATATTTAGCCAAGCGCGGTTTTGTCGCCATTACCCTTGAGCACCCCGGCACCAATGCAGATCGGCTCAATGCCTTTGTCGCCGGTCGCGCTAGCCAGGTGCCCGACGAAGAATTTATCAATCGGCCCCTTTTGATCTCACAGGTGCTAGATGGATTGGTCGAGCGAAAGGCGATAGAGCCAGACCTGAAAAACATCGATTTTAACAATGTTGGCATTATCGGTCAGTCTTTCGGGGGCTATACAGCGCTAGCCGTCGCTGGCGCACCGATTAATTTAGCGGCTTTAACTCAAGTTTGTCCGCCTAGCTTCAGCGTCAATGTGTCGCTGCTGCTGCAATGCCAAGCCGCGCAGCTCTCCCCTGCGCAAGCCAATCAAACCTTTACCGATTCGCGCATTCGAGCGGTCGTCGCGATCAATCCGTTTGCCAGCGCTATTTTTGGCCCAGATAACATTGGCAAAATCAATGTGCCTGCGCTGATTATCTCAGGCAGTGCAGATACCGTAGCACCCGCTTTACCAGAGCAAATTTTGCCCTTTACGTGGCTGAGCCAACGCGATGATACCCAGGCGATCGCCTCTCATAAATCGCCTGATGGATTGCTTGACGGATCGGCGGCAACCTCCGCTGAGAATCAATACTTAATGATTATGCAAGGCGCAACTCATTTCTCTACCATCGGTGTTACGGGGGACGAAACGTTTGGCTTACCTGCTGATATCATCGGCCCCGTGCCTGAGGTGGCTCAGTTCTATACCCAGGTAATGAGTTTGGCCTTTTTGAAGGTTTATCTGGTCGGCGATCGCCGCTACCAGCCGGTTTTAACCAGCGCGTTTACCAATCGAC
>QBMP01000381.1:3451-3671 GCA_003242115.1 Phormidesmis priestleyi
GGCGGAGCCTTTGGATAACGGTTCACAGAACGCTTTAGATCAGCTGTTGTTGAATCGAGAAGATGATCTGGCGGCTCCTCAAGGCCCCATTGAAACGCCGAATTAAAAGTTCAAGTGAACAGCGATAATCGAATTTGTCATGCATTCACCAATCGCTCATGATCGATGGCTTCATCAGTTTAAACAAGCCTATTAGCTGGACTTCTCACGACTGCGTTGC
>QBMP01000382.1:0-2937 GCA_003242115.1 Phormidesmis priestleyi
GCTACGTCCAAGGCACACTTAAGCTGAGTAGTGTGCAGTACGGCTGGGCAATGGGCGCGTTTGGCATCGGCGCAACGCTAGCAGCATCCACTGTAGGGGCATTGGGCCAGCGGTGGACGCGGCAGTCGCTGATGCTTGTAGGTGCGGTTTTAATCATAGGCGCGTTATTGCCCGCTAGCTATGTCGGACTGACGCCCCTGCTTGTGCTGTGGCTGGTTGCCGGGGCTGGACAAACTTTAGTGAATGTTTCTGCTCAAACTTTAATTGCCGACCGCACACCCACTGAATTTCAAGGACGGGTTTATGGGGCTCAGTTTGCTTGGAGCCATCTCTGGTGGGTCTTTTCCTATCCACTAGCCGGTTGGTTGGGCCGTTACCAAACAGAAGCCCCTTTTTTCTATGGCACCTTAGTTGGGGGACTACTTTTGATAGCCGTTCAACTCGTGCTCTCACCCCGAAAAGATCGCCCTGTCAATAGCGCTACCAATCAAGAATATTGGCATGAGCACGAACACACGCATGATGAAGCTCATCGGCATCAGCACCCTAAGGATACTTCAGTAGTGGAACCCCACAGGCACCCGCACCCGCACCGCCTAGACTCGCTTCTCAATTAGCGCGTTTCAGAGGGTAGATGAATTGTAAACAAGCTGCCCTGGCCGACGTTGCTATGAACGCTAATTTTCCCATCGTGGTGAATAGCGATCGCCTGCGAAATTGCCAGACCTAACCCCGTACCCCCAGTTTTGCGAGAGCGATCGCTGTTCACCCGGTAAAACCGTTCAAAAATTTGTTTTTGTTCAGAAAGTGGAATACCGATGCCGCTATCTTGAACAGCGATGATAGCCGTGCGATCGCGAGTTTTTAAGCTCACCACTACCGAACCGTGCGCAGGCGTGTACTGAATGGCGTTGGCGATCACATTAGAGACCAGTCGGTAGAGCTGAGATTCGTCGCCCGCGACATAAATTTCAGCGTCAGGAACTTGGCTGGTCAAATCAATGCCGTTAGCGTTGGCTAGTTCCGAAAATTCTTCACTCAGATCGGCAACCACATCATTCAAACAACAAGGCTTATCCTGTTTGGCTGAAGCATCCTGTTCAAGTCGAGTGAGCAAGAGTAAATCAGCGACTAAGTGGCTCAGTCGTCGGCCCTGGCGTTCGACCGTTTTGAGCATGGGTGCAACCGCCTTCGGCTGGGTGGGCGAGAGCCGTAAGGTTGCTTCTACCGTAGCGAGCAAGCTGGCCAAAGGCGATCGCAGCTCGTGAGCGGCATTGGCTGTGAACTGTTGTTGTTGCTGGTATGACTGATAAATGGGTCGCATGGCAAGTCCTGAGAGTACCCAAGCGGTTGCAGCTACCAGGATTAAAACCAAGGGTAATCCAAAAGCCAGAATCCACTGAATTCTTCTAACTTCAGCGTCGTAGGTAGCTAAGGTGCGGCCAATTTGCAGGTATCCCCAAGAGGCATTTTCGTGTTCCTCGCCAGCGCTGTAGTTAGTCGGTACAGGGCGAGTCGTCAACTTTGCAGCAGCACTTTCATCAGCACTGTGCAAAATCGTGGTGAACTGATGATAGCGACTGCCCCTTTCGGCACTGAATGTTTGCCAGGTTGATGGATTGAAGTCAGTAGATAGCGGTAGCGGTTGATTAGGGGAAAACGCCAACAGTTCACCATGTTGGTTGAACAGGCGAATGTAGTAGGTGCTGCGATCGCTAATGCCAGTGGTATGTCGTTGAATCAGGGTGGGACTGTTGTTGCAGGGTTGTTCCATAACGCACAGGTCAGGAAAGATTTGCTGGAGGAGGACGGTCGGCTCTTCGTTAGCGGGCAGCAACGGCTCAAAGCTGTCATGGAGTGTTCCGGCAATCGACTCGATCTCCTGTTCTATGGCAATCCAGTTGGCGCGAACCAAAACCCGATACATGCCTAATCCAGACAGACTCAAAAGCCCGCCCATGGCGATCGCATACCAGCAGGCTAAGCGGCGGCGACTGCGACGAAAAAGCAACTGGCTGTTGTTCATCATGGCTCGAACCGATAGCCCTGACCGGCCACCGTTTTAATCGGACACTCACAGGCATAACGAGCAAATTTGCGACGCACCAGCCGAATTTGGGCGGCGACTACATTACTGACGGGATCTTCGTCCAGATCCCATAGCTGATAGCGAATTTTACTGCCTGGAATCGTGCGATTAGGATTTTCCATCAGGTAGGCCAGTACCTGAAATTCTTTGAGGGTGAGTGGAATAGATTGAGCCTCCTGGTCATCAGGCTGCTTAACCGTCAGCATCGTGTTGGCGTCATCTAAAGTAAATCGTCCAATGCTCCAGGTCTCAGTCCGCAATTGGGGTGATCGCCGCTGCAAGGCCCGCAACCGTGCCAGCAACTCTGCCATCACAAAGGGTTTAACCAGATAGTCATCGGCACCGGCATCTAACCCAGTCACCCGGTTTTCCGGTTCTCCCAAGGCTGTGAGCATCAGCACGGGTAAAGGGCTTTGATGGGATCTGAGCCTTTTGCAGAGTTCTAGCCCAGACAGTTCGGGAATCAGCCAGTCGATAATAGCCACGGTGTAATCCGTCCACTGACTCTCCAGGTGATGCCACGCCTGAGCTCCATCGGTTACCCAGTCCACGATATATTTCTCGCTCATTAAGACCTGCTTGATTGCAAAACCCAAATCTTCTTCATCTTCTACTAGCAAAATTCTCATCGGTTCCCTCACCCGCCCAAGCGCATCCTCTACGCGATTGATTTTAACGGAGTCGCTGCCATTTCATCTGGATTTCATCTGCCCTATGGCAACCTGTATGCGGCTTAGATGCCGCTCTGTAGAAAATTACCAGTAGAAAATTACGAGGAGTTACTATGAAATCCCTTCCTTTAATCGGTTCCATTCTGACCATTAGCTTGTTAGCCGGTGCGCCTGCGG
>QBMP01000382.1:2947-3646 GCA_003242115.1 Phormidesmis priestleyi
CTGGCTCATGTGGGCCATGGCGATGAATTTCAATCAACGGGCGGAGTCAATCGGGTTGAGGTAAGGGCTGAAACCGACTCTATTTTAGGCATTCAGACAGCTCCCATTGAGCCTGCTGCCGATGGCAGCGCCGCTGTCCTTATTCCGATGACGGCAGTAGTAGATGACAACGGTCAGCAGCTTGTTTTTGTGCAGTATGAAAATTTTTACGAGCCGGTTCCAGTCGCCATGGGTTCAACGCAGGGTGATTTGATTGAAGTGGCAGAAGGGCTATCGGTCGGAGAGCAGCTAGTGACTGAGGGGGGTCTGGTGCTCTATGCTGAGTCGCGCAAAACGCAAGCTGCTGAGGCACCGGCTGCTGAAGACGCATTTGCCGCGCCTGTGACTGACCAGTCCCATGCCCAAGCAGATGCCCAGGGGACGCCTCATAGCCACGATACAAGTGGAAATCTGATGGCATCTGGAGAAGTAGAACAAATGTCTGGCGGTTTTCCGACGGGAATTGTGGCAACTACGGTTGTAGGCGTCGTGCTAGCTGGCGGTGCGATCGCACTTCTTGGCAGTAATCGCAAGAGATAAAAAACCAATCTAACCAGAAGAAAAGAGCCAAAAAGGAGACTCATAATTTAAGATGCTTAACTCGATTTTGAATCGGACGCTCAAAAATTCAATTGCCCAGCGGTGGTTTATCGTCGCGGG
>QBMP01000383.1 GCA_003242115.1 Phormidesmis priestleyi
TTGCAACGCCAGTGCCTTTCATTAAAATCGTGCCGGGTTTTCTGCCTTTTCCAGCGGCGCTAGTTTACATTAGCGGCGTTTTTGAAATTCTGTTGGGAGCAGGGCTATTTTTCCCAGCGACGCGGCGGCTTTCTGGTTGGGGGCTAGTTGCTCTATTTATTGCGGTGTATCCAGCTAACCTCAACATGGCCTTTAATCACATCAAGCTTGCTGGCATTCCCGATAGCTGGTGGCTGCATGGCATTCGACTGCCGTTTCAGTTTGTGCTGATTGCTTGGGCCGCTTGGATTGCGCGATCGCCTCAAGACAAACCATCCCGAAACACATCACGGAGAGCCTCGTAAAACACTTGCCTCCAGCAGCATTCATCGCGAGAGTAGAATCCATAACGTGACCGACTGTGCCAGGGTGTATCCTCATAATCATCCCCAACGGTCACGCCAACTGTGCATAAATTCTCTAGCATCGCCCCAGCTATTATTCGATTGACGCTTTGCTGTCTGCTACTTTTCTCATCTTTAGGCTGCGCAGCCAACGCTGCCATTCCGACCGATGGCCCCTATGGCTACATTTCTCCTAGCTCAGACGGTATCGGCAAACTCTACTATGGCCGCGAAATTGCCAACGTCATGGGCTATCAGGGCGCTAATTGGCTTGCCCGCCCTAGCCGCGCTACTGAAGAACGCTCAGATATGGCCGTCGATGCGCTGATGCTAAAGTCTGATGATGTCGTGGCTGATATTGGTGCAGGGCTTGGCTACATTAGCTTTCAGCTAGCTGATTGGGTGGCAGATGGCAAAGTGATTGCGGTAGATGTGCAGCCGGAAATGTTGGCATTGTTGGAGGTAGAGCGCGATCGCTACCACCTCAACAACATCGAAACCGTCCTCAGCACAGAATCAGACCCCAACCTGCCGACTGAAAGCATTGACATGGCCGTGATGTTCGATGCGTATCACGAATTTGCCTACCCAGCCGAAATGATGGCTGGCATTGTCCGTGCTTTAAAACCCGGCGGACAGGTTGTACTGGCTGAATACCGCGCCGAAAATCCGCTAGTGCTGATCAAAAAGCACCACAAGATGAGCCAAAAGCAGGTAAAAAAAGAGCTTGCCGCAGCAGGCTTAACCTGGGTCAAAACCGATGATCGACTGCCGCAGCAGCACTTGATGTTTTTTGAAAAATTGGCTTAACCCCAGAATTAGCTCCCCGTGGGATAGGCGTCCCGCCTGTCTGGCCGCACCTGTCTATCCGTGCCTCTCTGTCCGCCTGTCCAAATCCCTAAGCGATCTAATCTTTAAGTGATTGAGGCAAACTCAAAGGCTGCGAAATTTGCTCCCCTAAAGACATCGGCAAATCGCTGTAGTGAGCGCTCACACCGTATCCCACACCTGCCACAATTCCTAACATAACCGGCAAAAACATCGAAGCCAAACAGTTATTCATATGCCCAAAGAGTCTTGACACTACTAACTTTCCCAAAGCGACCAGCCAACTTTTGTAGTTAGTTTAACGATTTTTGATGAATTCGTCGGCATTTGTGCAGCTCATGCATACTATCGATGCAGATTAAACAATAGACTCGATTAAAAAATAAAAGCGCCTCTCCAAGTCGATTCAGGGAGGCGCTTTGTTTAAGCTACATCACAAAACCAGCCTTTACATCTAGTCGCCCTGCTCTAAATTGAACAAAAACGGGATGCCGCCACCACCGCTATCGCCCATCACCAATACCCGAGGCATCTGTGCCCCGCCTTCCTTCCAAGCTTCAATCGCCTCTTTTTGCAGCACTAGCTTACCGCCTTCGGCCTTCAGCGTATCTGCAATCAATCTCTGAGATTCCGCTCGACCCTTGGCCCGGTTGATTTCTGCTAACGCCTCCTGCTCAGCTTCTTGAGCGACATACACCGCCCGCTGTGCCCGCTGTTCAGCAATCTGCTTTTCCTCTACTGCCCGCGAAAACTCCGGCGAAAAGGCCAAATCCACGACGCTCGTATCCAATACGTTAATCCCGTACTTTTCTAGCCGGATTGCCAAAGCCTCGTCAAAGTCTTCTTTGAGCAAAGCTCGCTGGGTAATTGCTTGCTCTACCGTTCGCCGAGCCGCCGCAACTTTAAACGACTCTTGAGTTTGAGGGGCAATAATTTTCGAGACAATATTTGAAAGCGAACCCTGCTTCCGGCGAATTTCGACCATTTGCTCGGGTGCTAGGCGAAAGTTAATTGCAAACCGCGCCTTGAGATCCTGTAAGTCTTTAGTTGAGCTTTCGGCAGGCACCTCAAACTTTTGCACCGTAATGTCGTATATATCCACGTAAGACACAAACGGTGGCTTGAGATGAATCCCCTCAAGCAGCACGCCATCTTGGGCCTTGCCCAGTACGCTCAGCACCCCTGCCTGACCGGGGTTAATAATTACAAAACTGCTAGCCAGCACAATGGCGATGACGGTTGCTATGGCAGCAATAATCACCGGCTGACTATTTCCTTTAGTCGCACTCAATACAAAACTCCTTCATATATATAGAGGTATTTTTTTAGAGGTATCTTTTTCCCCAGTACAGCCTAACGCTATACAGTTCGCCCAAACACAAACCTGGATGCAAACCCAAACCCAGGCTCAAATTTACATGCCATCACCAACGCCCAATTGCTAAGGCTGCTCAATCAGTCGGTACACCCAATAATTCGCCCTTGCCCTCGACGACTTCTCCAATTACGTACGCGCTAAGCCCTGCCTCGGCGAACTGTACGCAAGCAGCATCTGCCTGATCGGGTGGCACCATTACGCCAAAACCAATCCCCATATTAAAGGTATTGAACATGTCTAGGGTGCTGATCTGGCCTGCTGAGCGAATCCACTCGAATATTGGCAAAATCAGCCAGCTATCAGCCATTAACTGAATCGATTGACCTTTTCCTAAGCAGCGCGGCAAATTTTCGGGGAGCCCACCGCCGGTAATATGCGCCATACCGTGAATCGTCAAATCAGAGGCTAATGCGGCCAAAATCGGCTTCACATAGAGCTGCGTTGGGGTCAGCAGCGTCTCTCCTAAAGAAGCTTGGCCCAGCATTTTTGGCTTTTCGCTCCAGTCGTATCCGCTCACTCGTCCGGCCTCGCGGGGATCTCTTGGCCCTTCGGCGATGACTTTGCGCACCAGACTAAAGCCATTGCTGTGAATACCGCTGCTAGCTAGACCGATGAGGCGATCGCCCACCTCCACCCGCGAACCGTCCAGCATCTGGTCTTTTTCGACAATGCCCACACAAAACCCCGCCAAATCGTACTCCCCAGGCGCATAAAACCCAGGCATTTCAGCCGTTTCACCCCCTAGCAGCGAACAGCCCGACTCGCTGCATCCACTCGCGACTCCAGCCACTACCTCAGCCAACTGCTCAGGCGCAAGCTTTCCAGTCGCTAAATAATCTAAAAAGAACAGCGGCTCGGCCCCTATTGTCAGCACGTCATTCACGCACATCGCCACCAAATCAATGCCTACCGTATCGTGTCGATTGAGCATTTGCGCCAGCTTGAGCTTCGTGCCAACCCCATCTGTACCCGAAACCAGCACCGGCTTTCGGTAGCCGCTAGGTACCTCAAAACAGCCACCAAATCCCCCCAAAGCGCCTAGCACTTCTGGCC
>QBMP01000384.1 GCA_003242115.1 Phormidesmis priestleyi
GTCTAATATTTGGCCTAACTGTTTTGCTTTAGGCCAAAGGATCACTCGGCCATCTTCAGCCGCAGAAGCCAGCAGAGCGCTGCCGGGCTGAAAGGCCAGTGCGACAATCTTTCCACGGTGCGAGTCAAAAGCTCGCGAGGCCCAGCCTGCTTCATCGGTGGGCAGCTTGCGCCAGACGATTATGCCTGCGCCGCTAGCCGCTGCAATCATCGGCGCTGAGGGTCGAGTTGCATCGGCCCAGGCTAGGTGACGGACTTTGCCTGGAAAGCCAGTCATGCGCCAGGGGTAAGGGCTTTGCCATCCCCACACCATGAGCGTGTTGTCGAGGTTGCCTGAAGCGAGATATTGACCGTTGGGAGAAATCGCGATCGCCAGCCCAGCCGCTGCCAGTTCCTGCACCCTTGGATCATTGTCCCAATCTGAGCGTGACCAAATTTTGACCGCTAAATGGCCACTTACCGCTAACTGTTCTCCGGCAGGATGCCAAGCCAGATCTAGCACAGAGGAGGTTTCAAACGGAAGCGTTGTTACCATCTTCTCGCTTGCCATATCCCACACCTGAACATAACGCCCTAAGCTGAAAGCCAGTTCATTCCGAGTTGGGTTCCAGGCCAAGTGCTCTACCCAGGTGCGAGAATGTTCTAGCACTTTTACAAGCGTTGGCAGCGTCGAATTTGCCGTCGAATCTGCTGTCGAATTCGCTGATATTCGCCATACCTTCACCTGACCATTTTGTCCGCCCGCCGCCAAAAACTGACCGTCATAAGAGAACCCTAAGCAGTCAATTGATTCAGCCGCCGATGGCTCAACGGCGATGGTTTGTTTGCTTGGGATGTGCAACAGCATGACTTCGCCGGAGCCGGAGGCGATCGCCAACCACTCCCCATCAGGCGACCAATCCATCGCTGTCACATAGTCTTGCAGTTGCCCCTGCCAGCTCAGCGATAAAAGGGGAGATTTTGTTAAACTAGGCACGCCCGAAAGTCCTCTTTTAGTTGGGCAGTGTTTAGATTTCGACCAATAAAGACCAGCTCATTTTTGCGAGTTTCACTTGGCTTCCACGGGCGATCGGGCCGTCCATCAAACAGCATATGCACACCCTGAAACACAAACCGCTGGTCTTCGCCTTGAATATTTAGAATCCCCTTCATCCGAAAAATATCCGGGCCTTGAGTTTGCAGCAAGTTGCTCAGCCAACCGTTGAGTAACTTGCCGTCAATTTCACCGGCTTCTACTAGCGCAACAGAACCCACGGTTTCATCATGCTCGTGAGCATCTTCACCCAAAAAATCAGGATCAATTTCTAGCGCCCTAGTCAAATCAAAAGCGTTTACCCCCAACACCGCAGACATTTCCACCGCCGCGTCCTGGGTGCGATACACCTTCGCCATAGCGTTCATTCCCAAAATCCGCTGCTCTAGGGCCGCAAGGTCTGCCTCACTCACCAAGTCAGTCTTATTGAGTAAAATCACATCGGCAAAGGCAATTTGTTCTTGAGCTTCTTCGGCATCCCAATGCTGGTGTATGTGCTTGGCATCAACCATCGTCACCACGGCATCGAGGTTGATTTGATCTTTCATATCTTCATCGACAAAAAAGGTCTGGATCACCGGCGCTGGATCGGCCAATCCGGTAGTTTCAATCACCAGATGATCAAACTTATCGCGACGCTTCATCAGGTTGTTAATAATGCGAATGAGATCGCCGCGCACGGTGCAGCAAATGCAGCCGTTATTCATTTCAAAAATTTCTTCATCAGCATCAATCACAAGCTGATTGTCGATGCCCACCTCCCCAAATTCGTTGACAATCACCGCTATTTTTTTGCCATGTTCATGGGTAAGGATGCGGTTAAGCAACGTCGTTTTACCCGATCCTAAGTAGCCGGTCAGCACAGTCACTGGCACAGTGGCCGGGGCAGTATCCGCAAATATCGTGTTTGGCATATTGCTATCCTCTTATTTTGATTATGATAATCATTATCATACGATAGCGACCGTGAATAGCGGCATGAATTTCAATGCCTTCCCAGGCTGCTACTAACTAACGGTTGCGTAGCTGAGATCCCTTGACACCATTCCTTTCAATCTATGCCTTTAGGTAGAGACTGCTTTTGTAAACTTTCATTAACTTAAGTCTCGTAGCCCTTTTTGGAAAAGCCAAACCATGACAAATAAAGTAACTGCAACCCCAGAAGTGAACAAGCCCTATGCTGAAACTGCTTCGGGCTTCAAGTTCGGCTTTGTACCTAGCGCTGAGATTTGGAACGGGCGCTTAGCCATGATTGGCTTTGTGTCGGCAACTTTGGTAGAAGTCTTTTCAGGGCAGGGATTTCTCCACTTTTGGGGGCTGATGGGCAGGCAGGTTCAGTAGGGCTAGCCGCCTGTCATTAGAGCCGGTGAAAATAGTCCGATGCCCAATAGCGATACGCAGCTAGCGCCGATAATTTGCCCTGTTTGAATCAGCGAAAACCGTGGTTTTTTGAGCTGTTTCTTCCAGGGCATTTTTTCTTGGCGGCGGGCGGCGAACTGATGACCGTAGCGGTTGCCGATGATCGCGATCGCCCCAATCCAACCCAGGGTAAAGGCCATCCCGACCGAAATCGATACCACCATAGCCACGCTTGGCCATAGCAAATCATTCGCAAGCCCGTACAGCAATACGAGCAAAGCACCGCTACAGGGCACCGCACCCACTGCTAGGGCTAGCCATCCACCCATACCCTGACGATCCTCGCAGGTAAAACAGTTGCAGGCTGCTAGCGTAGGGCGGTCAACTTTCGCTGATATTTGCTGACTCAAGCTGGGATACAACACAATATCAGCAGCGCTGGTATCCAAATTCGCGGGCGGATGGTTTTGTTTTTGCAGTGCCTGCTTGAGCATGTAGCCGCCGATCAGCGCGATCGCCCCATAGCTAATGAGCTGCACCACCCGGTAGCTCCCCGCGCTATTGCCACCCACCTGCTGTACGACCGCATCAGTGAGTACGACAAGCGCCACGGCAGAGAGCACATGGAAAATGGCAATCCTTACGCCCATCGCCATTCCTCGCCGCAGGCTACCGCCGTTACCGACAAAGTAGGAGACAATCACCGCTTTGCCATGCCCTGGCCCCAGCGTGTGCAGCACCCCGTAGCTAAACGACAGCAGCATGGCTAAAGCCAGCGTACGCGGCGACGTTTGGCGCTGCAAGTTGCCTAGAGACTGGGTTAAAACACCTGAAACTTTAGCGGGCAGGTTCTGCCCCCAGGGGCCGCTCATTTGGGGTGAAAATGCGTTTGGCGTGGAGGTAATAGCCTCTAAATCCATCGCATAGCTCACCTCTACCGACCGCGAGCCATCGACTCGAAACAGCTCATAGCTGCCAAGCTGCGATCGCATTTTCCCGGTCACTGATACCAGCGAGAATAAACCCGGATTGTCAATGGCGATCGCTGGCTTAACATAGACCATTTGATTCGGTGGTGGCGAGGGGACATGAATGCAAGCGCCGACGTAGGGCACCAGCAGAAATTCACTTACCTGCCGAGTCTGGTTTTCGGTTAGCGGTAAAATATAGCCAGAGAGCCGAACAGGTTGCCCTTCCAGATAGATCTAGAATTGGTGCTTACGACTTTTCAGGTTTTAGGAGTCTGTCTAA
>QBMP01000385.1:0-916 GCA_003242115.1 Phormidesmis priestleyi
AGTTGGGGGGGGTGCGGCTGGTTTTTTTGGGGCGATCGCTGCCGCTACCACCCATCCCACCGCTCAAGTCACGCTCTACGAAGCGGGCCCCGAACCCTTGGCCAAAGTTCGCATTTCTGGCGGCGGTCGCTGCAATGTCACGCATCACTGCTTTGAACCCGCACAGCTCATTCAAAACTATCCCAGGGGCGGCAAAGCTTTGCGCGGAGCCTTCAGCCGGTTTCAGCCACAGGATACGGTAGCTTGGTTTGCAGCGCGGGGGGCGACGCTCAAAACCGAAGCCGATGGCTGGATGTTTCCCATAACGGATGATTCGGCGACGATTGTCAATTGTCTGACTCAGGCGGCGCGGCAGGCGGGGGTGACCATTAAGACGCGATCGCCGATCACGGGCGTTGAGTATTTGCCCCCGAATGAAAACAGCGCTCAGGCAGAATTTCAGATCCAGATTCGGGCGCAACTGGGGTATGTGAGGTGCGATCGCCTTTTACTCGCCACCGGCAGCAGCCCCGTGGGCCATCGCCTTGCCAAATCTCTTGGCCATACCGTAGAGCCCGCTGTGCCTTCTCTTTTTACCTTTAACGTGGCCGATCAGCGACTGCACGAACTCAGCGGCGTCGCCGTCAGCTCGGTCACTGTGCGGTTAAAAGCGGACGGCCTCAAAGCTTCTAGTCAAGATGGATTGGTGCAAACTGGGCCGCTGCTAATTACCCACTGGGGATTTAGCGGCCCAGCGGTACTGAAGCTATCGGCCTGGGGCGCTCGGCGGCTGCATGAGCTTGGCTATCGAGCTGAGCTAGTTGTGAACTGGCTGCCAGAGCTGAGTCAGTTGCAGGTAGAAACGGCTTTGCAGCAGGCTAAAGCTGAGACGGGTAAACGTGCGATCGCGACCTACAGCCCCTTTGAGCCCATTTCC
>QBMP01000385.1:926-3640 GCA_003242115.1 Phormidesmis priestleyi
AGCCGCGTAGAAATTGAGCCCAGCCTCACTTGGGCAAATGTCTCTAAAAAACAGATCAATCGACTGGTGCAGGAGTTGACCCAAGGAACCTATGCAATCACTGGCAAAGGCACCTTCAAAGATGAATTCGTCACCTGTGGAGGCGTTCGCCTTAAAGAAATTGACTTTAAAACGATGAAAAGCCGTCAGTGTGAGGGATTGTATATAGCGGGAGAGCTAATTGATATTGATGGCGTGACGGGCGGGTTTAATTTTCAAAGTGCTTGGACTACGGGTTGGCTAGCGGGCCAAGCGATTAATGGTGCTTAATATCAGAGAGCGTGAGCTTGTTCCTTTACAAACCCAAAAACACCTTGTCTAGAATATTTTTTTTAACGCTTGAATAGCCTCATTACATTTTTCGACCATATGCAATAATTCCATGCCTTCAAACAGGGCTCGTGCCTTTTCAAAAGATTGAAGCGCTTCCCTTTTTTCATCCGTTTTAGCTAACGCTTGACTTAGATTGAAGTAGGAAATGGCTTCACCGCTGAGATCGCCGATCTCGCGGCAAATCTCTAAAGACTGCTGAAAAAAGTCAATCGTCCGCTGATACTGACCTAGTGAATAGGACGCATTCCCTAAATTTCCAAGAGAATTGGCTTCACCGTTGCGATCACCGATCTCGCGTCTAATCTCTAAAGACTGCTGCTGAAAGTCAATCGCCCGCTGATACTGACCCAATGAATTGTACGCAAGCCCCAGATTGCCAAGAGAAGCAGCTTCACCGTTGCGATCGCCGATCTCGCGTCTAATCTCTAAAGACTGCTGCTGAAAGTCAATCGCCCGCTGATACTGACCCAGTGAATTGTACGCAAGCCCCAGATTGCCAAGAGAAGCGGCTTCACCGTTGCGATCGCCGATCTCGCGGTGAATCTCTAAAGACTGCTGCTGACAGTCGATGACCCGCTGATACTGTCCCAGTGAGTAGTACGCATTCCCCAAACCGATAAGAGAATTGGCTTCTCCGTGGCGATCGCCTATCTCACGACAAACCTCTAATCCCTGTTCATAATACTCAACGGCTTGCGCAGGCCGCCCCGCATACCAGAGCGAATCACCCAAATTCCCCAGCGATCTAGCCTGCCCTGCCAAGTTTTTTTTGCCCTAGCCAGCCTCAGCGCCTTTTCATACTGCTCTAACGCCTCCCCATAGGCATACTCTCTCTTGTAAGCCTCTCCCAAGTTGTTATACAGCGTAATCAACAGCGACGACTCCGGCGCACTCGCTTCCAATCCCTCAATATGCTGCTGTAAATCCGCCTTAGAAAGCACCCCCGGCTTTCTTTCTTTGCTCACATCACGAGCCGTCATCACAAGCTGCCCACCCTCAGAAGGCACCCGATCAGGCGCAACAAACTCAAACACCCCGCCCCGCCAGCTCCAAAAATCCGGCGCTCTTTGCCCGATTCTCGTCGCCATCCCATCCGGCACCCACAGCACCACCGCAAACTCAAACCGCCGCAACGCCTCCCGCGTCCACTGCAAAGAAAAGAAAAACTGCTCCTGCTCCGTTTTCTCCTCACTCACCAATCTCACCCCCAGCAGCGCCTCCGCATTCAGCACCGTCACCACCGCCCGTTCTCCCGACCTCAGCCCAGGCTCCCGCGCCACCAACTCCTCCAAACTCGTCCGCAAACTCGGCTGCTGCGGATTCAACCGCACCCGAAACGTCGCAATCTCCTGCTGCTGCAATTCCGCCTCGTAAGCCTCAATCATCTCCGCCTGAAAATTGCGATCATCACACACCGCAATCAACAGCTCCAAACTCTGCGCATTCGCCTCCACCGTCAAAATTAGCTTTTGCAGCGCCCGTTGATTCAACGCATCCATCCTGCCCGCCTCCTACGCTATCAATCCGCGCTGTCGCAGCAAATCTTTCACCAAAGGATGCAGGTCATACCAAAGCTCATCATTCTCATACTCCAACACATACAGCCCATGCAGTAATTCCAAAAAGTCCGCACTCTTAATATCCGGCGGCGTAAAACTCTCGTAAGTTTCCTTCAGCAAATCATAAAGCTGAGTCCCCAGCGTCCGAGCAAACTGATTGCGCAAATTCTTAGCAGCTTCTTTCAAAATTGCCGCATCAATTTTCAGATCAGTTCTCTCCTGGTTTATCCTCAGCTCCAACATACATTCCCGACAGCACTCTTGAGCTAGCCGCACCTGCTCTCGGAGCACCCCGCCGCTCAGCATCACAATTTGCCTTTTTACGTCCGGCTCTATCAACGCATCATCAATCCGCTTATCCAGCATCGCCTCTAGTATTTCCACATTCTTTTGAATCGGTTCTGCGTCAGGCTGATGTGCTAACACCTTCGGAAAAAACTTCGTCACCGATAGCATCACCACCGTTCTTCTTTCACTTTCTAACGTGGCTATCAGCCAAGGTTCTCTCACCACTGCAATCGGAACTGTAAACACAATCCGAAAATTCGGTGAAAACAAAGCCCTAATATGATCATAAAAAATAGTTTTTACAACTGGCAACTCTAGCTTGTCTAAGTCGTCAATAATTACCAGAACTTCTTTACCCGTCGCAATTTGAATTTCTGCTGCGATCGCATCCAAATGACTCGATAAATCCGTCACTCGGCGCTCGTAAGTCTCTTTAATCTCTTCTCTAAAAGAACTCTCCTTCTGTAACTTTCCCGTCAAAAAATTGAGCAGGCT
>QBMP01000386.1 GCA_003242115.1 Phormidesmis priestleyi
TCACCCGATCCTCGCTCCTTACTTCGATCACCTGATTGAGCAAATGATACTTTTCGTTTGACGCTGAGAGCTTGTAAACTTTTACAAAGCTGAATGAAGAAAAAGCCTCGACTCTCAGCTTCAAATCCACAGAAGCCAACCTCTCAAAACAGAGCATTTCTAGGCTCGAAAGCGTTGTGCACAAGCGCTGTGAGACGAAAAAAATTGTTTCTATTGTTCGATGTCCCTTTACAAAACTTGATAGAGGCAAAGCCCCTTTGCCGACAAAATGAGAGCACGCAAGCAATGTTTACCAAGCTGTTTTCAGAGCTTCGCTTCTCATAACTTTGCTGAGTACATAACAAATCCAACCGTCAGGCTCAAACGTCAGGCAGCTCAAGTCGTACCGCTAGGGCCGCCAGCGCTTACAGCCCGCTCAGCTTGCCAGAACTAAACCCAGAATTAGACTCTGAGCTAAATTTTGGACTCAATTCTGAACTAGATTTTTTTACTGTTGTCAACTAGGAGATAGCATTCATGGCTTTCGGACCAGCATCGCGATTGGGCGTCAGTCTTTTTGAAGAAACGCCACCGATCGAGTGGGTAGTCGGTCTCTCGCCTGATGAGCGTGAGACCATCATTACCGCCGTCTACCGGCAGGTTTTAGGCAATGCCTACGTCATGGAGAGTGAACGACTCATCGTTGCCGAATCTCAGTTTAAGCTCGGCGAATACAGCGTGCGTGAATTTGTCCGCGCCGTAGCCAAGTCTGACCTATACCGCACTCGCTTTTTTGAAGCTTGCCCCCGCTACCGCTACACCGAACTCACCTTCCGTCATCTATTAGGCCGCGCGCCCAATAACTATGACGAAATGAAGTTTCACAGCAACGTGCTGGATGTTGAAGGCTTTGAAGCCGACATCGACACCTACCTCGACAGCGACGAGTATCAAAACACCTTTGGTGAAAACTTCGTTCCCTACATCAGAGGCTACAAAACTGAAGCTTCTGAGAGCATGGTCGAATTCACTCACCTGTTTGAACTCGTTCGCGGCGCATCTAGCAGCTCTCTCAAAGGCAGCACCTCCGGCAAGTCGCCTCGCCTCAACAGCTTGGTCATCAACGCCATCCCAACCGCAATTAAAGCCCCCTCCGGTGGTTCAGACGGCTGGGCCTTCAGCGAACCGCCCACTGCTTCAGCAACGCGCGTGGGTGCCAGCATTGGCGAAAGAGGCAAGGTCTACCGCATTGAGGTCACCGCTTACGGAGCCAAAACGGTGCGCCGCGCTTCTTCTAAGTTTCGCCGAGCCAATCAAGTGTACATGGTGCCTTACGAAAAGCTCTCTCAAGAGTATCAGCGCATTCACAAGCAGGGCGGCGTAATTGCCAGCATCACTGCAATTGACTAGATAGTGAATAATGAGTAGTGAGCGATTTTGAGCGTGATTTGAAACATAAAATCACTGTTTAAGATCGCTCTTCTTTACTGTCTTTATTTCCCGCAGACAGTCTAAAAAAAAGATGCCCTACAAGAAGGTGTCTAAACGAGGACGGTCTAAAAAAAGCTGTTGTTGAACGTTCCATTTAAGACGTAATTTTAGGTAGGAGAACCCTATGTCAGACTATATCTACGAACTTTGGCCCACTAGCTCTTCTGAAGATGTGCAGGCGATTGTTCGCGCTGTGTACAAGCAGGTGCTAGGCAACCCTCATGTGATGGAAAGTGAGCGACTTGTCACCGCCGAATCTCAACTAGCAGATGGCTCTATGTCCGTGCGTGAATTTGTCCGCGCTGTGGCCAAATCCGACTTTTATCGCACTCGCTACTTTGAGAGCTGTGCGCCTTACCGCTTCACCGAGCTTAACTTCCAGCATATTTTAGGCCGAGCCCCCGACTCTCAAGCTGAAGTATCTGAGCACATTCGTCGCTGCAATGAAGCAGGCTACGACGCCGACATTGACTCCTATGTCGATAGCGAAGACTATCAGCAAGCCTTTGGCGAAAACATCGTGCCCTACGCTCGCGACAAGAGTGAAGTAGGCCGCAAGCAGGTGGTTTATAACCGCAACTTTGCAGTGAACCGTGGCCCTGCTCAAGTCAGCAGCGCCGTTAAGTCTTCTCAGCTCGTGTATGCGATCGCCACCAACAGCGCCAACAAAATCACAACGGCCAAAGCCACCCCAGGCTCTGTCACCGAAAAGCGTTTCAAAATTCGCACCACCGCTGCCAAATTTGACAGCCCTCGCCGCGTCAGTTTCAACGAGTACATTGTTTCTTCGACTAAAATGACGCCCCAAATTCAGCGGATTCAGCGCAGTGGTGCCAAAATTGTAAGCATCACTGAGATCAAGTAACCGATTTAATTCACCCTTAATTCATAGTTCATACAAAGCCAAAAATAACCATGTGGTGTTGCTTTTGGCTTTTTTTAGATTTCATTAAGTTACTTTGAGAAAATAAACATTTTCTCATTTAGGCTCCCATACTCCGGTTATCTGGAAGTAGGGCAGTGTAGCTGTAAGCGCTAAATTGCCCTTTCATTCACTGCTAGCAACGGAGTAACCTTACATGTCTATTTGGGTAACCAGTGTTGAACCTGTAGAGCTGCGGCAAAACGCCTCAGAAGAAGATTTAGAAGTTGTCATTCAAGCGGTGTACCGGCATGTGCTAGGTAACCACTATGTAATGGAGAGCCAGCGCCTCGATAGCGCTGAGTCGCTGTTGCGCAATGGTGACATCAGCGTGCGTGGTTTTGTCCGAGCAGTGGCGAAATCTGATCTATATCGCAGCTTATTCTTTGAATCGTCTTCGGCTTACAGCTTCATTGAGAAGAATTGCCAAAATCTTTTGGGCCGTGCACCTGAAGATCAAAGCGAAATTGCTGTACACACTGCGCTCTACAACGAGCGAGGCTACGACGCTGAAATTGATGCCTACATTGACAGCGATGAGTACTGGCAGAGCTTTGGTGAAAATACTGCGCCTTACCTGCGCGGGCAAAATACGGAAGCGGGCGTGAAGAATGTTCGCTTTAATCGTACTTTGGTACTCGCGGGCGGCAATGCTTCCAACAAATCCGGCGCAAAGTCGAAGCTGACGAGCGATCTGGCTTCTAATCTCGGCACCAAAATCAAATCACCCAAAGGGATTGGCTTTGGTAAAACCGGCACAGGTGGCCGCTTCCGAATTACGGTTACGGGCGCTAACACGGGCGGTAGCCGCACCCCTCGCAGCAGTGCGACCTATGAAATTGGCTACAACCAACTGCAAAGCAAAATTCGCACCATTCAAAAGTTTGGTGGCAAAATCGTCAGCGTTGAGACGGTATAAGTTCACGGTGTTGATCTAGACAGCGCTTAGGTCTTCTGTTTCGGCCTCTGCCTCTGCGGATGCTGCCTTTAGGGTAAGAGAAGGCTGAGGCTGTCTGGATTCAATCCTTTTGATATGTTGTTTTTGAAGTTTGGAGACTTAGCGCAATGTCTGGAGCGCAATGTCTGGAATGAATTCCAGCAGCTAGATCTAGAATTGGTGCCTAGTGACAAAAGCGCAGCTAGGGCATAGACTTCAGAGATTCCCGTCGAAGAGAAAGC
>QBMP01000387.1 GCA_003242115.1 Phormidesmis priestleyi
TAGTCCGACTCATGGATTGAGCCAATTCGAGTACCTGAGCTTCTGATAGCAGCCCTAGCCGAACCCAGTTATCAAGCCCCTCTAGTAGACGATTTTGCCTATCCTGAGAAGTCAAATCCAGTTTTATAGTAAGCTGCATGACGATATTCCTGAACTGAAGTCAGCATAGGCGGGCTGTGTCAGCGATTCGATTACTTAAGGCCAGATTTCAGAATGTCTGCTAGCAGTCTGTTAAACCGAGCGCTCAATTTTAAAGATTTGTTCTTTAGGCTTGGCTCCAGCGAGTTTGTCCCAATTAATTTCGGCCAAGAATTCTGCGGGCGATCGCGTCTCCACCACATCCACGCCCCACTCTCCTGTTTGCAGCGCCGGTAGTGCGCCCGTGGGCGGCGTTGTTTTCATGCCGCCCAGCGTCATGACATAAAAGCCCTCAGCCGACTGATTTTGCCGGTAGCTCGCTAGCGCCTCTACCACTAACTCACCCATGGCTGCCGGTGAGTACTCACTCATGGGGTAGCGCAATTCCACAATCCAATGCGGATTATCAATTAGAGCGCAGTCTACATTATTGGGAGCGCTCAATTCCTCCTGAGAAGAACCCTGAGCAAAGAACTGAGTAAAAACCTCAGCGAATTCTTCTCGATTGAGCGAACGTACGGCACCCTCCGGCAAAGCGAAATTATGAGAGAGCAGCATCCGACCCATTTGTGGTTGGTTCATGTTTTCCTTTGAGATATTGTCTTGTTTTGGCAGTCTTTAGCCTAGCTGTAGCTTAGCTGTTGTAGTAATCGCGAGTGCCCCTGTCATTAAGAGCTTCACCCAAGCGAGATAGCGCATGAATATAAGCCGCTGTTCTAAAAGAAACCTCGTGCTGATGCGCAATTTTCCAAATCGTCACCGATTCTTTGGTGATTCGCTCCAGCAGTTCTTTTTCTACCTGTTCGAGCTGCCAATAGAGCCCGCTGCGATTTTGCACCCACTCAAAGTGGCTCACCATCACCCCGCCTGCATTCACTAAAATATCAGGAAAAAGAGAGATTCCTTTGGCTTCCAAAATAGCGTCTGCATCGGCGCTAACGGGGCCATTGGCCACCTCAAAGATGTACTTGGCCTGAATGCTGTGCGCGTTCTCAGCAGTAATTTGATTTTCGAGCGCGGCCGGAATCAAAATATCTACATCTAAAGCCAGCAGCTCTTCATTCGTAACATTGTCGTGGTCAACAATGCTGCAAACGCTATCTCGGCAGTAAACTGCCTGCATTTTGTGATAGGTCTGCTTAAACTGCTGAATATCTGGAATGTGCAGCCCATTGCGGTTGTATATGCCGCCCTGAGAGTCGCTGACGGCTACCACCTTATAGCCCGCTGCAAAAAGCTGCCTAGCGATCGCACTGCCTGCATTGCCAAATCCCTGCACAGCAACGCTCATTTGCTCAGGCGATTTATCTAGCTTTTGCATCATTGCCTGCACGACAAAAAAAGCGCCTTTGCCAGTGGCAGTGTCGCGCCCAAGGCTACCGCCCATGCTCACAGGTTTGCCGGTGATTACGGCGGGCGATCGCTTCCCTTTGATAATGCTGTACTGATCCATCATCCAGCCCATGATCATCGCATTGGTATATACATCCGGCGCTGGAATATCGAGATCAGGGCCAATAAAAGATGCTATGGCGTCGATATAGCCTCGGCTCAGCCGCTCTAGCTCAAATTTAGACAGTGTTTTGGGATTCAGCGTAATCCCGCCCTTAGCGCCGCCAAATGGCAAATTCACCGCCGCACACTTAAACGTCATCCAAAACGCCAGCGACTGCACCTCATCTAGCGAAACGTTAGGGTGAAAGCGAATGCCGCCTTTGGTTGGCCCCCGAGTATCGTCATAGCGCACCCGGTAACCTTCAAATACCCGCAGCGAACCGTTGTCCATGCGCACCGGAATCGCCACCTTCAGGCTGGCTTTAGGAAATTTCAGCCGTTCAGTGGCATCTTCTGATATGGGTGCGTATTGGGCTGCTTTTTCTAGGCGACGGCTGGCATCGGTCAATAAAGTAGAGGGCATGGCAGTTTTTAGGTGAGCGCTGGTTCAATTCTCACCACAGATGGCGCTAACAATTTTTAAACGCAATAGAGTTTTAAGATGACCTCTACAATTCTCAACAACTCAACATGAGGATTGATTTGGCAGTTTTGGTCGGCGATCGCGATACATTCAGCCATTTACCAATGACATGTATCGGCTATTCAAGGCTGGAAAGTAACGTTAGGGAAATGTTGTTGTTAGCGGAAGATGCGGGCGATCGCACAATCAAACCCTGGCAACAAAAATGAAGACAAACTATCTCCCATTACCAGCGTAGCGGCGAGTATCAAACGCGCATCCTGCCTTCTATACACCTCAATCTGTTTCAATCGCCAGTTCGCAATCCAATATTCCTGAACACCGTACAAAGAATACTGCTTAAGCTTGACTTTTTGATCTCGCTGCTCGTTGCTTTCTCCCGCCGAAAGCACCTCTACCATTAGCTCAGGTGCAACGATGAAATGTCCTGATTCATCGAGGCCGTTAGCCAGTCGCTCTGTTGAGATCCAGATGACATCAGGAATAACCGCATCATATTCGCTGAATATGACACCCGGTGCTTGGAAAACTCGACCTAGCCCTGAAGCATCAGCCCAAATTTCTAGCTGAGTGCTCAACCTGTTTGCACATCCTTGGTGCCAAGCATGAGGAGCACGGGTCACAATCAAGTCTCCATCAATGGTTTCATAGCGCTTCCAGCCACCATCATCGGGCATAGCGCTCAGGTCTTGAGCCGTCCAGCGAATTGATTGGGCAACCATAATTTTAAATCGTAAGCTTGCTATCAATTATATAGGGGACTCTATCGAATATGGAAGCGGCGAATATGGAAGCGGCTGCTGGACTTGTTGCAGACCATAGGGTTTGGGTCGTAACAGGGTGGACAAGCTTTAGGGCCACTGCTGACAAACCTCTCGGATAGCTTGCAAAATCTCTAAAAGTCCGTCTTCGCTACCAGCAAGCCGAATCAGAGTGGGCCTTACTTCTGGAAGCGTATCAATCAGCCAGTCACGATTTTGATAAGCCAAATCGTAACTACTCAGGCTATGACAAAAAACTGTTGAAGTCCGTTCTGAAAGCGTTTCAGCGAATATGCCAAAAAATAGATTCTCAATAACCCAAATAAATCTGCCCTTATTGAGAATCGGCGGATTTTCAATCGAAAAAAGGAAAATCCTGATCGCTACCTATAGCGTTTTCAGCATTGTTGAAAGCTAAATGTAGAGCCTGAGTAGTTACGCCAAATCATCTAATATTTTTCTCCACTTAGAAAAAGGAATAGAGAGTTTCTCTAAATAAGGCAGAAAACCTTGCAAGGCATTTGAACGAAAGTAGTTTTCGTTCAAACTCCATATGCTTTCTAGTGCCCCTTGCAGTAGCTCCGTTGGCAGGTGCTGGGCTAGCCCACGCAGCGCATTAGCACGAGAAGATTCATCCTTGATTTCTCGCGTCACACTCAGCGCTTCTGGTAATAGCTCCGCTGGCAGGTGC
>QBMP01000388.1 GCA_003242115.1 Phormidesmis priestleyi
CAGCGGCTCAAGGGATGGCGTCAGCTTCGGTTCGCTATGGCGCGATGCGAGGCGTTTTGGCATTTATGGGGCCAGCGCTGTGGACGTGGTGTTTAGCCGATCTGGGCTGGCGGGCAATCGCCACTAACTATGGCCGAGTGATCCCGGTTGTGTTTGCGATCGCGCAAATCCGCATCACCCGCACTGATGTTGTGGCGGGTTCGGCGCTAGGGAGTGCCCTAGAGAGCACCTTCGATACCACCTGGACAAGTGCCCATGCCTGAGCCGATTACTTATTACGAGCTTTTGGGCCTAAAGCCTGCTGCTTCAGTGCAGGACATTCGTCGAGCCTACCGCGACTTGAGCAAGCTCTACCACCCCGACACCACAAAACTGGAGAGCGCTGTTGCCATTCCCAAATTCCAAGCGCTTAACGAAGCCTACGCCACGCTTAGCAGCCCCGAAAAACGCTTCACTTACGACTTGAAAATTGGCTACTCGCGCCTATCTGTGCAGGTGGGCGAAGGCTCAGCTCAGGGCCAATCTCAGAGCCAATCTCAGAGCAGACAATACTCATCCAACGCCTACCTCGATCCGACAGATCGCCCCCTTTCTGCCGGAGAACTGTTTGCCCTTTTCATTTTAGGAATCACCTTCCTTGGCTGCTTGCTGCTCGTGGTTACTATCAGCCTCACCAAAGGCGAGATGACGGCTGTTAATCTCACTGATTTGCCTGCGATCGCACCTACCGTTACGCCCACCGTTCTGGAGCAACCCCTGCCATTACCCGCCAACTCACCCTCCTCCAATTTGCAGTCCGACCGCGCTCCTAACGCTCCCTCCTTCCCCTAATTCGCGCCTTTTTATGCCTCCGGCCAATACTCCCCTCTACGATCACCCCTTACCCGATATCGAAGCTTGGCTAATGGGTCTTGGCGGCGATCGCGATCCGCAAAACATCAGCGAATGGTCATTTTCCGAACCCGACTGGACAGCTAAGCTATGGCTAGAAGTCGATTCTATTGTTGTGCGCTACGTCAGTCACGACAGCAAAGTCGTTCAGCGCAGCTTCAAATATTCTTTAAGCCGCAGCGATTTAGAAAAGGTGATTTTTTCGGGGCCGTAATGGTCTCTGCAATAGGTGCTAGAGATCACTCACGGCTGAGCGCACTGACTTTGGTCGCAGTTGGGCCATGTGATCGGCTGCTGTGATCGGTATGTGCGATCGCGCTTACCAAAGAGCTGATAGCGATTGTCGCGGACGAAAGTGTAGGTGCGATCGCCCGCCGCCTTCGCCCCCGGCATCGACCGATAAGCCTGCACAAAAGCTCCCCCCATTGGCAGCAACCGGCCAATCTCTTCAGCCGCGTCACTGCCCTGCCAACGGCGATCTGTAGCCTCGCCCGCCGCCGTTAATTCAATCAACAGCATCCCCATTTCACAGTCTTCAGCGCTGACGCCCAACCGCCTTAGTGTCACGTCATCCTGCATCGGCACATAGCCAAAACGCGCTGAACCCTCTGAACCTGCTATCTGTTCCAAAAACTTTACAAGCGTCACACAGAGATTGCAGTTGCCGTCGTAAATGACTGCGTACATAGAAAGTAGCCTTGAATACTAAATAATTGTCGTTTGAAATACATCGATTAGTTGCGATCTGTGAGCTAAAAAAGGAAATTCCTTAACCTAGCCTTTACTTATTGGCGCTAGCTTTCAGTCATCATGCGGATGTATTTGCTTTTTCAGTATTTTCGCGCAACTGGTATTAAGGAGTCATAGGTTTTATGCAATTTAAGTCCCGCCCAGCTCGTCTGGCCTACTCTGTCTCTATTCTAGCGCTGGTAGCTAGTCTCTCAGCCTGCGGTGGCGGTGACACTACCACCGCCGAGGGCGACCCTGCCGCTGCCGGCGGTGAAGGTGGCGAGGAAATTACTGGCTCCATTCAAATCGACGGCTCTAGTACCGTATTCCCCATTTCTGAAGCAGTTGCTGAAGAGTTTCAGTCCGCTAACCCTGGCACTCAGGTAACAGTAGGCGTCTCTGGTACTGGTGGCGGCTTCGAAAAGTTCTGCGCTGGCCAAACAGACATCTCCAATGCGTCCCGCCCCATCAAAGAAGAAGAAGCGGCGGCCTGTGAAGCAGCGGGTATTGAGTATATTGAAGCGTTCATTGCCTATGATGGCCTTACTGTAATCGCCAACACCGAGAATGATTTTGCTGAGTGTCTCACGGTAGAGCAGCTTAATACGGCTTGGGGCCCTGAGGCAGAGGGCAAAGTGACCAACTGGAATCAGATCGATCCTTCCTTCCCTGACAGACCGCTAGCGCTATTTGCGCCTGGTACTGCTTCTGGTACGTTCGATTACTTTACTGAGGTAGTAGGCGGCGAATCCGGTGCTAGCCGAGGCGACTATACGGCTAGTGAAGATGACAATGTCATCGTCAATGGCGTGGAATCTTCGGATGGGTCTCTCGGCTACCTGGGCTATGCATACTACGTGGAGAACGAAGGCGCTCTCAAGGCGTTGGAAATAGAAAATGAGGAAGGCAACTGTGTTGCGCCTACGCCTGAAACAATTGCAGATGGGTCTTACAACCCGCTGTCTCGTCCTATATTTTTCTATGTGAAAAAGGAGTCTTACGACTCCAAACCTCAAGTGAAGGCGTTTGTTGACTATCATCTCCGTCCCGAGAGCAGCGATCTAGTCAGTGAAGTTGGCTACATTCCTCTGCCAGAAGATGTTTTGACTGAGTCTCGCTCGAAAGTTGAACAAGGCGTGACGGGTAAATCTAGCTAGTTTTTGCCTGGGCTAGGCAGTGCTGATGAGCTACCGCTCTGCCTGGCCTGAATAACATTTCTTTCCTACCAGGTTTTCTCAAATGACAGCTGATGCCCCTTTTGATATCGCGACTGGAGATTGGCGGCCGAAGCGCGATCGCGCCAGACTCATTCAGTCAATCATCAGATTTATCTGCGGTGCGTTTGCCGCTGTTTCGGTTCTGACCACGCTGGGCATCATCTCAACGCTGATCTTTCAGGCGTTCGAGTTCCTCCAGGAAGTGCCGCTCTCTCAGTATTTGACCGACACCCAGTGGACGCCTTTATTTAGCAGTAAGCAGTTCGGCATCTTCGTGCTGGTTAGCGCCACGGTGATGATTACGATCATTTCTATTCTGGTAGCGCTGCCATTGGGGTTACTCGCGGCTATTTGCCTGAGCGAATACGCCTCGCCCAACGTTCGCCGCATCCTCAAGCCCATCCTTGAAATCCTGGCTGGAGTGCCGACGGTGGTGTATGGCTACTTTGCGCTGCTGACAGTGACGCCCTTCTTACAGACGTTTGTCCCTGGATTGCAGGGCTTTAACTCGCTCAGCGCTGGTCTGGTGCTAGGTGTGATGATTACGCCCTTCGTAGCTTCTCTCAGTGAAGACGCGCTTTACTCCGTTCCCCGCAGCCTCAAAGATGGTGCCTACGCGCTCGGCGCGACTAAGCGCGAAACGGTGACCTCTGTCGTGCTGCCAGCGGCCCTATCGGGCATTGTTGCCTCTGTGATTTTGGCGGTTTCGAGAGCCATTGG
>QBMP01000389.1:0-3287 GCA_003242115.1 Phormidesmis priestleyi
TCGGTTCATGCGCGATCGCCGAATTACAGAACCGAAGAGTGCGATCGCGCAGATGAACCAGCCGCCACCTGAGTCTGACGAGATTGCGATTCGCATCCGAGTATCGTTAGCCGATGAGCTATGCCAACGGTATCCCACCGGCAGCATGTCGGATCGCATTCTCAAGCTGCTGGGAGCGGTGCAAGTGTTCGAGCAAGTGTCTGCGCTCTGCGTTCATCCGGAGGCGATCGCCGCTCCGATTCAACCGACTACTCAGCCGTAATTTTTTTGCTTAGCCAACCGTCTCTACAGGTGCATCATGTTCAATCCCAAATCTACTGACCGCTTTTCTACCCTGGCTCATTGCCTCACTAGCCGCCCGCTGCTATCGGCAGGGCTATTGAGTGCGATCCTTTTGACCCGCTCACGCCCGCTCTTGTCAACCGTGAACCACCCGCCGTCGGCGCTGCTGATTTCACCTTGTCTGCTGCTCCTAGCGCGATCTTCGTTGATCCAAAGGCACAAGCCATCACGCTAAAAGTTATCGACCAGCCGCAGCGCGACCAGCGCCTTTAACTTTCATGACAGCTCAATTAGCGAAAAGACTGAAGGGCTAGGGAACATAAGCGCCATGCGTCGCCGCTGCCCGTGCGGACAAGGGGATAAACATCTACCTGCACAAAGCTAACAGTCCTCGGTCATCAAACCGGGCGCGTGATCTCACCACCGATATCTTCACCGCTACCGACAAAGCCACTAACTAACCGGCTCATCTGCCTAACGTTTGCAGCGATCGCCTGCAACGACGACAAACAATACCCACTCAACACAAAGGAAACCCGCAACTATGTCGAAACGAAACCTTTCCACCCTGATCACGCAAGAAGTCAAGCGGCCTGCACTGGATGCCGAAGAAAGCAGCGCCATTGCCACCATTCAAAACACGCCCATCACTGAACTCAAGCTGACTAGCAAAAACCTTTTTGAAGAATCACAGGAGCTATGGCAAGAGTTCGTCGCCTTCGACAAAGAACACCAGCTGACCGAGCGCGTCGGCGCACAGCTCTGGCGCTTAACCAAAGCCGTTGGCAAGCCTCTTTTAGTGCTTTCGATCAAAGGCATTCAAACGGCTGTCATGACCGTCGCCAATCCTGAAAACCGTGATGCTCTTGCAGCGCGTTTCACTCGTTCTAAAACAGCCCAAGACGCAGAGGCCACCCTAGAACCAGTGGAAAAATAGCGGTAGATGCTTCCACCTGCTGCCCTCCCCTGGGTGTCCTGTGCTTCCTGAAGCACTAACGCTCCCTGAAGCACTAACGCTCCCTGAAGCAGCAAAAGTTTTAGCGGCTGATTAGATATTCTTCTAGCTTTTTGACAATCCCACGAAAACCAATGGTTTCCAGTTCGCAACCATCTGTGCCCCCTACTATTACCGTCATTCATGAGGAATGCCGGAAGCAGGTAAGTGTGCGACAACTAGCGAGAGATTTGAAGGTTAGCCGCCCCAATGTAGGGCGAGCAAAAAACTGGCTGATCGAAAACCTGCACCCAGCCTTCGAGGGTTATATCGCTGAAAGTCCTCTAACCCCTGAACAGGCGAGCACTATCATCGCCTATCGCAGCTATACAAAAGCTGGCATCAAAGGTGATGCTTTGCTCGAAAAGATGTTTCCTGACACCGCCACACACACTGCCAAGAAAAGCGCATTGAGAGATTTATTTGAACAGCACAATATCTCTCCAGAGCAGGCAGCAAGCCTAACCCACTCAATACTAAGGATTTTTGACTCATGAAATTCAAAACACTCGCCCAGCAGCTCGACCATTCCGTCATCGAACTGGCAGAAAAAGCTAAAGATATTGTCCCTGGTGCCAATGGTGGCACGGAGGTAGATGAAGCTCAAGTGCAAGCGATTCAGGCGCTTGTTACTAATAGTAAAAAGCCTTCTTCCAAAGGAGCCCATTCAACCAGTGCTGGTGGTGGCGCGAATGAGGTGTTTGAGACCGAAGCCCCTAGCGATACCGAACTAGGTATTGCTGTTCTTGGCGGGATGCTTCAGGAGTATGAGCACAGGATTCGTGGGCTCACGGTGGCTCATAAATGGATAAACAGCCATGAAGAAGCAGGTGATTATCCAGCCGACCCAATAGCGGCGAAGCTGACCGAAACAGTGTGCCTGCTGCGCAGTCTCAACGTCCCGTATCAGCCGCCGCGCCCTGCAATCAAGTCGTCCAAGTCGTTAGCTGGCACCGAAGGTAGCGGTGTGTCTCTGCCGCCCCTAGTGCGCAGTCTTCTGGCGGCGGCTTATCCCGAGGAATTAACTGACCTTGATAGAGACTTGCCGGAGCTGCCAAAGGTAAGCCGCCCCCAACTCGTGTCGGGTCAGTAATTTCCAAGAAGATTTTAAATGTTTGTTTTTTACCCCCTTGAGTGTCATGGATTCAAAAGAGCTTTCATCTTCTACAGAAACTGGTTCAGCGGGGAGCGGCGATGGCGGAGCCTTCCAAGGGAATCGCCATCAGCCTTCCTCTTCTGGTAGGACATCTCCAGATCAAAAACGTGTTAAGCCGCAGCCGGTTCCCGGAGATCTCACCAGCCGCTTAGTAAAAATCACACTATTTTTTACCTTCGGCACCACGGTCGGAATCGTGTCTCAAATGGCGGTTACTCGCCGCCCCGTCAACGTCGGGGCGGGCATGGGAATCGGCCTAGCTGCCGCCCTAACCTGCGCCTATAAGGACTCAGAGAGCCTTCAGCTATCTCCATCGTTCCTAAACAATTCTCGCAAATTCTGCAACCGATTTGAGCACAAGTTGGACACGCACAGCGAGCAGCTTGCTGACAATAGTGCGGGACAAGAGCGGCTAGAAGACAAGATTGAGCGGCTAGGTGAGCGGGTCGATACGCTCCCCTTGGCGATGACCCGCCTACCTACGCCCGCCGCCAATACCCAAGGACGGTTGCTCAGTACCTCTACTCAGCCTGAAAATCCTCCAAAAGAAACCGCCCCCAATGGGTTCTCCGGCGACAGCCATCTAAATGGCAATGGCCGAAACAATTTAGGCACCGGCTTCTAGCTGTGATTATTGCTCACGTCCAGTGAGGCTCTTACCATGATCGAGATTAAGGCCGACGGCCAAGCTGAAATGCGGCTACTAGAGCTGCTTTACCCTGCGCCTTCAGCGCTACCCGCTCAACCGGGTAGCGTCCTGGTTGCCGCTGAAACTCAACAGCGTCTGGACGATCTCACCTACCTCGTCCAGACACAGCAGGCGCAGCTAGAGCAGGCGCAGTTAGCGCTTAACGA
>QBMP01000389.1:3297-3557 GCA_003242115.1 Phormidesmis priestleyi
CCCCCAGTCAACCAGCCTCGTCGCCGTCCATATTTCTGGCCAGTGGGTCGCCCTGGTCGATTGACTAGGATCGGGCTGATTCTCGGGCTATCTGCTTTAACTAGCTGGGTCGTTTTTAAGTATGCTGCGCCCCCTGTCGGAAACTGGCTTTTCCCTGAGCCCACGACCTCGATCTCGGAGCCCACTGAAGCCTCAGAGTCAGCGGCGGCAGAAGCTCAAGAGAAACCCCCTGAACCGCAGTCGAATCTTTCAGAAGAAAC
>QBMP01000038.1:0-450 GCA_003242115.1 Phormidesmis priestleyi
TTGTGGCCCTATCCCTTATGAAACAGGTGATGTAGCCCTGTTGTCACCCGGCAAGAATGTACGGATATATTGCTGCTAATAATTGCAAAACTTACTATAGATTCGCTGGCAAGAGTACGACATAGTTGTGTCAGGGCCGCTACTTTATTGAAATCACCCGTGATGTCTTTGTGCGAGGCACCGGATGGACGGGCGTTTGGTACGCCCCGCTGATGATTGCGCTCATTGGGGGGTTCTTTTTTCGCACAGCTACCAAGGTGTTAGCGCGAATGCAGTTTTTGGATTGAGCCGTTTTGAATTAAGCAGTTTTGGAATAACGCATGAATTTTCTCTTGGATACCAGGCTGTGGCCGCTGATTTTGAAAGAAGTGCGGCAAATTCTCAAAAACAAACAGATTATCTTTTTACTGCTGTTTCCGCCGACGGTGCAGTTACTGGTGTTTGGTCTAG
>QBMP01000038.1:460-3909 GCA_003242115.1 Phormidesmis priestleyi
TCAATCCTGATGTCACGGGGTTAAGCTTGGGCGTGGTTGACTATAGCAACAGCTCCAGCAGCCGCGAATTTGTAGCCGCCTTAGTGGCTAATGATGTCTTTAAGCTAGAAGCCTATCAGCCTCGCGCCGCTGACTTGGCCCAATCCGTGCGCAAGGGACAAATTTCGACAGGGCTGGTGATCGCGCCCGACTTTGAAAAGCAGCTAAAGTCTGGGAAAACGGCTGATGTGCAGGTGCTCATTGACGGTGTAGATGCGAATACCGCAGGCATTGCTAGCGGCTACATGAGTCAGCTTATTGGTCAATATGGCCAGCGGGTGGACCAACCTACGGTGACACCACCGGTACAAACAGCCGTGAATTTTTTGTATAATCCGGGGCTGCTGAGTAGCTGGTTCTTTGTGCCCGGTGTGATTGGGGTAGTGCTAACGCTAACCGGCTCATTGGTTTCTTCTTCAACCGTGATTCGAGAAAAAGATGTCGGCACGCTAGAGCAGCTAATGATGACGCCCGCCGCTGGCTGGGAGATTTTAACGGCCAAAATTGCGCCTTTGTTTGTGCTGCTGATGGGCGATGTGCTGCTAGCTTCGGCGATTGGTAGAGTGGTGTTTCACTTACCGTTTCGCGGCAATTATTTTTTGTTCTTAGCGCTTTCGGGCATCTATGTGTTTGTCTGCATTGGTATTGGTATTTTACTAGCCACCGTTTCTCGCAATCAGCAGCAGGTGATTTTGACCTCGTTCTTTTTTAATGTGCCTATTATTCAGCTTTCAGGGGCGATCGCACCCATCGAAAGTATGCCTGCTGTTTTTCGCACACTCTCCTTTTTCGACCCTTTGCGCCACTATGTCACGATCGCTCGCAGCCTCATTCTAAAAGGCGTTGGCATTGAAGCCCTACTGCCAGAAATCGCCGCCCTCGTAGCTTTTGCCGTTTTGCTCTTAGGCATCAGCATCAGCCGATTTCGCGCCCAGCTCAATTAAGTCAGCTAAATCAGCCCAATCAGCTCGATTCAATCTGAGTGTCTGTGTCAAGAAACCACCAGATCACCTTAGCAGCGCAGCTTGATTTGAGAACAGTTTGATGCTTTGATCAAAGGCGTGGATCAGAGGCACGGATCGGAGGCGCGATCGCAGTACTAACCCTAACCAAATAGCCCCTTAATGCAGCAATATTTTCGTCAGTTAGCTAAAGTTTGGATACAAAAAATACATCCTCGCGTAGCTTCATTCGTCGCATTTTTTGGGGCTGTCTGGCTAGGAATCTGCGTCCTGACAATCTACGGACTAGCCGAGCTCTCGGACGGTGTTTTAGAACAAGAAGCCTTTTCTTTTGATGAAAGCATTCTGTTGAGCATTCATCAATTGGCCAACCCTTGGTTAGATCAGCTCATGCTCAGCATCACCCGCCTCGGCGACCCGACTATAGTCGTTTCACTAACGGTCGTTGTGTTTGGATTTCTGTGGTGGCAGCGCTATTATTTGGAAGCTAAGATTTTTGCTCTAAATGCTTTTGGTGGCGCGCTCTTAAGCTATATCCTCAAGCTGACTTTTGCCAAATCTCGGCCTCAGCTTTGGGATCAGCTCATTGTTGAAAACACTTTCAGTTTTCCGAGCGGTCACGGCTTGGGATCTATGGTCTTGTATGGATTTTTGTCCTATCTTTTTGCGACGCTTTATCCACGCTACGCCAAAACATTTTATGGCATAGCTGTACTTCTGATTACTGTGATTGGGTTTAGTCGGCTATATCTCGGGGTGCATTGGCCTACGGATATCTTGGCGGGCTACGGCATTGGTTTTTTGTGGATTACCGTGTGTATTAATCTACTGCGACTGCAAAAAAGAGCAAAGTTTGTCGAACGTCAGCAGAGCTGAGTTTGTTCAAACTTGTTCACTTGTTCAATGGGTTCTAACTATTTGAACAGGCTATTTTCACGGGCTAAGTGAGTTTGCTGTCTAAATTCATAAAACAGAATCAGAATAACACCGATGAACAGCGGCACAAAGTAGTAGATGGCGCGGTAGGCAATCAGGGAGCCCAGCAGCTGATCGGCGGCAATGAGAGGCGATAGCAGTAAAATCAGCACCGTTTCAAAAACGCCGAGCCCACCCGGAACGCTGCTGATAATGCCCGTGAGCTGCGCCAAAAGATAAATTCCAAAGAAGCTGCCAAAAGAGAGCAAGGCGGTAGGCGGTAGCAGCACGTATAGCACAGCCGCTGCTAGCACCCAGTCGCATGAAGTGACGGTAACTTGTGCGAGTGAAAGCGGTAGAGGTAAATGTGGCAGCACCCACTGCCTGATGCGTAAAGACTGCCGACCAATGGCGCTCCAAATCAGATAGGCGCAGATCGTCACTAAAAACAAATGCCCTACCGGACGAACTGAGCTAAAGGGGAGCCGAAGCTGGCTCCCCTTTAGCTCATCGGCGCAGCCGAAAACACCAGCCCGCCTACGGCAAACATACCCATCCAAAAACTGATACTGCAAAAGGTGATAATCTGCGCGATTTTACCAATAGAAAATCCCCATCGACTATAAAAGCGGTAACGAATGGCGCTGCCACTCAGCAAAGCAAACCCAATACTATTGCTGACAGCGTAGCTAATAATCGAGACGAGCGCGACTTTTGAATAGGCCAGAGGTTGCCGAACGTAACGAGTGGCTAGCTCATCGTAGCTAGTGAGCACAATGTAATTTACAGCCGTTAGCCCTAGTGCTAACAGGAGCCCTGAGGCAGAAATTCTCCGTAAACTGCTCACTATCTCTTGCGAACCATATTTTTGAATTTCTTGGCTGATGGCCCAAAGCGAGAGCCCAAATAGTGACAGGGCAATTAAGGCCGGAATCAGCGCTGATACTTTTTTGAAGCTGTTGGCCAGAGCGGTGCTGAGAAATCGGGTGCCGAAGTAATCGCCGAGGCGATCGCCCGAATCTGCTCTAACCAAAGCGACCGTCACATTGGGGAGTGCGGCTAGCTGAGGATAGACGAAATAGCGAGGCTTCCAGTCAGGATGAAATTTGTCTTTGTAGGCGCGCAGACCCTGAAAGTTGTAAAACTGATTGAGATGCTCATATAGGTAGTGCATCCCTTTTTCTAGGCGGGTCGATTCATAGGTTTCGCCGACGCCAGAGAGGGCTGCTAAGCCTAGATTAAAGCTTTCATATTTCAGCTCTTTAAAGTGCTGAAATATAGAAACAAAGAGAAAATCCATCGTCCCTTTTTCAATGTCTTCCTGGTGACGCATCAGATCGATGGTGGCTTCTGGCACCTGATACTCCGGGACAACATTAGCAAAAGCGACAGGATTGCCTGCCTGATTTTGCACGACCGCAATTTCACAGGCTCGTAAGTAGTCGTCATTAAACCAACCGAGAGAAAACTTCTTTTCTGCGCCGCCGACATGAGCTAGCCACTGATTGCTGATTGCTCTTAATTCTTGTAGGA
>QBMP01000038.1:3919-10736 GCA_003242115.1 Phormidesmis priestleyi
TCGGCGGCGGGTAAAATTTTACTTGGTAGCCTTGCTTAGTAAGCTTGTTCATGGCAGTGCGTAAGTTGCGCCCCGGCTTACCTTCTAGGGTAAAGGTTTTGAGATTGACAATCGCTTCCTCGCCGATTTTGAGGGTTTTGAAACCAAGAGATCGATAGATCTCCAGATCGTCTTCGAGGGTTTGATAGAAGGCGGGCTGCCAGTCATTGCGATCGCAAAACGCCTGAAAACCTGCAATCGCCTCTATGCGATCAGCGACTGGGCCAATTGGATCACCGAGCGCGATCGCTCCTCTGCCCTTAGGCACGTAGGCAATCACCGTTTGCCCTGATGGACTGAAATAATACGATTTATCGTCTAGCAAGGCAAAACAAGCCAGTGACGAATGGCCAAACTGCTCGACAATCACCCGCGCTCGTTCGCGCTGATTGGCATCAGCCCCTTTGCGAAAAATTACTGGGCGCAGCAGCAGCCACAGCGCCGATAGCAGCGTACTGGCCCCGACGATATAAATCGAATCAGCGAAAAATCGCCCAAAGCGTCCGGTCGGATGTAGGCCGCCGCTATTGGCAGTAAAGAACATCGCTAGGGTTTGTAGCAGCGCCCCCGGTAGATTAAAGGGCGTGGAATACTGTCGGTCTAACAGAAAAAAACCGAGCGTGCCGTAGGCTAATGTGAACAGCAGCGCGCCGATCAGTACCCGAATGCCTTGCACAACAGAGGGTCGATCTGATTGGGCGGTAAACACAGAGCGCATCAGCCATAGCTGAATCAGCAGCGCCCCTGATAGCAGGCTCTCCTCGTAGTCAAATCCTTTGACCAGATGGCTGATGATAGAGACGAGCAATAGGCCCATCACCATTAGCCATGCGACTCGCTTACGACGCAATAGGTTAGCGGCTAGGGTGAGCAGAAGAAAACCGGCGATCGCTGAAAACAAATGCCCGCTGGCTCTAGCTTCAAAGGGAAAAATATCTCGCAGCCAGTCAATCCGCTCCGGCGCTCCCGGCGTGACTGCCGACACTAAGTTAATAATGCCCACCAGTGCCGTTAGCAGTGAGGCAACTCTGAGCCCTAACTGAGTGCGACGATTCATCATAGATTCTTCAGTCCATAGCTTTTTCAGCCTCAGTCCAAAGGTATTTTAAGGTATAAACAGCTTTGGATTAGGATGATTTGGTGCTGCTGGTTGTTTTGCGGCCAAACAATCCCGTCATAGAAGCGCCTGTAACCAATAAGCCAATGACACCCATGCCATTGAGGATCGGATAAATCGCCTGAAGACCAAAGATTTCACCCGTATGCAGCTTGAGTAAAAAGTTAGCGCCTAGCCCAATATTAATCGGCCACTCTTGGCTAATGGTTGCGAGCATCCCGGTAATAACGGTCAAACTCAGCGGCAAGAGAACGATTAAAGCTAGCCAGCGATGATATTTTCTAAATAAGCGCTTCATTAATAGATACCTAAAGAGACTTTTGCAACCACTATATTTGCAACCACTATAGTAGTAGACGTAAAAAATGGACTGGTAAAAAATAGACTTATGGATCAGCGGAATGAACCAGACATTAGGCCAAAGCTCACAGTAGACGATAAAGGTTAAGAAGTCGGCAAGATGAGCACGCGCAATCGGTGCGTGAATTATGATGCTTTCTTGCAATATGGCGATCGCAAAGCTTGGCTGACGTTAGGATGTTAGGATCTAATTGTCAATAGAATAGTGACAGCTAACAGCCTGAATTATCGTAACCATCAACAGAAATAGCGGAGTGAGTGATGTGGAATGACCAAATTTCAGCAACTGCCTCGCTGGTTCCTTTGGAGTCTGTTTTTGCCGCTGATAATCCTCAATGGCTGGGCGGCACTGAAGCTATTTGAACAACTTTACCGCTCTGACAACAGATATAGCAACAGCTATGACAACAGACATAACAACCGATGTTTTATCGCATCAAACCGTTAGCCTGCGTTCAGGTGTGACCTTGGCTGTATCGCACACCGCCGGAAAACCGCCTGCTCTGGTGTTTTTGCACGGTGGCCTGGGCAACCGCTACAACTGGCGCGCCCAATATGAATTCGCCCAAAGCCAGGGATGGGAAGCCCTCAACTACGACTTAGCCGGACATGGTGACTCCTCAGCCTACCGCCGCTATTCTATCGGTCGCCATCGGCGAGATCTGGAGCGGCTGCTACGGCACTTTAAAATAGCCGCGCCTGTGCTTTGCTGCCACAGCTATGGGGTGCCGATTGGGTTAGAGTGGTCGCAGCGGCATCCGGTCAAAGGGCTGGTGTTGGTAGCGGGCGGCACTCACGATTTAGCCCCTTGGTGGGAGATCCCGCTGATGAAAGCATTAGAATGGGGCGGCAGACATTTGTTTCACTGGCCTTGGCTACAAAAAGCAACAAAAGTCCTTTCTAGCCAGCATGAGCATCCTACGATTGAGCGTTTTTTAACCGAAAGTCCGGTGCCGACGGCAGCATCTCCCTATGAGGCGCTCAAAATCTTCTGGGGCTATAACTTTTTCTCTCGTCGCCGCCGTCAGCGGCTAGACATTCCTGTTTTGGTCATTAGCGGCGGTCAAGATTCGATGTTCAGTAAAGCGATGGGGGAAGCGCTAGCAGCCGTCTTTCCTAAAGGAGAACATCTGCATTTTCCCGATGCGGGGCACCTGATGATCGCTGAGTATCCAGAGGTTGTGAATGAGGCGATCGCGGCCTTCATTAGTAGGTTATAGCCCAGAGAGATTATAGTCCGAAGAGATTATAGTCCGAAGAGATTATGGACTGGAGCGAATCCACTGATAAAACTCAAGCGATTCGGCTCCACAGCTACGACAGCCGCTGCACACTTTGCTATCTTCTCGGAGCCCACTGCTCCTTATTTGGCCGAAATTTGGGTACTCATATACAAAACATAGACCAGCAGCAAGCTGAGCTGGCCTATACCGCTCAAACACTTTTGTTACGTATAATAAGGTAGCTATCATGAAACGAATTGTTTTTTCTCTCGTTGCTGCGGCCTTGTCTTACGGCTACTGTTGTTGATAGCTTTCTGGCGCAGCTTTATGCATTTTCGAGACTGTGAGACTGCTGTAATGCAGAGAGTCTAGGATTCATAAGTGGATTTTAGATTTGTCAGGTTACTTTCTATAAAAGTGAGAAGAGCTTTTTGATGGGGTTTGCCGAGCGATCGCACCTCACCTAGTTTGGCCGAATACTTCTCTCCTAATCGAATTTCAGCGGGCGAGCACAAGGCCAAGTCTTGCCCTTCATTGAGCTTCAGTTCGCTGACTGGTACCGTCAGATCACCGTGATAGTAATAGCGCTGCGTGTGAGCATCGCGCTCCTGCCGAAACAACGTTAACTCGGGTGGTACGTAGCCGATTTCCTCATGCAGCTCTCTCACAATGCCTGCATGAGCCTCTTCTCCAGGCTCTATATGTCCACCAAAAAAGCCCCAAATGCCGGGATAAATAATATGAGGAAAGTCATCTCGAAGCTGCATTAAGAACTGGCCTTCACGATGCAAAATCGCTAAAGTCACTTTTCTCAGCAGACTGTCCGTTTTGATTTTAGGTGTTTTTTGATCAGTCATGGGTCGATCAATTGGCTGGGACTACTATCTGGAACTACTTGGGACTACTAATGAATGCCAGCCGCGAGGATACAGCAAAAAACAGCCGTGGGGATTTATGCACCATTTTTTACTGAAAATGACTGACGCAAATAATTTTTCGGATCTGAGCAAGTTTTTTTGATATGTGGGCACATTAACGGCAACGAAGCCGACCACTGCTTCGAGCCTTAATATGGAGTCAATGCCCTTAGCAGCGGCGTTCTAAATGTGCCTAGATTATTGGTCTGGATCGGTTATCTAGCTTTAATTGACAGCATCAATTTAGAACGCGTTATCAGCATCGCTTTTCTTAAAATGGATAGCTCCTTATCGGATATTCAGCGATGGGCAGTGCTACTGAAAGTGCTCAGCGTGAACTAGCAGTGAGATAGCCAAAAGGCAGACCTTAGTTGAAGCTTGGGGTCTGCCTTTTTCTTCAGTAATTCTTGGAGAATTTTTGGAGCAATCTTTTTGGGCAGTCTTTTAGCCAAACATATTCGTTAAGATCTTCTGAACAATCTGTACGCCTGTAAAGGCTTGCCAGCTAAATAAGCCCACCAGTACGGTGTTAAGCGCAATGTGGGTGTAGCGGGCGGGGTTACTTCCCTTTTGCATAAACGGCACGAGTGATGCTGAGGTTGCAACCAAGGCCATCATCCCTAGTCCTGTTAAGAGGTGTGGGCCAACGAAGAGCTTGCCATGATTGATATAAGTGGAGGCCATGCCGCCTAAGCTGGCGATGATTATCGCAGCGAGTACGATAGATCCTGCTTGATGATGGCGCACCAAAAACTTACCTTTAATCAGCTCTTTTTTTTCTTCTCCGGTGGCAAGGCGAGTTTGTCGGTACTGATAGCCTAAGTAGCCTGCGTAAAGTGTTAGTGCCAAGATTCCCCACATCATCAGTGGATGGATAAAATCAAGCCAAGGTTTGATTGCCTCTACGGTTTCGGGACTCATGAGCATTGCTTTAGAAAAGGTTGCATTTTTTTAGTATATGCCGATCTCTTCCGTTAGGTGTAGCCGTCTTGGCTAAAAGCTGATCTCATTAAACTCAATTACTCAATTGCAGTGCAACCCCCATGAAATCTGTGATCAAACGCTTAAAGCTCCTTTTTCTGGCTGTCATGAGTGGGCTCATTGTCTTGGTGATGAGCGCTTGGGCCGCAGGGTCGCTGCCTGCTTTGGGCCAAACACCAGCTGTGAACCAGCCCGCAGCAGCCACAGCCGTAGAAACGGCAGCAGCTAAAGAGTCTGAATCGCCTACAGAAGCTGAGCCTACGCCTGAATCTACCGAGGCTGAAGCTGGTGAACCGACAGAGGCTGATTCGACAGAAAGTGATTCGGCGGCAAAGCCTGAAGCTCAGCCGCCCGTTAGTGAAGCTGTGCGGATTCGCCGGAAGCTGCTGATTCAAGGCGATCGCGCGTATCTAGCCGGGAATATGGCAGAAGCTGAGGCGCTCTACCGTCAGGCCAAGGATCAAACCTGGCTGTTGCCTGCTCAGTTTGCGCGGCTGCCACCCGCGCCTTTTAGCGATGAGGCTTTGCTGTCGCCGGGGGCGGGGGTGTATTGGCGGGAGGCGAATCAGGGAATTGCGACGGGGCGATCGCCGCAAACCCTAGTCGCACTCGCGCTACTCACCTCAGAATATCCCGCCTTTACACAGGGCCACATTCTGTACGCCAATACGCTGCGATCAGCCGGTCGCCTAGAAGAAGCCACTGCGGTGCTCGATCAAGCGCTGACGCTATACCCCGCTCAGCCAGATTTGCTCTTGGCGCAGGTAGACATGCGGATGGCGCGATCGCAGTGGTTGGAAGCGGCGATCGCTTCTCGTCAGTTCGTGGCGCTCAACTCCAATCATCCTGCCGCCGCTGCTCAAGCTGAACTCGCGAAAGAAAATCTGGATCGCTTTCAGGGGCAGACCCGATCGGTGATTAACAATAGGGCGATCGCCAACATTTTCACCGGCGTACTAGGCTATGCCTTTACGGGCAGCATCTTTGGGCCGATTACCGCCGCTCAGTCGGGGCTGATGCTATTGCAGGGTGAAAACGCGATTGGCGCTCAGTATGCGAGCCAGGTTCAGCGGCAGCTACCGATGCTGCAAAACTCAGAAGCCTTGGGTTACGTACGCGGCATGGGCAGTCGCTTAGCGGCGGTCACAGGTCGCCGCGATCTGGACTACGAATTTTTTGTTATTCTCGATCCCGGCCTCAATGCCTTTGCGCTTCCTGGGGGCAAAGTCTTTGTCAATGCCGGAGCCATTCTCGACACTCATTCTGAGGCCGAACTCGCCGGACTCATCGCCCATGAGCTGTCTCATAGCGTGCTCTCTCACGGCTTCCAAATTGCCACCCAGGGCAACCTCAGCAGCAGCCTTGCCCAGTACCTGCCTTATGGCGGCTTGATCAATACCGTCTTTCTCAGCGGCTACTCCCGCCAGATGGAGCGTCAAGCCGATATCGTCGGCACCCAAATTCTGGCAGCGGCTGGCTACGCCGCTGATGGGTTGCACAATGTGATGATCACGCTCAATCAGCAGAGCCTAGAAGACGATAGCCCTAGAGCGCCTAGCTGGATTTCCACTCACCCAAATCCTGAAGATCGCGTTACCTATCTCAAAACCCTGGTAGAGCGTGGGGGCTATAACCGCTATGCCTACGAAGGGGTTGCTAGCCACGAAGAAATTCAAGCTGCGGTGGCTCTTGAGCTAGCGGCTTATGACGCCAAGCAAAAGCCTGATGAAGACTCCGACCCCGCTGCTAGCACCGAAGAACCCAGAACGGATTTATTTGATGCGGTAGAGCGGTTTAATTGGTAGAGCGATTTAACTGGTAAAGCGGCTTTAAGCTTGGCAGTCCAAGGGGCAGTTAAGAGGCAGTTACGGCGCGATCTAAGAGGCAGGCAAGGTGCGATCGCCCGACTCCACCCGACTCTAATTGTTGCGATAATTGTTGCGATTCTTAAAAACCGCTGATACAAAGATTCAAATTTGATACACTAATGTTCATAACTTTTGCGAATTTAGGTTGAATATAAGGAAGCAATGGTAGCGACAAAACCCCAACGAAATCAGCCGACAAACCAGTTTGACGAAATTCGCCCTGGCGTAAAAGCACCGTCCAAAGACACTATCTTGACGCCCCGGTTTTACACCACCGACTTTGAAGAGATGGCCAATATGGATGTCTCTAGC
>QBMP01000038.1:10746-19294 GCA_003242115.1 Phormidesmis priestleyi
CCATCACTTTGTGCGTAACGAGCAGTTCGATGGCGCGTGGGATCACATTCAAGGCGAAAAGCGTCAGGTGTTTGTTGAGTTTTTAGAGCGCTCCTGCACCGCCGAATTTTCCGGCTTTTTACTCTACAAAGAGCTAGCGCGTAAGCTCAAAGGCCGCAATCCGATTTTAGCCGAAGGCTTTGATCTGATGTCGCGGGATGAAGCAAGGCACGCGGGCTTTTTGAATAAAGCCATGTCTGACTTTGACCTTCAGCTTGATTTGGGCTTTTTGACCAAGAGCAAAAGCTACACCTTCTTTAAGCCGAAGTTTATTTTCTATGCCACCTATCTCTCGGAGAAAATTGGCTACTGGCGCTACATCACCATTTTCCGCCATTTAGAGCAGAATCCTGGCGATACGATTTATCCGATTTTCAACTTTTTTGACAACTGGTGTCAGGATGAAAACCGTCATGGCGACTTTTTTGCCGCGATGATGAAGTCTCAGCCGCAGTTTTTGAATGATCTCAAAGCGCGGTTGTGGTGCCGCTTCTTTTTGCTGTCGGTATTTGCCACCATGTATCTCAATGATATTCAGCGCAAGGCTTTTTATGCCTCGCTTGGTCTTGATGCGCGTGAATACGACATTGAAGTGATTAAAAAGACCAATGAGTCGGCGGGTCGTTTATTCCCCATCGTTTTGGATGTGGAAAATCCCAAATTCTTTGCTGAGCTAGATGCTTGCACTGAGCAAACGGCAGCAATCAGCGAAATTAGTCAGTCCGGTGGGCCGAAGGTGCTTCAGCTATTGCGCAAGCTGCCGCATGTCGCGACGATTGGCGTGAAGCTGATTGGGCTGTATTTTATCAAGCCGATCAGTACGATGGGCGATCGCGACACCGTTCGATAAAATCCATACAACTTACACAGCTTCCATACAAGCAGCGGAGATAGGCGGATTAAACTGCCCTATTGTCGCTGCTTATTTATTTTGAGCTATTCACAATTTCTTAAAGCTTGTATGTCCGCCGCTACAATTCTCTCCAGATTTTGCGTGATTTTCGCAATGTCCCAATTCCACCAAGCAATTTCGAGCAGTGCCTGAATCACATCATCTTCAAAGCGCTGTCGGATAAGCTTGGCCGGATTGCCGCCAACAATTGTGTAAGGTGAAACATCCGCCGTAACAACTGATTTTGCCGCGATGATGGCTCCGTCTCCCACGTTCACCCCTGGCATCACGACCGCTTTATAGCCAATCCATACATCGTTACCAATGACCGTATCGCCTTTGTAAGGCAATTCTTCAGATTTAGGCGTAACTTTCTCCCAACCCTTGCCAAAAATTTGGAATGGATAAGTCGAAAACCCATCTAGCTTGTGATTGGCACCATTCATGATGAACTTGATGTCTCTTGCCAAAGCACAAAATTTCCCGATGATTAAGCGATCGCCAACAAACGGAAAATGATATAAAACGTTCCGCTCAAAATTTTCTGAATCTTCTGGATCGTCATAATACGTGTAATCCCCAACAATGATATTAGGATTCGACACCGTGTTCTGAATGAAGCAGATTTGCGGAAACCCCTTCATCGGATGCTTATCTTTCGGATCTGCTCCGTACAAAATCAACCGCCCCTAGCTTGCAAAATTATATCGTCTGAAGTCATAGCAACTGAGAGAGAGAAAATAGGCCACAGCGCAATGTTTCGAGGAAGTCTATGCAGTACTGGCTAAGCAACGTTAGAAATTACCTCTATCCTAACGTCCATGCCTATTTTGCCTAAAAGATTAATGAGCTTATCTATGCTGAATCGACTGATTTCTCCATTCATTAAGTTACTGATTCTGGGCTGGGTTTCTCCCAAGAACTCTGCGGCCTCTTTTTGAGTCCAGCCATGCTTTTGAATGTGAGCCCGCAAATCTAGCATTAGATCGGCTCGCACTTTTAGATTCAAAGCTTCTTCAATATCAAAGCCTAAATCTTCAAATACGTTTTCACTACCCAGCACAGCCTTTGAGGATTTTTCGTCAGTCATTTTTCAATTCTCCTTTTGTATTTGTCTGTACTGAAGCATCTCTATGTAGCGCTTTTGCCCTAACTCAATATCTCGTTTAGATGTCTTTTGTGTCTTCTTTTGAAACGCATGAAGCACATAAACAACTTCTTCAAATCTAGAGACGTAGAACACTCGATAGGCATCTCCTGTCCAAATACGAATTTCTTCAGCACCTTTGCCAATGGTCGGCATTGGCTTAAAATCAGTTGGTTTCTGCCCCCTTTGAATAGCTCTGATCTGGAAACCAGCCTTTCGTTTCGCTTCCCGTGGAAAACTGGATAAGTCGCCTTTGGAAGATCCTATCCAATAAATTTGCTTATCTGCCATACCTCTACCCCACCAGAAAATTATACCCAATTTGGCATGTGTAGACAATAGACTTAATCGGGAGCGCGCCTCGAAAACGCTCTGGCAGGTTCAGCCGTCATTGACAGACAAAGTTCAGCATTGCTTGTGTTGCTGAACTTTGGGGTGAATACCAGCCGTACTCTTCTACATACCAGCGATTTTCACCACAGTCGGCACTGGCCACTATCAACTCTTCGCCTATTTTGTATTCAAAATCAACAGAGCTACCTGATAGACGAATACTGCTCGTATTAACAGAAACACTTTCGCCTGACGCTGCCGTGCCCATAAACTTCCAAGAAAATTCAGGTGCTACAGGTTCTGCGACAGGGAACGACTCAACCTCGATAGGCGGTGAGGGTGTAGATGCCGGTGCAGGAACAGGTGTAGCTACGGGCGAAGGAACAGGGACAGGTGAAGGTATGTTTGTAGCAGGAACCGTTGGTGATTCTGCTGGTAATTCTGTTAGCGGCTCTGCGGTAGGGACTGTTGGCGATTCTGTTGCAGAGACCGTCATTGACCCTATTGACTTGGGAAAACTTCTTACTACTATGACAGATCCAATTAAAATGCTGACACCCACAATTCCCCCAAAGATAAAAGCATTCGTAACTACTCAGGCTATGACAAAAAACTGTTGAAGTCCGTTCTGAAAGCGTTTCAGCGAATATGCCAAAAAATAGATTCTCAATAACCCAAATAAATCTGCCCTTATTGAGAATCGGCGGATTTTCAATCGAAAAAAGGAAAATCCTGATCGCTACCTATAGCGTTTTCAGCATTGTTGAAAGCTAAATGTAGAGCCTGAGTAGTTACAAGCATTCTTTGAAGATGAGGCAGGCTTGTTATCAGATGGAGTTGGGGGTTGATAGCTGCTGTGTATGTCGGCAGGCGCGACGACTAGGGTATTGGTATTGGTCGTCGCGGGTGTTGGCAGCGATGAAACCATAGGTTGAGTCGAAGATGGCTGAATGCCGTTCGCATGACTATCCGGCAGTTGACTTATCTGCGTTTGGGCTGTATCGGTTGTGAGTGGCTTCAGAGCAGCCTGCATTGCTTGAACAGTAGAAAAGCGGTTTTGTGCACTGCTGTGAATAGCGTGGTCTAAAAAGTCTGCGAAGCCAAGACTGACGTTAGGCGAATGTTTTCGCCACAGAAGTTGACCAGAGGTGGGATCGCTGACTATTTCTTGTGGAATTTTACCCGTTAGCATGTAGATGGCGGTCATACCCAAGCTATAGATATCGCTTGCGTACACAGGTCTGCCGGAGATCTGTTCGATAGGCATGTAGCCTGGTGTCCCAACAACAATTGAGCGAGTGCTGTAGTTCTGACTATTAATAACAGTATTCATCGTCTCTTTGACCGCACCAAAATCGATCAGTATCGGCTTTGTATCTTGGTGGCGCAGAATAATGTTGTCGGGTTTGATATCGCGATGGACGATACCTTTGCTGTGGATGAAGGCGATCGCATCTAATGAATCAGCAATCATGGCCTTTACAGCTTGCTCACTTTGCCTACCTTCTTGCTGCACCTTCTGTGCAGTTGTCACCCCATCGATCCACTCTTGAACCAAATAGAATTGTTCAGCTTCTGAAAAATAGGCATAGAGACATGGAATTTGCTCATGTGCCTCACCAAGCATCTCTAGTGTGGCGGCCTCTCGCTGAAAGCGATCTTGAATCAGTTGACGGAGTTCAGGGGTTTCATCGTGAATAGGCTTTAGCTGCTTCAGTACGCACCGTCGATTTGAAGGCATCTGCGTATCTTCGACCAGAAAAGTCGTACCAAAACCACCATTGCCCAGCACATTCAGCACTTTGTAACGATTGCTGAGGAGAGTTGCAGACATTTCAATACCCTCTAAAGAAAAATTGAGATAGCGAGATTCGTAGCCTGTTTCTCGTAGAGTATCCACGGCTCCTTCGGCTCGGACGAAGTATTAAGATTTCTCTAATCATTGAGTGCAAAAGGTCTAAGCGATTTATGAAAATCCATACTACCAATTTCCTACCATATCTAAGATTAAAAACGTCTAAGTTTATTGCAGACGATTGATTGCAGACGATTGTAGGAGGCTATCCTTTCTCCGATGTTAAACTGTAGCTACATGCAAAGGTCTGAGGCGCATTGCTATGGGATCTCCGTTCCCTGGTATGAATCCGTATTTGGAAAATCCTACAACTTGGCCGAATCTCCACAGCCGTTTTATTGTGGCGGTGGCCAATCTACTCGGCCCGAAAGTTCGACCGAAGTACCGAGTTGTCGTAGAAGAAGCCGTTTACAGACGGGATGAGTCTGACCAAGCTGTACTAATTGGCGTACCCGATATTTCAGTTTGTTTCAGCGGCGCTTTGAGTCCTGAGTCAACAGAAGTATACTCTCGACGGCTAACGACTGGACTTTTGAAAGGCCAGAACCCCAGCAGTAGCAGGGCTAGCTAGTTCATTTCTTAGCCGTCGGCAGTATATCGTTTAAGGAAAGCGTAGTTGTTGCAAATCTTGAACTTTAGCTAGCGTTTTGACCTGTGTAGCGACTGCTATACATCAAAGAATTATTGACCCTTTTGCGACACAATAGAAGGAGCCTACGCCCTTTATAACTGTATGGAACCGTTAGAAATCATCAAAGCCCAAATTGCTGAGCTAAAGCCTACCCTTCAGCGCGACTACCACATTACCGAACTTGGTATTTTCGGCTCATACGTACGCGGCGAGCAAACCGAAACCAGCGATGTAGACATTCTCGTTGAGTTCGACCCTAGCTTCAAGTTTGGTCTTTTCACATATTGCCATATAGAAAACTACATCAGCGATGCACTAGGGAAAAAAGTCGATCTAGTCATGAAAAGAGCCTTAAAGCCTTACATTGGCAAAAGAATATTGCAGGAAGTGGTTTACCTATGGTCAATCGAGACATCCGTGACTACCTCAACGACATTCTGATTCATATTGACTTAGCTCACAGCTTTATAGAAGGCATGGCCTTTGAAGAATTTAAAGACGATGACAAAACAGTGCTGGCTCTGACTCGTGCCCTTGAAATTGTCGGAGAGGCGACTAAGCAAATTCCATTAACCATACGCGAACAATATCCCAAAATCATTTGGAAAGACATCGCTGGTATGCAAGACAAAATAGCGCATGTCTATTTCGGCGTCAGTCTCGAAACCGTCTGGCGTACCGCCCACGAAGATTTGCCAGAACTAAGACCTGTGATTCAATCCATCTTGGACGAAATACAGGCTTCTGAGGAGCCAATATAGGCCATCTACCAGCATCGAGCCTATCGAATAAAAATCGGGATGGCGGGATTCGAACCCACGGCCCCTTCGTCCCGAACGAAGTGCGCTACCAAACTGCGCCACATCCCGATGATGCCCGATGATGGTCGCTCTAGGTGGCTAGAGCTAGTGCCTAACAAGACTATCACAAGTGCTAATCGCTTAGCTGCAAAAAGTTAGCCGAGATAAAGCAATCTTAAAGCAGGGATAAAATGGTGTCGGGGGCGCTAGTATTTTGGCCACGTCTGTCGGTAAACTTTTCGTAACCTTCACTGCACCTGATCATGGCTTCAGTTTCTCCCTCGACCTTTGTTGGCAAAGAAATCAAGTTTGGGACGGACGGCTGGCGAGGCATTATCGCGGCTGATTTTACCTTTGATAGGGTGGGCAAGGTGGCAGCGCTAGCGGCTCAGGTGCTAGAAGAAACCTATGGCGAGAATGGCAGTAAGACGGTGATTGTGGGGTATGACCGGCGGTTTTTGTCGCCTGATTTTGCTCGGTATGCGGCTGAGGCGATCGCGGCTACAGGCTACGATGTCCAGCTTTCTGAATGCTTTGCGCCCACACCTGCCTTTAGCTGGGCCGCGTTCGATACCCAGGCACTAGGCGCGATCGTGATTACAGCGAGTCACAATCCAGCGGCTTACAACGGGCTGAAGGTCAAAAGCGCGTTTGGCGGATCGGTGCCGCCGGAGGTGACGCAGAAAATTGAGGATAGATTGCAGCAGGAAGCGCCCAAGGCAAGCAGCCCCGGCAGCATTACGCTCTTTGATCCTTGGCCGAGCTATTGCAGCGCTCTGCAATCAATGGTGGATATTGAGGCGATTCGCCAAGCCTTAGATGACGGTAAGCTGAGCGTGTTTGCTGAGGTGATGCACGGGGCGGCGGCCACTGGGCTCAAGCGGCTGCTACAGCGTGAGGTGAATGAAATTAATGGAGACGCCGATCCGCTGTTTGAAGGCGGTGCGCCGGAGCCGTTGCCACAGTACATTCCGAAGCTGTTTGAAGCGATTAAGACGCATGACAAAGCGATGGATGCTGTGGCAGGTGCTTTGACGGTGGGGCTGATTTTTGATGGAGATTGCGATCGCATTGCCGGAATGGATGGCAATGCAAACTTTCTCAGCTCTCAAGTCCTGATTCCGATTTTGATGGAGCACCTCACCCAGCGCCGAGGCATGACTGGCGAAGTGGTAAAAACGATTAGCGGATCGAATTTGTTTCCGGCATTGGCGAAGCTGTATGGCCTACCGCTGCATGAAACCGCGATTGGCTACAAATTTATTGCTGATCGCATGTTAGAAGCCGATGTGCTAATTGGCGGTGAAGAATCGGGCGGCATTGGCTACGGGCATCACATTCCTGAACGAGATGCGCTGCTTTCGGCGCTGTATTTGCTAGAGGCCGTGGTGCAAAGCGGCAAAGATTTTGGTGAGCTCAATGATTCGCTGCGTCAGCAAACTGGCTTCAGCTCAGCCTATGATCGAATTGATTTACCCCTGGCAAATATGGAAGTGCGCGCCAATCTGGTGGCGGCTTTGCAGTCGAATACGCCAGCAGAAATTGCCACTCAAGCAGTTGCCAACTGCCTCACCATCGACGGCTATAAGTTTAATCTGACAGACGGTAGCTGGCTGCTGATTCGCTTCAGTGGCACGGAGCCGGTGCTCAGGCTCTATTCTGAAGCACCGACTTTAGAGCGCGTTCATAAGATTTTAGCTTGGGCAAAAGACTGGGCGAATTCGATTTAGGCGCTGGCAAGGACGCCTTGATTTTGACGCTCGAAGGTTCGGACATTTTTGAGACGCAAGAAAACGGTTTGCTGAGGCTGGAGATGCTCGAAATATTCGCGACCAACATGGGCTATTACTAGCGGACAAAACTTTGATGTCATGCGGTCGTAAAAACAGCTTTTTACCCAACTATCTGCCAAACTCGCCAGCACTCTCTGGAGAGAGAACATTGACTGAGCCAATAAAGCTTATGACAAAAGGAGTGGCTGGATTTTCGTATACGTCAGCCGGAGAGCCGGTTTGTTTGATCGATGTGTTTGTCCAAGCATTTAGCGGCGGACTCTTTGAATTTATGGCAATTTTTACGAGCCGTCCTTTCATTTATGCTGTGGGTCTGACGCTGATAACAGCGATTATCGCGGTTCTGCTGAACAGGTCAATCTCGAACAGAGTGTTGGTCAACAGATCACGCAAATCATGTCTTGATCAGATCGTATTCACCGCCTCTTTCTAGCGCTTTTTGATAGGCCGGACGAGCGTGAATGCGCGATAAAAAGGCCATCAGCTTGGGACGACTAGCGTTCAATTCAGCGCGATTTGCGGCGGCTTCTAGCGGAAAGCTCAGTTGGATATCAGCAGCAGTGAATTGGTCGCTGACAAACCATTCGGCTTTGTGAAGTTCGGCTTCCATATAGTCAAGATGAAGCGCGATTTGAGGCTGAATGAATGAGCTTTGGGCTTTGCCCGCGATCGCTCTAGCAATTGGGCGGATCAGGAAAGGTGCTCTCTTTTTCACCTGGGTGAAAACCAGATCTAGCAGCAAAGGCGGCATGGCTGAACCTTCTGCGTAGTGGAGCCAATAGGTGTAGCGCAGGCGTTCGGGGGTATTTGGCTCAGGGGCAAGCTGGCCGTTGTCGTAGCGGTTGACGAGATAGTCTGCGATCGCGCCCGATTCAGCCAAGGTTAAATCACCATCTGTAATGACTGGCGACTTGCCCAAAGGATGCACCTGACGCAGTGAATCTGGAGCCAGCATGGTTTCAGGGTCGCGCTCGTAGCGTTTGATCTCATAGTCTACGCCGAGTTCTTCTAATAGCCAAAGAATGCGCTGAGAACGAGAGTTATTTAGATGGTGGACA
>QBMP01000038.1:19304-20650 GCA_003242115.1 Phormidesmis priestleyi
TCATAAAAATGTTCTTTTGTTTAAGTTTGCAATGGCTTTATGCTAGCAACCTTTGGGTCTTCTCCAGTGTTCTTCTTTAGGGCCAGCCGATTCATCTGTCAATTCACCTGTTGATTCATTCGGCAATTCATCTATGGGCGTATCTCGTATCATCTATGGGCGTAGTTAATCAGTAGCTTGGTGACCAGTGCGACAGTCACGGTAATAAAAATTGGCTTGATCAGTTTTGCACCCTTTTTGGTGGCAAATGTCGCGCCCAAAAAAGAGCCCAAGCCAACGCCAAAGGCCCCATAAATACCTTTAGAGTAGTCAATGTCACCACTGGCCGCGAACGTAATGAGAGCAGTGAGATTAGTCAACAAATTGATAACTTTGGTGGAACCTGTGCCGCGCAAAAAGTCTAATGACCAAAGTGAAAGCAGCGCGAAGACCAAAAAAATGCCGGTGCCGGGGCCAAAGAATCCATCGTGAAAGCCGATTACACCTCCGGCAACAACACCGCTCACTAAGCGAGCAGGCGAGAGTTGTTTTTGATTCGGCGGAGATTGACCAAGAGAAGATTTATTAAGAGAAGATTTATTAAGAGAAGATTGATTTGAAAGCGGTTGATCCGGAAGCGCTTGAGCAGCCGTCGCGGAGGCCATGCCAAAGTTAGGCTTGACGATTACAAACAGCGTAATCGCTACCATCAGCGTAATTACGACAGGTTCTGCCCAGGCGGCAGGCAATAGGCCAATGCTGCGACTGCCCGCATAGGCTCCGATAACAGCGGGGATACCCATCGCCACACAGGCCCACCAGTCAATTTGTTTGGACTGGGCGAACTTTAGTGAGCTGGCAAGTGCGCCAAAGGTACCGCAGAGTTTGTTGGTCGCGATCGCACTACTGACTGGCAAGCCGCTAAAAATTAGCGCTGGCAGCATGACCAAGCCGCCCCCACCCGCGATCGCATCGACAAAACCAGCCGCTAACCCGACTACAAAAATCAACAGTAATATTGCCAAAAATCTCTATCCTAATAACGCCATCAAACTCTACCTCATCAAACCTAGGCGTAGAATTTGGCGCTGCTAGAGGCGCTACTAGAACTGCTAAACATCAGGCTTTATACCGAGCGCTTTCAACTGCTAGCGTCATTTTTGCTTATCGGCAATGCATCTAAAGTTGGCTGACAACCGTATTAATGGGTAAACACGTATAAAATATTTGAATGGACTACGTGAACTTGCTAGAAAGTGGCATAGATAGCTGGAATCGGTGGCGCGATCGCCATCCTCATGTGAGCTGCGATGGCTCTTCAGGAATTCCCGTGGTGGGCACTAGATGTAGCGTTCAGCCAAAGCCGA
>QBMP01000390.1 GCA_003242115.1 Phormidesmis priestleyi
CTAGGAGTTACGCATTGACAAATACAGTGTGACAATGCTAAGCGAACGCAGTCTCCTCCACGTTTTCTAGAATGAACTGGCGAATGACCGGCACAAACAGCTGACGCGATATCTCATAGCAGTTGTTGATGATCCCTTTGATGCACATCATCTGTAGCTTGCAAAAAGCACGTAGCGCACAAAAAACGTGATTCCGAATAGCCTGTTCATCTCGCACATAAAAGCGCTCAATATTACACACTTGTTTAATCACTCTATGAAAACATTCAATCTGCCAATGCTCACTATGAACTTGCTTAAAGGTCTCTCGTGGGAGCTGTTTCAAAGCCTCTAAATCTGGTCGATACAAGATGTAATATCGCGGCTCGTTTTTGAACGGCGCACAAAACACTTTGACCCAGCCAAAAGCCTTGAGATAGACCATCAATCCATCAGCTGTAATCTCTAGGGTCACTATCTGCACTGATGTGCCACGCTCAACCGAGACCAGCCGATTATTCGCCACGCCAAACAGAAAACCCACTTTCTCGTCTCTGATAAACTTCAGATTCTCTAGGCTCGAATACCAACTGTCTCCGGTCACCCACGACGGCTTCAACCCCCAGGATTGAACCTCAAGCACCCTCTCTCTAAAATAGTCGTTCTTCGTCTTTCTCTCCGCTTTGTTATACAGCCTAAAGTTGACCGGATAAGAATGACCGGAGGGGTCACTGTAGTACAACGTAATCAGGTTTTTTCCCTTGACCGGTCGCTTGTGTTTGCCTGAGTAAAAGTAATCCACTAGGGCACTTTTGCTGGGGTCGCGATACGGTTTGTCTTCCACACTATCGTCTACGCTCAGCGTCCCCGATTCTAGGTTCAGCTCGCCTTTAACCTCGTCAAAGAGGTCTTTGGGCGTGTAACGTTCGCGTAATAAAAACCGATTCACGCTATCGTGGCTCAAATCTGCCAAAGTTTCTGAGAGCCTTACGCAGCTCACATACTTCGGCTCTGAGAGCAGAAATAATGTGTAGAGCGTCCTGTTACACTGGGCTGTAGATGGTTTTGATAGCTCACGCATGGCCTAGCGATGGCGCAGCCTTCCAAGGGAATCACTCAAAAAGAAGGGGGCTTCTGCCAGCATACAGGCTGGCTACTCTGTCAATGCGTAAGTTCTATGATCATCACCGTTTGTAGCTGCACTGGGTCTGGCGGGACGCCCCTTGCAAACCGCTGCCCGTCTAACAGCAGCGCCGTAAAGCTTTCAGGATAGCCACTGTGTGGCGTCGCCGTCAAAAACAGCTTGTGCTCAAAATGCGGTTCCAGCAGCCTGATCGCCGCCGTCCGCTGCGAGTCAATGGCATATTTCCCACTACCCGAAGGCGCGACGTTATGCGCTTCGTCCCGATCCTTCAGGCGACCAGTTGAGACTGTGATTGTTTGAGCGGAGCGTCTGACGAGGCGATCGCTGCTGCTACCGTCATTGCCGATGTCACCGCGCCTTCATGCAAACCGTCGCTCAGATAAGCACCCGCATGATAGGTATGGTACGCACCGTTGGCCGCGATCACCTCGTCTCGATATCGGAAAGATTCGGCATCGTAGAAGGGGGTGTGGTGCGGCTGCACCTGAACAATTTTCTCAGGAGAGATTTCTTTCTCCAAATTAAAAGCGAGACTGTAAGGTGTTTTGGAGGTGATACCGCATAGCTGATTGAGATAAGCGTTGTAGCCCCAGCCTGCGTTGGTTTGAAAGAAGTCGAACTCGGAGCCGCGTTGGATGTTGTAGGGTTTGTAGAGGGCGCGATCGCTGTGTAAAATCGTCTGGGTATGGTTGGGTCGCCAAGCCTGAAACCGCTTTATTTCATCCGGTCTTGGATCAGCCACCAGTCGTAAGAACTGATCTGGCGGCGCAGCAAATACAACCTTGTCAAACTGGCGGGCAAAGCGAGTGCGATCGCCCAGCTGCCCGTCTATTTGAACGGCGTCAGGCGTGCGATGAACCGCCCCCACTTCAGCCCCTACCTGCACCTCACCTGAAAATCGCGAGAGAATTCGCTCAACATACGAATACACGCCGCCCTTAATCCGGAACCAGTGACCAAATACATAGCGCCGCAGGGAGGGAATCGCGAGCTGAGCCGGAAAGTTGTCAATCGCGTCATAAGGCATAGAGTAGCTGTACATAGTCAGCGCCTTCAGCCAGATTGTTTGATCGTTTTCTGGGGTGAAATACGCTGATAGGGGCTGACCCGCTAATTGTTCTATGTGGGCGCGATGGGTTTTTATCCACAGCCCAAGAGATTGGACATAAAGCGCATCTAACCGCAGCAGCTCGCGCCATTTCTGCGCCCCCCGAAAGTTGTTTTTGACCATGACTGGCGAGAGAAAGTGACGACCGCCCTTAAAAAAGAGGCCCGATCCGATTTCTACAGGTTCTAAGGGCACGGCTAAATCTTCCATCAGCCGCCGAAAGTTCTTAAACTCCGCAGAAAATTCGAGCACGCCCATTTCCAGCAGCTCAGGGCAATCCGTTTGCGGTGCAACATTTTGATTAAGCGTGCGGATATGGCCGCCTAAGATAGGCTGTCGCTCATATACAGTCACTTCATGGCCTTGCTGATCCAACAAATAAGCTGAAATCATGCCGCTAGCGCCGCCGCCAATAACCGCGATTTTCATCGGTAAAGTCTCCTGCGTGATCGTCAAAGTTAGCTTCCAAAAAAGCCGTTTTAGCTTGTCTAGGCAGCGGCTGTTAGCAAGGGTTCACCCGACAAACGCTGGTACAGCATCGCCCCTGTCCAAAAGGTGGGCGCAAACCCTGGATAGCCAGAAGAGGCATTGCAGAAGTAAAAATGCTGAAGCGACGTTTTATGGTTTAGTCGTCCTAGTCCCATATTTTTAGGGGTGAGGCTAGAGCCATAAGAATTGCCTTGCGGGCACCGGCAAAAGCGTTCATTGGTGGTCGGAGAGCCGGTAATTCTAAAGACCAAATGCTTCCGAAAGTTAGGAATGTAATCTCTTTCTACAATGTCGAGTATGGTTTCGAGGATCTCTTCTTTTTTGCGGTTGTAGGCTTTTCTATCGCGCTTGAGCAGTTCATCAAAATACTGATAGTTTGCCACTGTTAAAAATTCAATGATCTGACAGTCTTCGGGGCAATCACGGTTGGCTGTGGTCAACAGTGTCGGCGTGGTAATCGCAAAGCTAGGCCGAGAAAAATCATTCTCTTCGTACATCCGCCTGAAGGCCGCATTCAGGTCAAGATCTTCACTGTGAAAGGTGTTCCAGGAGCCAAAACCATACTCACGCAAGTCTAAATCCTTCACCGCACAGTAGGCCATAAAGTTCGAGGGCGAGTATTCGTAGTTCAGCTTGCGCCGTATTCCCCAAGAAAATTTTTGCAGGCCAATCATCTGAGCCGCTTTTTTAGGATCGATATTGCAAATGACGCGATCGCCCAAAAACTCAATCGTCTCATGACTGCGCTGATCCAGCGCCTTCACGCCTTTGACCGTTTTCCCCTCAACCAAAAACTCAGTGACTTCTGTTTCC
>QBMP01000391.1 GCA_003242115.1 Phormidesmis priestleyi
TCGGCTTTGGCTGAACGCTACATCTAGTGCCCACCACGGGAATTCCTGAAGAGCCCTTTTTCTTTTTCATTCCCGGCAAAGCCAGCCTCAACGCCAAATCCGGCGATCCAGTCTTGACCAAACCAGCTAAAAATCTCCGAGAGCTGAACCTCATTGTTGGCTTTATCAATGGTTAATACCTCTGGGCGACTCAAAAAGATTTTCACCTGATCATCTAGCTGTGCGTCTAAATTGTCGCCGGTAAACGGTTCTTGACGCAGATAGGGGCAGCTCAGGGCAGCGCAGACTAAGGCGGCGTGAATTCTCGGCTCCGTAAAGTTGGCCCGCAGCATGTCATGCTCAATGTTGTTTAAGGTTTTTTCATCTTGCAAAATGCCGTGACGCTTGAACTGCCAAACGCCGCGAATATCTTTAATGCTGCTTTTAATCGGTGACTCGTCAATAATCGATTTGAGCGTCAGTGAGTTGTAGGCATTGATTAAAAAGGCAATCTGATCGGCTTCGCTCCAGTTGGCATAGTCGCCCGGCTGAGCAAGCTGCACAGAGGCATTAAAGGCATCTAAGTCTTGACGGTTGGTTTGTAAGCGGTCGTAATCGACCAAGCCTGTATCATTGACGTAGGCCGTGAGAACTTTTGCGAAGGCAGGAATATTGACGGTATCGGCTGCACGAGCTGTGGCGGATTGGGAAGTGGATGATTCAGGGGTGGATGTTTGAGCGATCGCCGAACTCCCCTCCCGTTCTTTTAGCGCCGAAGCGGCCGTACACCCGCTCACAACCATCAGTGCAGGGATGAGCGCCGCCACCAGATAATGTTTTAAGGGGCGTTTTGAGGCGCATTTTTTGAGAGTCATAATTTTTTAAAGCCGAATGCTTTAGAACGAGCTGTCAGGTCTATACAACGGCTTGAAACTGAAATATTGCTGAGAAAGCCATAAGTTCTTGCTGCGCAGTTTAGCGGCTATGGCTGGCGTTTAGGCCCAACAGTCGATATCCCCAAACCGACGATAAATGGCCCCCACAGCGCCCCTTGCTGCACCGGGCTGAGCACCCAGCCTGCCGTTCCGGTCGCCAAATTGTGCGGCAAGGCAAAGTAAACAAACGCCGATAGGCTAACGAGCCGAATCCCCCAGTTGCGGCTCGCGACCGCAAACGGCACTAGCCAAGTAAAGTACCAGGCATGAATGATCGGTGATAGGAGCAGGAGGGCGATCAGATAGCGTTCGGTGAATGGGCCGATGTCTAAGCTGTTTGAGGGCTCTGAGGGCTCCAAAGGAGAGAAGGGCTCTATGGGCTCCAAAGGAGAGAAGGGCTCTATGGGCTCTATGGGCTCTATGGGAGAGGAAGGTGAATCTCGCTGATGAGTTCGGTCTAGGCGCAGTGCATTCCACAGCAATATGGCGACTAAAGGCACTGCATAGATGCCGTTGGTTTTGAGCCAGTCGGGCTGCGTTGCTGTTGGCCAAAGGCTATCGATAAAAGGCCCGATTAAGGCGGCGCTGCGGCCATAGGTGACGAAGTCGGTGGTTAGCGGCAGCGCGGCAAACAGGCGGTCTTGGCTAAAGGGCAAAAGTGCTAGGGTTAGCGGCAGCAGCCCAATGAACCCTAAGCCAATGGCCCAACGCCAGCGCCAGCAGCGCGATCGCCAAGCCAAAAATCCCAACACTGGCAAAGACATCCACTTTGTGGCAATGCTCAGTCCTAGCAACAAAGCGCTTCCTACTGCGCTCCATCGCCAATGCCCCGAATTATTTTCAGCGTTCAGCGGCGTCAGTAACGCTTGCTCTGACGTCAGCCAAGCCGCTACTAGCAGCAGCAAAAACCAGCTATCGTAATGACCGCCGCCTGCAAAGCTGTAAATAACCAGCGGATTCCAGGCATAGAGCAGCGTAGCCGCATGGCCAAACCGACGGCTGAGCAGCCAGCAAACGGATAGATCAGCGGCGACAAATGACAGCTTAAACAGCAGCACTGAGGGGCTAACTGAGGGGCTAACTGAGGAGCTAATAGAAGCCAGCAGTCGGAAACCTAGCTGCGCCACCGGGGGATAAATGCCCGCATGGTCGGGATGATTGATTTGGCTCCACCAGTCAAATCTGAAAGCCATCGCCTCAGGATCATCGGGAGCAATGAGATAGGGATTGAGCCCCTGAGTTTGCAGGTAGCCTTCCCACAGATAGCGCCAAATGTCGTCGCCGGGATGCATAGCCAACAGAATCAGGCGAGGGGCGATCGCACCTGCCCAAAACCACCTACTAGGCGCTGTTTGCAGCCCCCAACTGAGCCCATAGCCGACGCTCATCAGTCCCATTGCTAGCCAAAACTGCGGCACCGCCTGAGGATCGTGCAAAAAATCACCTTGCGGCACCGCCCACAGACTCCCGGCCACTAGCAACACCACACTGAGCGATCGCAATAGCCGCTGTGCCCAAACCGATTGCATCGATTGAATGAGCTTTTGGACTCTTTTTTGACCCCTTTTTTGACCCCTCTGCTGTAGGCTTTTCTGCCAATAAAGCTGCGCCAGCGTGGTTAAGATCACCCGCCCTGCTTTCACACTGCCCATGACGGTACCCGAAATTTTGGATTTACCGCCCTGACGGGGCCGATAGTTGACTGGCAGCTCACAAATATTGAAGCCAGCTTCCGCCGCTTTGGCCTGCATTTCTATTGTCCAGCCAAAACCGCGATCGCGCATTTCCAACTGATCGAGCGCACTTTTGCGAATCAGCCGCAGAGGCCCTAAATCGTCATACCTCACGCCCCAGCCCAGCTTGAGTAGCCAAGTCGCTAGCCAATTGCCAAAACTTTGCACAGGGGTAAGCTGCGATCGCCCCTGCTGAGTTCCTCGCCGATTCCCTAAAACCAGCGCATACTCAGCGCGTAAAGCCAGCAGATCAGGCAACTGCGAAAGATCATCACTGCCATCGCCATCACAAAACAAAATCCACTCAGCTTGCACTGCTTCAGGCGTTTGTAAGCCGCTCCAGCAGGCTTGACCGTAGCCTTTTCGAGGCTCTGAAATAACGATGGCCCCAGCATTTGTCGCAATGTCAGCGGTGCGATCGCAGCTCCCATTATCCACTACACAAATCTGACTTAGCCCCTGCTGCTGCAAGCTATTAATCACCCCAGCAATCGTTTCAGCTTCATTTAACACCGGGATGATGACCAGGACATCTGCCATGTGCTAATCCAAATCATTGTCTAAAGCGGCGGCGATCGCTCGTTTTGCATCCATCTGAAATTCTTCAATATCGACGCGGCTGACTAGGGCAATAGCCACCAGCATCCCCACCGCCTGCGTTACAAATACCAGCGCATAAGCCGGAAGCAATTGCTCAGCCGTCGGTTCAACGACGGCCGCTGCCCCGGTTAGATTTTTACCCACAGATAGTAAGCCGCCGCCTAGCACTGAAGCGCTGCCTCGCGCCATCGCCTGCGCCAGTCCCCAAGCCCCAATAAAGGTGCCCGCCGTCTCTACCGCCGTTAAATCCAGCATTAAAAGAATTGAACCCGTTGTC
>QBMP01000392.1:0-514 GCA_003242115.1 Phormidesmis priestleyi
GTATGGAAGTAATGCACGAGCGCAATGCTCACAACTTCCCGCTTGACTTGGCTGCTGGTGAAGCTGCGCCTGTCGCTTTGACTGCACCTTCTATCGCTGCCTAGTTTCTCTGGGTTTAGTGATTTAAGTTGAGTAATTACGATGAATCCTTGGGTTAGACGCCTAGCGTTCCGATTCAGATTCATAAAGAAAGCGCTTTCCTTCGGGGAAGCGCTTTCTTTATGGCAATGTTTTGTTCATACTGACGGTTTTTATAGTGACGGTTTCACGGTCGCTGTTGGCAAAATGAGCATGGCATCGCCAAAGGAATAGAAGCGGTATTGCTGTGCTTTAGCTTCCTCATACAGCGCCATTAGCCGCTCCCGTCCAATCAAGGCACTGACCATCATTAGCAGGCTGGATTCGGGTAAATGAAAGTTGGTAATCAGGCCATCAATTACCTGCCACTGATAGCCGGGATAGATGAAGATCTCGGTTCTGCCTTGGTAGGGTTGCAGCTCGCCGCAAATAGCCG
>QBMP01000392.1:524-3500 GCA_003242115.1 Phormidesmis priestleyi
GCGCGTAGGGGTAGTGCCAACGGCAATCCCCCGACCGCCTCTAGCTTTAGTGTGCTCAATTTTTTTGACGGTGGCGGCGGGCACTTCGATGCGCTCTTGATGCATTTGGTGCGCTTCAATGTCATCGGCTTCTACGGGTCGAAAAGTGCCGATACCTACATGTAGCGTGATTTCGGCCGTGTCGATGCCTTGCTGGGCGAGTTGGGCTAAAAGGCGTTCAGTGAAGTGGAGTCCGGCGGTGGGAGCAGCGATCGCGCCCTGACGCTCAGCAAAAATAGTCTGGTACTGCTCAGGCAAAGACTCTGAATGGGTGATGTAAGGCGGCAGCGGCACCTGGCCAAGCTGATAAATCAGCGCCTCGACGGCAGCAGAGGAAGACTCGAACCCGTTTTCTGATCTGCTGTGTTCATTGCGCTCAGGGCTGAGCTTATCGGTATGCGCAATAAAACGTAAAATTCGTCCTTTAGTCTGCTCATCGCGCGCTTCAACCAGCGCTGTCATCACCGGAGCTTTGGGATCTCCGAAGGTAATCTGACTGCCGGGCTGAAGCCGCCGACCGGGTTTGACTAACGCTAGCCAGCGACCATCTGTAAGCGGCTCTATCAGCAGAACTTCGACGCTAGCCCCACTGGGTTTTTGGCCGATCAGCCTCGCTGGAATCACCCGCGTATTGTTAATCACTAACAGATCTCCTGGCAGAAGCAGATCAGCCAAATCTCTAAAATGACGATGCTGATGCGTCATCTGGCTATCGACAACGAGCAGTTTGGCGCTGTCTCGCGGCGTTACCGGCGTTTGGGCAATGAAAGCTGCGGGTAGATCATAGTGGTAGGCCGCGAGCTGGAAGTCACGCCTAGTGGATGAGTCAGACTTCATGGTGGAAGGGAGGTGGCGATCGCTCACCCAATCATTTAATTCGTTATTTAACTTTAAAGGGTGAAGATTCTGAGGAACACTGCGCCATAATAAAGTTAGAGATTTTAGAAAATTTGTTATCAGACTCATCAAGAGCCTTAGTTCCAGCTTATGGCTAATCGGTTGCCATCCGGAAAGTTAGCCGACAGCAAAGGCTAGAGATACTTAAACGAGCTTTCATTAAAACTGGCGCTGATTGCTTTTATTGCATTCGTTATTTGGTTTTTTGCACTGATATAGCAACTGTTGTAGCAACTGTGCTAGTGCGTTTTTCAATCAAAATTACAAGACTGTAGCACCCACCTAACTTAGACGATGGAATACATCTACTACCTGACGAATGCGAGTCTGACCTTACGGGTTGTGGAACGATTGCTATGTGCCACCCAACTGCCGCTAGAGTTTACAACCGTCATTCATCAAATAAATGGCTGGATTGTGAAGGTGAAGCTGCATGAGAGTGTCAGCCAGCAAGCTCAGATGAATTTTCTGGCGTTCTTGAACGAAGTCGGCACTGCCTACGAGCCCGGAATTCGGGTCAGGATGGCGCTATGGGGCCTGGAAATGGGCCAGTCGGCGGTAGATGTGATGCGACGCTATCAAATCGCGGTGGTCTCTCACGGCAAACCTGATCGCTGTGAGATTGAAGAATTCCGTGAGCAGTTTGTGACTGGGCTGGGCTACTGCCCTGAAACGCTGGCATAGCAGATTTGGGAGGCTTTAGAAGGCATCTCGAATGTAGCTTTGCAGGCTGAGATAGCGCTGGCTGTGGGGCATCTGTAAGCTGAGGCGATCAGTCGGCGGTTGGGCCTGACAGCACACCAAAGCAATGTCAAAACGGCAGGGCAGTTCACAAAGGTGAGGATGGCGTACTAAAAAGTAGCGGGCTGTCGTGCGCAGCTTTTTTTGCTTAGCGCGGGTGACTGCTAGCAGTCCGTCGGCATCCCAATTTCCTTGGCTGCGAGTTTTGACTTCAATAAAAGCCAGCATTTTGCATCTCAGATTGCCCTCGCCGCTGTCGCCCTGAGCGATCAAATCAATTTCACCAAAGCGGCTGTGCCAGCGGCGTTCGAGCACGATACAGTTTTTTTTCAGCAGCCACTGGCTGACCAACTCTTCACCGTATTTGCCTAAATCCTGGGCGAGATCTTGCGAATTAGGTGTGGCCATGTCGGAAATTGCGCTTAGGGTCAACTTTAGATTGCCCTTATGCCTTTACCCAAGGGACGCTAGCCAAATCGGCAAAATCGACGCTGCGCTCTTTTTCGAGCTGAGCAATGCGGTTTTTTTCGGCAATAATTTTCTTTTGGTACTGGCTGTGCTGCTCGGGAGAGCTAGAAAAATCGCTGTCTGACCAAAGATTTAGCAGGAGGCGATAGCGTTTTTCGCACATGTTTTTTTCAAGACAGGCGATCGCAGCGCGGATGACCAAGGGTTCTCTAATGACGTCTAAACGGGTTTTTTCTTCGAGATACAGCAAGTGATGCACCTGCGAGAGCGGGCCGGTAGATTCAGCCGAGAAATTGCGCAACGTTTCAAGCAGCGTGGGCTCAGGAGATTGCGAATTGGCCTGCGATTCAAGCGCGCTCAGCTCAGTAAGCGTCCGCCAGAGCGCCCGGTGATGCGTAAAATTGAAGCCTAGATCCCGAGTTTCTAGCCCTTCAATAATCGTCAGTCGATGCTCAGGGCTGTGAATAAAAATGCGCAGCAGGGCGGCTTCGGCTTCTTCAAGGAAGCTACGGTTAAGGATTTGGACATCGTGAGATTTACCGCCCGATTTACTATCTGTTTGGTTGCCGGGGCTGCGGCGCTTCCGGCGCACCTGGGCGAGGAGATTTTCGGCCAGTAAGGGCACAATGCGACCATCACCCTGGCTGAAAATTTCTGAGCAGTAGCGGATGTAGTGAGTGCGGGTGTCGGCGTTGGCAATATCGCTGAGTAGCGTGACGACCGCTTGAGAAGCCTGCTGAAACTGGTCGGCTTGTTTGAGATCGAGATCGCCTAAAAGCTGATTGATTTGCCAGTCCAGCCAGAGCGGGGCACTGTCGGCTAGCGCTAAGT
>QBMP01000393.1 GCA_003242115.1 Phormidesmis priestleyi
GTAGCGCGATCGCATCAAAGCCTCCGCCGTCGGGGCCAGCGCCTCACCCGCCAAATAAGGGCCACAGCACCGCTTAAACGGCTTTTGACTATTACATAGACATCGCTCAGACTTGGGCTGACTCATCTCATTACTGCTTACTTGCGGCTATCTAAGCTAATTAGCCCAGGGCCGTTTGCAATCGTCATTAAGAGCCCGCCAATGAGCGCTAAATTTTTGAGAAAGCCGCCCAGATCAGAGGGGAGCGGATGAAAAGCCAGCGTGGTTGGGATCAAAAACAAAATAAGTAAAATCGCGCCCACTTGAGTTTTGAATCCGAGTAAAAGCGACAGTGAGCCGAGTAGAAGGAACGCGATCGCGCCAACTGCCAACAGCTCTGGTAACGGGAGCTCTTTACTGGCAATCGTCGGCACAAAGTCCGCAAAGCCGAGCAGATGATTCACCCCTGCATTCAAAAAAATCAGCGCTAAGCAAACGCGCGCAGCTAACGGTAAATAAATCATAAAAAAGCGCTGGTTCCTTAAAGCAACTATAGAATTTTAGCGATTTTGAGGAGCGCAGTCTGAGAACCTGATGATTTTAAGCGATCTAAAGATTAAGGCATAATGAGAAAAACGCCGCTTCCAATCCGCTTCTAACCCGCTTTATCGCTCATGCAGCTCATGCCTCAATCTACTAGCCGCGCCTCAAATTCAGGCAGTGTGGAGGCCATCCCGGAGGTGCTGCCCGGAATTGAGCTGAGTTATCAGCAGTGGGAAGCTTTACAGGCGCTCGAAAACTTTGTCCAAAGCGACGAGAAAATATATTTGCTCACGGGCTACGCAGGCACCGGCAAAACCACTTTATTGCAAGCGCTGATCACCCGGCTTCAGCAGCAGCGCGACAGTCGGCCCATTGCGCTAACGGCATTGAGCAACAAGGCGACCAAGGTATTGCAGGCGATGGCCTATCGCTGGGGCTGTGAGGTCGATTGTATGACCTGCTGCAAGCTGCTGGGCTTAAAGCCCGTCATCGACAAAGAAACCGGCGGGCAGAAGTTTGAGCCGGATCGCAATCGCGCCAAGCTCACTACCGAATACGACCTGATTGTGGTAGATGAATGCTCCATGATCAATCAAGAAATGTGGGATTTGCTGGTCAGAGAAGTCTCTAGCTTTACGCAGCGCACTCAGCTTTTGTTTGTGGGTGATTCGGCTCAGCTGCCGCCCGTCGGCGAAGACGAAGCCCCCTGCTTTGAGGCGATTATTCACCGCAGCGATCTAACCGAAGTGATTCGCTACGGCGGCGCAATTGGCTTGCTCGCTGAAGAAGTGCGCACGAATTTAGATAGGCCAGCCATGCCGAGGGCACAGAGCGATCGCAATGCCACCAACACCGAAGGCATCTTCACCCTACCCCTGCCCCATTGGGAAAAGCTGATGCTGCGCGCCTTCACCAGCGCTGCCTACGAAAAAGACCCCGATCAGGTGCGCGTACTGGCCTACACCAATGCCCGCGTCAACTATCTCAACAACAAAATTCGCGCCGCCATCTATGGAGACAAAGCCGCCCGATTCGTTTCTGGTGAGCGCTTGATTGCCAAAAACGTCTGCATGGGCAAAGAGCGCGTGCTCTTGCAAACATCGGAAGAATGTCTGGTGATGGAAGCTTACCTAGTCCGCTTTGAAGGCTGGCTGGTGTGGGAGCTAGATATCGTGACTGAAGATCACCAGGAGCGCAAGCTCAGAGTGCTGCACGAAGACGAACAGCAGCGCTTTCGAGGTCTGCTTTCTGACTATTCAGAGAAAAAACAGTGGATGGCCTTTTGGGATTACAAACAGCTTTTTCACGACGTTAGCTATGCCTACAGCTTGACCGTCCACAAAAGCCAAGGCTCCACCTTTCAAGATGTGTTTGTCGATGTGCCCAACCTCATGCTGAACCGCAAAGTCACCGAGCGCAATCAGCTTTACTATGTGGCCTTTACCCGCGCCGCCAAGCGATTGTTTTTGTGCCAATAATTCATTGACTGATGCCTTACACAGTCAGCTTCAACTTACGAATTAAGAACAAAATATCGCCCTATAAGAAGATAAATTGATCTACCCACCGTTCCACTTCACCAGCCGCTAGCAACCTATCAGACTTAACCGATACCCTTGAGACGGTCGGGTGAAAGCGGGATTTTATACAGCGGTTCCGCGCTATGCCAACACTAAAATACTTTCCGATTCTCTATCTGTGAACTGGCTGATCGTGCCAAAATTGTCTCTCAAAATCTGAGTAATCTTTGACGTTGGACTGTTGCCAATCCGAAGATAAACGAATTTGGGTGGATGACCATAAAGTAAACTACGCTGATGAAAGTCAGAATCTTTGGAAACAATCACAAAATCATTCGCCTTGGCATATTCCCAAATAATACCGTCATCAGTATTCGTAAGCGCTAAGGTTTTGACATGCTCAGAATCAGGATACAAATCGATAATCCTGTAAACAATCCGATCTGACAGGTTTTCATCTAATAGCAATTTCACATTGCTGCTACAAATAACTTTTTCTCACGATCAGCTGCAAAAGCAAGACAAGCTTTGATGTCTTCTAAGGTGAGTTCTGAGAAATCTTCTAGGATTTCTGCTTCAGTCATTCCACCGGCTAAATACTCCAAGATGTCATACACAGTAATTCGCATTCCTCGAATACAGGGCTTGCCACTGCGTTTTCCAGGCTCAATTGTGATGACGTCTTGATAGTCCATAAACATGACAGTTGATAAAAATCTTCGCTTAAACCCATTATATCTTCAATAAACAGGAGGGCGTTAAAATCCACCGCCATCTTTGACGTACAGCCCCAACCGATAACTTAAGTCGCATAACGACCCCAAGCTCAGCGACCGCAGAGGCTGGCGCGGCTCCTGCGCAGCGGGTCTGCGGGAAGCTGAAACTCGTAACGCACATAATGTTAGGAAACGTAAAACGCGATGAGTTGTCCAGACGGTTGAATCAGATGCAGTCCTTGCAGTCTGTAATCGTGGCGTCGTGCTCGGTCGCCCACTGCTTGAGTTCTGGCTGCTCAGGCGAGCAAACCTTAGGCGTCTTGGTGAGTGACTGGTTGAAATCAGAGGACTGCCACTCGGTGTCTCCATAATGAGGACACGGCGAAGTGTGAAGCATAACGCTTTTTCGGGTCTTGCAATTGAGGAAGTAGCCGTTCGGGTTCTGTCGGCGCCACGACTGGAATTGGGTGTGGGCGTCGGATTGGAGTTGGTTGCTAAACTCGATTATCATGGTTCTGGGGATCTGCTGATTGTGAATGCCGGGAGATGTGCGGTAATGCCTAACGATCCCAATCACCCGCCGCAGGTGACCTTGAACACTCATAGATAATCTCTCGGCGGTCGGTGTGCATTGGGGTTGTTATGCTGCTTTCAAAAAGAGTAAAACTACGTCTATTCAGCAATATACTCTAGATGCTTGATATTTGGACTTTTCTAAAG
>QBMP01000394.1:0-286 GCA_003242115.1 Phormidesmis priestleyi
GGGGGTGAGCGATCGCTTATAAAACGCCTGCGCAGTCACCGGCAGCACCGTAATCTCGCCCTGAGTCTCAAAAGGCACCGGGCCTTTGAGCGTTGCATAGGGCTGAAGGGTGACATTGCGAGCAAAAGCGTCATCGCGACTAATACTCACTATGCCCGTCGCCGGAATCGCAGGCCGCAGTCCCATACCCAACAGCCGCAAAAATGCCAGCCGCTGTCGTTCCGGAATCAGATTCGCCCGATACAACAAAGTATCGGTGAGCCAAGCAAACAGCTCAATCATCGTC
>QBMP01000394.1:296-3439 GCA_003242115.1 Phormidesmis priestleyi
ACCCAGTCGGGGCGACCATTCCGGCGTATGCGCACTGACGCGATCCAACAGCTCTTCTACGAGGTCGTTAAAGTTGCGATCATCTAAAGCCGGGGGGCGAATAGGCATGGTGAATTCAACCCTCCAATTCCATCGTCAAACCAAGCTGCTGAGCAAGGCCAGTGCGCTTGATTTGGTAAACAATTTCAATCCGGATGTGGGTGGGCATTTCGGGTACGGCTTCAACAGTGACAAGGTTGAGTAAAATTCGGTTCTCCCATTGCGCTAGAGCTTCGCTAATTGCCGACTGAATCCGTCTGCGGGTAACCAGCGTATTCGGCTGCTGTAAAAAGTTCTCCAAGCCGCCGCCAAAGTTGGGTCGCATTAGCTGCTCGCCGGGGCGGGTGCGCAATATCACCTCAATCGACTGGCGAATGCTGTCGGCCAAGTTGGGGTAGTGCAGTTGTCCTTGTTCATCGGGTACTGATAGTAAAGGCCAATTAGCGGGAATGGCGGCGATGGCGGCTACAGCAGAAAAAGGATTGATGCGGCGAGTCATGGCTAATTACCTCCTTCGGCGGGCTGGCGAGTAGGAATAGGGATGCATACTTTGATAAAGGGCAACCAGCCAAAGATGAAATTGAGTAGCTGCAAGAAAATGTTGAGAACGATAAAGGCGCAAATGGTGATAATCGGAATGTTGAAGCCACAGATCCAATTTAGGGCAGGGCCACTGCCAGAGGGCTTTTTACCCGCGAGAAGATCTTTTAAAGTCATGCCGTCGATGGCATTGAACAAGCCTGCGGGAATGTTGAAAGCGACATTGGGTTTAAGGGTTTTGAGGGTATTGGGGCCGAGAATGTCGGGCAGAGCAACCTGTACGGGCGGCACGGGGCTAGCGGCGTACCAGGGACGAATAGTGAAGGGTTGGCTCGGTGCGCTCCAGTGAAGATAAGGCAGGCAGTTATTTTCAGATTTGACTCGAATAAAGGCACGCAGGCTGTAGGTGCGATCTAAATCATCAAAGCGACGAAATTGCGGAATGGTGATGCTCAGCCGCTGATCGAGAATGACTTTGACCTTTTGGGCAATTTCATTGCCGAGGGCGTCGCTAATCTCACCCCAGGCGGTAGGCATAGTCACTGAGCGAGTGCTCTCTGGATTGAGGAGATATTTGGCCGCAGATTTTAGCCGATCTCCGGCTGAGACTTGTTTGCCTTCGTAGTCGAGCTTGATTTTGTCGAGGCTTTGGCAGAGGGCGATGCTAGCGGGGCGAGTTTTGTTGAGCTTGCTGTCGCCGTAAATGCGCTTAAAGTCTTCTTCTATTTCACAGACAATGCTGTCGGTAGGGGTGAGTAAGCCAAGTTCAAATTCTTCGCTGACTTGGCGCAGCATTTCGAGATAGCCGTCGAGGCTGGCGTTGGTTTCTCGCAGTTGGGCAGCAGCTTGGCCAGTGAGAGTGCGGCCAACGTCGGGCACAGGCGAAATGCCGCCGAGCGTTGACGTTGCTTGTAGATAGCTGGGTAAATGGCTTTTTACAAAGTCAATATCGAAGGCGGCGTCTGTGTTTTCGGCTTCGCTAAGCGATTGACTGGTGAGCGGTACAAGGCCATAGAGAATGGTTTTGTTGAGCGCTTGGCAAACTTCAGGCGGCGCGATAAAGAGCGGCGTAACCTGTTCACAATAACTACTTTGAGCGGCTTGAGCCACTGATAGCTGACGATCTAACACCAGCGCGCCGGTTCTCAGTCGGGGCTGAGCGGCGGTAAATTCTCGCGCCTGAAAGTCTCGCTTTTTGGGGTCGGGGTCTAAATTTAGTGAGAAGGATTCAGAGAATTGAGTCCAGCCCTGAGATTTGGCGTTGCTATGGGTAAGGCGGTTATCTAGGGTGCGCCAGCCTTCTAGCTGTGAGGTGGTTTGGTCGCTGGCATTGAGGGCGTAGCGGCGCAATACTAAGCCTGCGCTGTCGATTTTGAGCGGGTCTAGTTTGGGCTGAAAGGCGTGGGTTTCTAGGCTGTTGCCAGTCGCGAACAAATCGCAAACGGCTTCTAGCAGCACAAGATGGAAGATTCGATGAACCGGCTGATAAAGTGCTTCAGACGGTTGGGTAAGGGTTTGTTTAAGGGCTGTTAAACCGGGTTTAATCAAATCGGCCAAAACGCCCGCAATCGGGTCTTGATCGGCCCGTGTCAGAAGAGTGGGCTCGGTGCCAACTAAGCCAATATCAGGAGCCTGTAAGCCCCGCAATAGAACAGAGTGCACTACCATATGTTGCCTGCTCCTGGTGTGTAGGTGGAAGCAATCACCGTGGTTGCCTGCATCACATCACATCTGACAATGCCAGAAAAGTTAGATATCGCGGCATTGACGTTGACCTGTCCAGCGCTGACATCGACCTGGCTAGCGCTTACTGAGACTCGGCTAGGAGTACTCACCGAAACGCCTTGAGTATCGACCGTAATGGTGGTGCCTGCGGCGATAAATTCTATTTTGCCGCCCGATAAATCTCTAAATTCACCGCTAACGCCGCCGGGAGTGGTAAAAGAGATGGTGGGATCGCTCTCTTCCACAATGGCGATTCGGGTTCCGGCTGCGCCAACAATTGTCCAGCGATCTACTTGGCCACCGGGCAAGGTCTCGGGGGGACGAGCTGCACCATTCCATAGACCCCCTACCACAATCGGAAAGCGGGCGTCGCCTTGGAGAAAGTTAATCAGCACTTCATCTCCAACAGAGGGCAATAGAAATGCGCCTCGGTTGCGGCCAGCGAAGGGCACGGCGACTCTGGCCCAAATGGGGGCGTTATGATTGGTCACGCCGTCGGCATGGAGAGAGATAATTTGCACCCGGCCTAAATTTTCAGGATCTTGCACGGAAACGACTTCTGCCAAGTAGCAGCCTTCGGTGCGGCTCGGTGTGGGTATTTCGTATAGATTGTTAGCGTTCATTGAGCGATCTCCTCTGCCGTTTTTCTCTGCTTTTTATCGTGAGATTTTTAAGTAAGCACATTCGGCCTCAAAGTCGGTTTCGTAACCGCGCTGTACGTCAAAGCGGTGACAGGTGCGCACGATGTAGTAGGTGTTGCTGAAGCGATCGCCTAACCCACTCAGCTTGGTATAAGTGCCCACTCGCAAGCTTGGATTGCCTTCAGCGGTGCCGTAGAC
>QBMP01000395.1 GCA_003242115.1 Phormidesmis priestleyi
TTGTGGCCCTATCCCTTATGAAACAGGTGATGTAGCCCTGTTGTCACCCGGCAAGGCCGTGCCCAGTAGGGCCAAGTGGTAAAATCTGCCACAGCGTTTGCTGGCTGTCTTCCAAAAAGTCAACAAATCGATAGGCTTGCTCTCCGAGATCCCCAATGCCAAAGCGGCCCGGTAAAGAGGTGGGATGTAGCAAAATGCCGCTGGATCTAGAAAAAGACATACTAACTTCTAAGGTTGACTTTGGTGGATTGGCCCCAGGGAATTAGCCAAAGTAAATTGAACTGGCTTGGCCAAAGGGAATTGCTAAAAACTTTATCACGGGGCGATAGGCGCTAAACTCTGCTTTTTGGGAGAAGAATGAGAGAATGTCAAAACTTGAATAGATTTGATGCAGCTATGGCTTATCGAAACCCTGCACCGACGGTCGATCTCATTATCGAGATGGTAGATCGCCCGCATCGACCAATTGTATTAATTGAGCGGTTAAATGTGCCCTATGGCTGGGCGCTACCCGGTGGATTTGTTGATTATGGTGAGTCGGTAGAAGCCGCTGCTCGGCGAGAAGCGCAAGAAGAAACCCATCTGGCGGTGACGCTAATTGAGCAATTTCAGGTATATTCTGCGCCAGAGCGCGATCAGCGCCAGCATACGCTGAGCATTGTGTTTATTGCGACAGCAGCGGGTGAAGCGATCGCTCAAGACGATGCGAAGAACCTAAAGGTGTTTAATCCTTGGGAGGTACCGAGTAACTTGTGCTTCGATCACGACCAGATTTTGCAGGACTATTGGCGCTATCGGTACTATGGCCACAGACCGAGGCTATAGAAAAATTAAACGTACACTCATTAAAGGCTAAGCGTTGCAGGATAGGTTGGTGCTGAGATTAGTCATTTATTCGATACTTGTTGCCTATGTCATCGCTTGATCTGGATGGGTTGAGAAAGGATTTGTTCGTTCATTTGCAGCGCGGCTCACTAGGCTCGCTGGATAACCGAACCGATCATAAGGAACATTCGCTGAGCTTTTTGGCGCATGGCGAGGCCAATGTAATTTTTCGGCTGAATCAGCAGCAGATTGTACGGGTAGCAGTGAATACGCCCAATCAGCGATTTGGAGGAGACTTCAGCCTGCTGACCAGCTTTGAGCAGGCGATCTTGGACTACATCCAAGGCACGGGCATTGGCCACGAGCTACAGTTTGCGCAGTCGCAGCCTGCACCCGATTTTCCCTACACGTATCTAATTACCAATTATTTGGTCGGCGAACCGCTCAATTACAGCCGCGCCCATCTTCGGCAGTGCGCTGAAACGCTTGCTCATCTGCATCGATTGCCGCTGTCAGCGAGGTATGACGTAGCGCAGCTATCGCCGCCGGTGCCAGTGATCGATCAACCCTTAGAGCTGTTTTATCAAGAATCCAAGGAATACGCTCAGCCCTATCTGGATTCGGCAGAGGCTGATCCAGCGATCGCACAGATGATTCAGGCGCTGTTAGCAAAAGCGCGATCGCGTCTTGGCTTAGCTCATTTGCTGACGCGCTATCCTCACCGCTGCCTAGTGCACAGCGATCACACTTACGAAAACTGGGTGATTAACGATCAGCACGCTTATTTAATTGACTGGGAATGGGCTGAAATTGGTTCGCCCGCCGGAGACTTGGGCCACTTTCTCTCACCCGTGACGATTTGCCGCCGTCAGGGCTATGCGCTGCCACCTGAGAATCGGGCGTTCTTTTTGCAGTGTTATTATGATGCGCTCGCAGATAAGCAGTTAGCGACCGCGATTAAGCATCACTTTGCCGCCTTTGGGCCGTTTCCAGCGGTGCGATCGCTCTGTTGGACAGCGGGCTATTGGATCACAGCTCGTCGCTGGTACGCCGAAGCTAACAATGACAGCGCCATCGAACGCATCCGGCGATTGCAAGAAAGTCACGATCAGTTTAAGGATCTGTGTGAAGCGGTCATGGCCTGGTTGGATGAGGGCGTGACGACATGAGTAAGCGATTAAATGAACAGAAACTGAATGAACAAGGGCTAAACAAACAGGTCAGGCGAAATTGGCTTGAAGAGATTTGGGAAGATCAGACTTGGCGAGCCTATCTGTTGCTATTACCGGCTTTGAGCTTGGTGGCGCTGTTGTTTGGCGGTGGGCTAATTTTGGCTTTTTTACAGAGCGTCGGGCTATTGGGATTAGTGAATGAGGGTACTTTTTCACTAGCCGCCTACAGCACAGCGCTAACAGGGGCAGAATTTTGGCGATCGCTAATCCTCAGTCTCTACATCGCCATTGTCGCGACCGGCCTATCCACCCTTTGTAGCATTGGCCTAGCGCTGCTGTTGCGATCAGCGAGTCGGTGGGCCAGCTTTGCCTGTCAGCTTACGTTGCCAGTCCCTCATTTGGTCGGCATTGCCGGAATGCTGCTGCTGATTTCTCCCAGCGGGCTGATCTCGCGGCTGCTGTATGCCTTGGGGTGGATCGAGTCGGATCAAGGCTTTCCGCTGCTGGTGAATGACGGCGCTAATTTGGGGGTGATTATTCTCTTTTTGTGGAAAGAGATTCCGTTTATGACGCTGATCTTGCTGGCGGTGCTGCGTGGCATTCGGCCTGAATATGCGCAGCAGGCCAGAGCGCTTGGAGCTAGCCGATGGCAGTGCTTTTGGAATGTGACGCTGCCTTTGATGAAGCCCGGTATTCTCTCGGCGAGTTTGATTGTGTTTGGCTATGTGTTTGGCGCGTTTGAGGTGCCGTTTTTACTCGGATCTACCTATCCGCTGACGCTGCCGGTGCTGGTGTATCAGGCGTTTACGAATGTCGATCTCAATCAAAGGGCAAGTGCGATCGCCCTCGGCCTTTTACTCTCGCTGATTTCGATTGGACTGTGCGGCCTCTACTTGCAGTTGGGCGCGAAAAAACGGCGACTCTTTTTGTCAGGAGGCCAATCATGACAAAAAATGTTTTGCTGGGCCTGATTATCGGCGTTCTGTTTTTGCCGTTTTTGCCGCTACTGATTTGGGCCTTTACAACCGGCTGGTATTTTCCGGCGCTGTGGCCGCAGCAGTGGACGCTAGAGCACTGGCAGGCGATTGCTGCGGCGACTTCAAAAGTAGGCGAAGGGTTTGTGCAGAGTTTGGTGATTGCGCTCACTGCGACCGTTCTCGCACTGTTAATCGGTCTGCCTGCTGGTCGGGCTTTGGGCCTGATGCAGTTTCCGGGCAAGGCCGCGATCAAGCTGTTTTTGCTGTTGCCGATTATCGTTTCGCCGCTGGCGACGCTGATGGGCATTCAGTTTGTGCTCATTCGGCTGGGGCTGGTTGGCACGATTATGGGCGTGGTGCTGGTGCATTTGCTGCCAATGATTCCGTACATGACGCTGGTGCTCAGCAGCGTGTTTGCCAATTTTGATCCGGGCTATGAGGCGCAGGCGCGATCACTCGGCGCG
>QBMP01000396.1 GCA_003242115.1 Phormidesmis priestleyi
AGCATACAAATATTGCTGACCTCAACTGGTATCGACTAGCGCCCTGGCAGGAGCTAGCGGCGGCGGCTTTTGATCCACCGGAGCGGCGCATAGCGCTAAAAGAGGTAGACCGCATTGGGGTGGATTACGAAAAAGGCAATCCTGCTCAGGCGCTGATGTTTTTGGGCTGGCTGGCTAGCCGGATGGATTGGAAGATTTCGTCTTATCAGTATGAAGGCGGCGATTATGATGTCGAAAAGGTTTATTTCATTGGAGAAGGCGGTCGCAAGGTTGAAGCAGAGCTAGCCGGGGTGCCGGTGATTGACCAGGGTGAGGTAATGGGCGATCTCACGGGCGTGCGTCTGCAATCGACCAATCCTCAGGCAAACTGCAACACTATATTGTGTTCTGAAACGGTGGGCTGTATGCGGATGGAGTCAGGCGGTAGCGCCCAAAGCAGCATGGTTGAAGAGGTGACTTCTCTATCGGATCAGCGCTCAGATTTGTTGTTAGGGCAGCAGTTGCAGCGATGGGGCGAGGATGTTTTGTTTGAGGAAAGTTTGGCAATGACCTCTAAAATCTTGGAGCTAATGACTTAAAAAAATGCCTACACTGCCGCTGGGTCAGCGAAAATGTAGGGCAAGCGTCACGTCATTAGAATCTGTGCTAGATGCGCGGAGTAGCTGTTGTAATCAGGAGCGAAAAAGCTAAATCCAGGCGGATTGCCCAATTGATCTTCGGTTGGGCTGCTTGTTCGTTGAATTATTCTCCGTAGCCGCTGAGGTAGCCCTCCAAATCGTTGAATCGGTCTGGATTAATGCTGTAGTACATCCAGCGTCCTTGCTGACGGGCGGTAACAAGACCTGCTTGCTTGAGCGTTTTGAGGTGAAAAGAGAGCTTTGACTGAGCAATGCTTAAGCGATCGCACATATCGCCGACGCAAAATTCACCTTCTTGTAAAAGCTCGATTACCTGAATACGAATAGGCTCTGAGAGCGCGTGAAAACCAGAAAAAACGGTATCCGATGAATTAGCCATTTTGTTTATTAAGATTTACCGTGAGATAGCGCTGAGTATCTGCGCGATAGGGCGATCCTATGTGACGCTAGATACGCCTAGCTTAAACAAGGCAAATCGGTTTGGCCATCCGAGCTTATACGATGAAATCAAGCTATATCAGTAGTTCTCTAGCTGCCGTGACCAGCGATAGCGCGGTGATAGGAGCCGTTACTGCCCGTAAAATTGCGGAGCCTAATGAGGTAGTTTTGTAGTGATAGTGATTGGCAACCGTAATCTCTTCCGGTGTCCATCCGCCCTCCGGCCCAATGGCCAATGTGACGCTGAGTGAATCTGCTGAGATTAAATGCTCCAGCAGGTGAGTCAGCAAATCAGGGTTCTGTGCTGAAGAGCTATGACTGCGGGCAACACAGATGTAGCGCAGCCCCGTCCAATCGGCTTGCTCTAGGCACTGCTGAAAGCGCACAGGGGCAAAAATGCTTGGCACGGTAAGGCGCTCACTCTGTTCGGCAGCTTCTTCGGCGATTTTTTGCCAGCGAGCGAGCTTATTGTCACTGGGCTTGAGCAGCGATCGCGCACTGAACACAGGGTAAATATGAGTGACGCCCAGTTCGGTGGTCTGGCGCACAACCTGATCGAAGCTGTTGCCTTTGGGCATAGCAGCAATTAGGCGTAGAGGGGGCGCAGGGGAGCAAAGGAGCAAGGGAGCAAGGGTTTCGATGATCTCGGCGAGTTCCGGCTGGGAAGTGAGAGCCGCTAGCCACTGCTGAGTGTTGCCGTCTTGGGCAATGAAGCGATCGCCCCCCTTCAGGCGCAGCACCCTCACCAAATAGTGCACCTGCGGCTGCGTCAACGCAATTGAGGTGCCTTGACATTGCTGCGGGCTAATAGTGATGCGCTGAATCATCTAGCAGATCTTAAGAAGTTACCTTGAAAAGGCTTTAACGGGTTTTCTAGAGCTGCTAGAAGCGTCCCATGAGCAGCCCCTTTTTGCCCAAATTCTTGTCACTATAGCTTTGGCCATTACAGCTTTGGCCATTTTGCGAATACATCCGACGATGGCTATATTGTCCCAAAGGATGAAATCAAACGCAACCTGGCGTGCTAAACCTGCGCCATACCTTCTTAGTCACCTTTATTTTTAGCCGCCCCCAACTGTTAATAACTTCATGCATTTTCACCATCTTCACTTTTATGTTCAAGATGTGGCGTTTTGGCGAGATTGGTTTGTTCACAAACTGGCCTTCCAAACCGTTGCTGAGTTGGCTCATACGGCTGCTGCCCCTGGATCTAAACTGGCCAAGTTCAAACTGGCCAACGACAAAAATGCCGTTAGCCCCACTGTTTTGCAGCAGGGAATGATTGAAATTTGGCTATCTGGGCCCACTTCAGCGCCAACGTCCACAGTTAAAAGCTACCTTCAGCAACACCCGCCTGGACTGGTCGATGTGGGGTTTGCCTCAGATCGCTTCGATCAGCTATTGAGCCGAGTTCGTCGTCAAGGGATCGCCATGCTAAGCGAAGTCACTGTCACAGCTACCGGCTACCGGCAGTGTCAGATCCAAGGTTGGGCTGACTTGCGCCATACCCTAGTCGAAGTATCGCCGCAGTGGGCCAAAGCGCGCGCTAGCCAACTGTCACAACCGGAATTGCCTTGGCTGTCAAGGATCGATCACGCTGTGCTCAACGTGCCCAAAGGCCAGCTGACAGCGGCTTCTAACTGGTATCAGCAGGTGTTTGGCCTAGAGGCAGGGCAGCAATTTGACATCAATACCACCCGCTCAGGGCTGCGCAGTCAGGTATTGATCGATCCTGATGGGACAGTGCAAATCCCGATTAACGAGCCGACTTCTGCCAATTCGCAGATTCAGGAGTTTTTACACCACAATCGGGGGGCAGGCATACAGCATGTGGCCCTGCGAAGTGGGGATGCGGTCAGCGCGATCGCGCACTTTCGCCAGCAAGGACTCAAACTCATCAGCGTCCCTGACACCTATTACCAGGCCCTCAAAGCCCGAACAGACTGCCCCGTCGTCGATACCTCAGCAGCTAGTCGTCAGCAGGTTCTGCTTGACTGGCCCCAAGGCGGACAGCAGGGTATGCTGCTCCAAACCTTCACCCAGCCAATTTTTGCAGAGCCGACCTTTTTCTTTGAAATCATTGAGCGCAGCACCTACCGTGAGGCCGGTCAGATTAAGCAAGCACAAGGATTTGGAGAGGGGAATTTTCGGGCTTTATTTGAGGCGATTGAACAAGCCCAAATCAAACGATCTAACGAACAAAGCCAGTCATAAACCACAGGGTCAAAAGCGTGATGCTAGCAGACAGTGACGACAGCTGCTGAGGCATCAGCTGAGTGCCCTGGCTTCTGAGCACCAGCTCAACGACCACGCCCAAGCCAAAGCC
>QBMP01000397.1 GCA_003242115.1 Phormidesmis priestleyi
GATCTCAATGAAGCGATTGATATCAATCCTCAGAGCAGTGAAGCCTATTTTAATCGTAGCTATGTATTCTCAGCGATGGGCCGCAAACGGGATGCGCTTGCCGATATTAATACGGTGCTGACTCGTCAGCCCAATTCGGTCAAAGCTTACATCGCTAGAGGCACACTGCATAGCGCTCAAGGTGATAATGCAGCGGCGATAGCCGACTTCAACCGCGTGATTGAGCTAGATGTGAACTCTAGCGATGGCTACCGGCAGCGGGCGCAGGTGCAGGTCGCAAACAACAATGTAATCGATGCGATCAATGACTACAACAGTGCGGTTAACCTCAGCCCCACTGACAGCGGCATTTACAAAGGGCGGGCCGATGCCTTTGCAATCTATGGCAATTTACCGGCAGCGATCGCTGACTACACCTACGCGATTGAGCTAGATAACACCGAACTAAGTGTCTATGCCGCTAGAGGCAGGGCTCAATACGAGGCCGGTAACGCCCAAAGCGCCTATCAAGATTTTGCCTACATCATCCGCAAAGATCCAACAGCTAGCGCCGACATTTACTACTATCGCGGGATTTCTTTGGCGGCGCTAGGCGATAACTCTGGAGCGCTAGGCGATCTACAGTCCGCCGCCGAACGTTACTTAGCCGAAGGCAGCGCCGATGGCTATCGCACCGTGCTCAATCGCATGAGTCAGCTATAAGCTCAATAAAACTCAATAGAATGAAGACATTCCGCCTAGCGCCAGAATCGCTACTATTACGAAGAGCTAACGTTAGCAAGGGCTTTGGGTATGGCTGAGCTGTCTTTGAGCGAAATATATATCTATCCGATTAAGTCAGCGGCAGGAATTGCGGTGCAAGCCGCGCAACTGACAGACAGGGGGCTGCACTATGATCGACGCTGGATGGTCGTAGATGCTAAGGGCAAGTTCATCACCCAAAGGCGGTTTCCTCGGATGGCGCTGATCGGGGTGAGCATTCATGAAAGCGCGGGCTGTTTGCGCCTGAGTGCGCCGGGGATGGCCGATCTGTCGGTGCCGGTAGATTTTTCTTTGGGGCTTGATGCTAGTGGATGCAATGAGTCGTTGGATTGGGTGAGTGTAGAGGTGTGGGGCGATCGCTGCAACGCCATCGCTGTCGGCCCCGGCAGTCAACAAAACAGCCAACAGTGGTTCACTCAATTCATTGGCATTGACGCTCAGCTTGTGTACATGCCAGACAACTGCAACCGGCCCACGGCCCACGGCCAGCTCGGTGACAATCAGCTAGTAAGCTTTGCCGATGGCTACCCGTATCTATTGATTTCTGAAGCTTCTTTAGCGGGGCTGAATGAAAAGCTAACAGCGCAAGGGAAAGTGCCGGTGACGATGCAGCGATTTCGGCCTAATTTCGTCATTAAAGGGGTTGACGTGCCTCACGCGGAGGACAGTTGGCAGCAGGTGCAGATTGGCGAGGTGGTGTTTGATTTGCCAAAATTGTGCGATCGCTGCTCCATTCCAAACGTCGATCCCATGACGGGTGATTTCTCCAAGGATAAGCTTGGCCAACGCACCTCAGAACCAACGACAACCCTTTCTAATTACCGCTTCTGGGATCAGGGCATTTGGTTTGGCCAAAACTGCATTCAGCACGCTGCGGCATCTGGCAGCACCTTACGCGTTGGTGATGCGGCAAAAGTCCTAGCGCTCAAATAGGGTTTTCAACAGCCCAGTAGACTACCTCAGTAGATCGCCCAAGTGAAAGGTGCGACACAAAGACAAAGAACGGTAGTGTGAGATCATCAAGGGTAATTACTTAAACCGCAATATAAATCTGATCATGGCAGAACTGACGATGGCTATCAAAACGGTTCCCACCACTCCTTTTGACGACCAAAAGCCCGGTACTTCTGGCTTGCGCAAGCAGGTGCCGACCTTCCAAAAGCCCCACTATTTAGAAAATTTCATCCAGTCTACGTTCGATAGCCTAGACGATTATCAGGGCAAAACCTTGGTGCTAGGCGGTGACGGACGCTACTTCAACCGTCCCGCCATCCAGATCATTCTAAAAATGGCGGCGGCCAACGGCGTCGGCAAAACCTTAGTCGGACAAGGCGGCATTCTCTCTACACCAGCGGCCTCCTGCCTGATTCGTAAATACGACGCATTTGGTGGCATTATCCTATCGGCTAGCCACAATCCGGGGGGGCCAGAAGGAGACTTTGGCGTGAAATACAATGTCTCTAACGGCGGGCCTGCACCCGAAAAGGTGACCAGCGCCATTTTTGAAAATACCAAATCTATTAGCGAATACAAAATTGTCGAAACAGACGATATTGACCTCGATACGCTCGGTTCGACGGCGGTGGGTGACATGAGCGTCGAAGTCGTCGATTCGGTGGCCGACTACGCGGAGTTGATGGAAAAGCTGTTTGACTTTGGCAAAATCCGTGCGCTGCTAGCCGGAAACTTCAGTATGTGCATGGATTCGCTTCATGCCGTCACTGGCCCCTATGCCAAGGTGATTTTTGAGCAGGCGCTGGGCGCGAAGGCAGGCACAGTGACGAATGGCGAACCGCTGGAAGATTTTGGCGGCGGACACCCTGATCCAAACTTAGTGTATGCGCATGATCTAGTCGAGATTATGTTCTCAGAGAGTGCGCCAGATTTTGGGGCTGCTTCGGATGGGGATGGCGATCGCAACATGATTCTTGGCAACAACTTCTTCGTCAATCCCAGCGACAGTCTTGCGCTGATCGCCGCCAATGCTCAGCTCGTTCCGGGCTACAAAAATGGCCTTGCTGGCATCGCCCGCTCCATGCCCACTAGCCAAGCTGCTGATCGCGTCGCCGCCAAGCTCGGCCTCGACTGCTACGAAACCCCGACCGGCTGGAAGTTTTTTGGCAACTTGCTAGATGCCGACAAAATCACCATTTGCGGCGAAGAAAGCTTCGGCACCGGCTCCAACCACGTTCGCGAAAAAGACGGCCTCTGGGCAGTGCTATTTTGGCTGAATATTTTGGCAGAGCGAAAGCAGTCTGTGGAAGACATTGTGCTGGAGCACTGGCGGACTTATGGGCGCAATTTTTACTCGCGGCATGACTATGAAGGCGTCGATAGCACCAAGGCTCAACAGCTGATGGATGGGCTCACCGCACAGCTTGCAACCCTTCCCGGCACCTCGCTAGGCGCTTACACCGTAGAGTACGCTGACGACTTTGGCTATACCGATCCGATTGACGGCAGCGTCAGTCAAAATCAGGGCATTCGGATTGGCTTTACCGATGGATCGCGGATGGTGTTTCGGCTCTCAGGGACGGGTACGCAAGGAGCAACGCTGCGGCTATATTTGGAAAGCTATGAGCCGGATGAGTCGAAGCATGGGCTCGATGCGCAGGTGGCTTTGGAGC
>QBMP01000398.1:0-1250 GCA_003242115.1 Phormidesmis priestleyi
GGTCACAGTCTCGGTGGCCTGATTGTGCTGGACTATGCGCTGCGGAGTGCGGCTGAGCCTGAGTTTCAAGCCCTGAATATTCAGGGCCTCATTGTCAGTGCGCCGCCGATTCAGCCGATGGGCGGAACGGTCAGCTCAGCTCGAATTTTATTAGCCCGATTGCTGTCTGGCCTATTGCCTCGCCTAACGCTGAAAATGGGTTTAGATAAAAGCGGCCTCTCTCGCAACCCTCAAATCAGCGCCCAATTGGCGGATGATCCGCTCGTGCATTCTTACGTGACGCTGCGCTGGGGCAGCGAAACGCTCGACGCGATCGCTTGGGTCAAAGCCCACGTCGATCGGCTGGCGCTGCCGATTTTGATCACGCACGGTGAGGCCGATCCGATTATTGCGCCTGCTGGTAGCTGCCAGATTTTTCAGCAGATTCAAAGTTCGCAAAAGACGCTGACGCTTTATCCTGGCAGCTACCATGAGCCGCACAACGATGTGGATGCGGAGGTAGTGGTGCGCGATTTGGTGAATTGGTGCGATCGCCGCTTAGAAGCCTCTGCCCAGCCTGCGGTTTAGCGATTGCTGCTGAGTGTTAAGAAATCTGTTAGGATGATGCCTTGGCTGCGTTTCTAGTCTATGCAGCTTTAATTTTCTCGTAATAACGTTTGATAACGTTTGCTCTGAGGCTAGTTCCCGCATCGTTTGGGAGAGAGCAATCCCGACTGCTTAGGAGCTACATTTTCAGCTTATGTCTTTTGAATCACTGGGTCTGCGGGCCGAAATTTTGCAAGCGATCGCCGACCAAGGATACACCGATCCAACCCCTATTCAGCTCAAGTCCATCCCGATTGTGGCGCAAGGCCGCGATGTGATGGCCAGCGCTCAAACCGGCACGGGTAAAACCGCTGGCTTTACGCTGCCGTTGCTTCAGCGCCTGTGTGAAGATCTGCCGCCTCAAGATCTCTCTGCTGCGAACGGTGCGGCCAATAATTCGGCCAATGGTGCAGTAGGCGATCGCACTAAAAACAAGCCTACGACCAGTAATGGTAAGCCTGTGCTGCGCAAAAAAGGTGCGCCGATCAGCAGCGATCGCGGCTCTCGCAGAGCCATTCGCGCCTTGATTGTCACGCCAACGCGGGAGCTAGCCGCGCAGGTGGGCGAAAGCGTAATGGCCTACAGCAAATATTTACCGATTCGCTCGGCGGTGGTTTTTGGGGGCGTGAAAATTAATCCGCAAATTTCTAAGATGCGTGAGGGCG
>QBMP01000398.1:1316-3366 GCA_003242115.1 Phormidesmis priestleyi
TAATCCGCAAATTTCTAAGCTGCGTCAGGGCGTTGATATTTTAATTGCGACGCCGGGGCGGCTGTTGGATCATGTGAATCAGAAAACGGTCGATCTCTCGCAAGTGGAGATTCTGGTGCTCGATGAAGCCGACAGAATGCTGGATATGGGCTTCATTCACGATATTCGCAAGATCTTAGCTTTGCTCAAAACAGAGCGACAAACGCTGCTATATTCGGCGACATTTTCTGCCCCGATTCGGAAGCTGGCGGACAGTTTTTTGCGATCGCCTGAACTCATTGAAGTAGCCCGCAGCAATGCCGCTGCCGAGACGGTTGATCAGCTCGTGTATTTAGTAGACAGGGCCCGTAAAAGTGAGCTGCTTTCTTTTATCATCGGGTCGCGCAACTGGCGGCAGGTGTTGGTGTTTACTCGCACAAAGCACGGGGCCAACCGCCTGACCAAGCATTTGCAGCAAGATGGCCTCACCGCCGCTGCCATTCATGGCAACAAGAGCCAAGGGGCTCGAACGCGCGCACTGGCGGCCTTTAAGTCGGGTGATATGCGCATTTTAGTGGCCACTGACATTGCCGCTCGTGGCCTTGATATTGACCTGTTGCCACATGTAGTGAACTTTGAATTGCCGAATGTGGCAGAAGACTATGTGCACAGGATTGGTCGCACGGGTCGTGCGGGCAACGAGGGGCAGGCGATTTCGTTGGTTTGTGTAGATGAAAAGGGGCTGCTAAGAGATATTGAGCGGGTGCTGAGAAGAGATCTTCCGAAAGAAGCGATCGCTGGCTATGAGCCTGATCTATCCATTCCACCTGAGCCAATTCCGAATGGGCGCAATAGCGGCGGCGGCAATCGTCGCAGTAGCGGCGGTCATCAAGGCCGTTCGGATGGGCGATCTTCCGGGGGAAAGGCTGCGCCAACGCGCGGGTCTCGGCCTAGCACGCCTCGTTCCTCATCTGCCAAACCTGTGATCAAAAGCCGTCGTTCATCAAGTTAAAGGGATCATCATTATGCAAAGCCATGCTGCTTGAGAAAATAAAAGATTTGATTACAAATCTGTTTGCTTGAAATCTGTTTATTTAAAGGGAACGTACTCAACCGCATTTATCCATTCTTCAGGTTCTGAAACCTTGGCAATCAGCTCTAAGTCTGTGACATACTGACCAATGGTGCCTCCAAGCTGATGACCAAAGATTAATCCAAAGAACTGCTTTCCTTCTGCTTGCCAAGTTTCCGCTAAAACACGGAATTGGATATCTTGGGTAAAAAGTACTCGGTTGAGTTGAGTCGTTCTTAACAAAAGTTGATCGTCAAGCAGTTCCTGAGCATTGTCATCAAACGCCGTCAATACGTCCACACCGCGACGGCGTAACTGATCGGTAATGGCTTGAGGGATATGAACATCCATGTACAAAGCAATAGCCACCTATAGCAGCCCTCTAGCTTTCATTCGCGTATAAAAAGGCGATTTAGCAGCTTGAACCCTGTTCGCTTCAACTTGCTCCCATTCTTGTTTGATCTCTTGATCAATTTCTTCCTGATGGTCGAAGTAGTAGCCCATTGCTGCATGAGCTTCGGCTGGCTTTAGATAAAGGTGCTGTCGGCAAATCTCTTCTACAGACCATCCGTAGCTGAGATAATCCATTACAATTTGGGCAACTCGAATACGCGGTAAGCGCTGTAATCGTGCGGGCTGATCGGTTTGCTTTTCGATATGTGGATAGCTCAGAGCCAGCATAGTACTCCATCGTTCGATAGCCTTTACCTTACCTCTACAGTATAGGCTTTGTCGCTATACGAAGAAGCTTGCCGAAGCTGTTTTTTCTACATTACATTATCAGGCGTTATTCATGGGGTGTGGATGAGGGGTGAGCGATCGCACTCACACATGGCCCTACCTGACAGGTCATATCAAAATCTGCCAAAATGAGGGCGAGTTCCTTCCTTTGGTGTGGTGGATGGGTATTGATATCGATTTGGAAAGGTGGCTTCGATATTCCGTTGACGCTCTCCCCCTAACCCTACGGGTATAGTCGGAGATTCTTGTTTCGCAGAC
>QBMP01000399.1 GCA_003242115.1 Phormidesmis priestleyi
GTACGGCGGCGAAAGTGGGCGCGGTTGTAGAGCGCTGGTTTGCCTCGCCTTTGCTGCTGCGACCGCTGTTTAGGCTGGCGCGTCGGCCTAGCTTTATTCGCTCCGTGCTACGTCAGCTTCACCAAAATCCTGAGCGGGTGAATCAGGCGCTCATTGATGGATTTGTGCGGCCTACGCGAGAAAGGGGGGCGGCGCGGACATTTTGCTATTTGGTGAAGTCGCGGACGGCGGCTAGCTTTAGCCCCATGACCAAAACGTTGATGCCGCTGCTGCAAATGCCTGCGCTGTTGCTGTGGGGGAAGTGCGATCGCGTCGTCCCAATCTCCTGGGGCCAATTCATCAGCACGCTCAGCAGCCAGCTTACCTTTATTGAAATAGAGGATGCCGGACATTTTTTTTACGACGAAAGCGCTGCCGATCTGCATGAGTTGATAGATCAGTGGCTATAGTAGGCTACTGAAACACAACGCCGACTTCGGCATCGGGTTTGGTGCGGCCTGCCGTCTACCGTAACAACCTTATAAATTAGCGGCTGAATTGGCGGCAACGGGCGCATTGAACAGCGCGGCTTTGTAAGCTTCAATGTCAGGTGCGGAAGGAAGGGCCTTTTGCCCCACCATGAATTCGGCGGAATCTTTGAGCACCTGGCTGAGTTTGCCGGGGGCGTCAGGCGTACCTAAATATTTGGGGGAAGCTTGCTCGGCGGCGTCGAGCCAAGCTAGCTCGTTCATTACCTTCAGGCTTTCTTCAGGAGAAAGACTGATTTCTTTCGCCATCACCTCAGAGGCGGCTTTAGGATCATCTCGATAGGCTTTAACGGCTTCATTGAGTACAGCGACGTAGCCATTTACAAAGTCAGGATATTGAGTGGCAAAGTCTTGACTGACAACGCCCAGGTCAGCGGTGACGATACCTTCTTTAGCGAGTTGATTGGCGGTGGTGAGGACGGTGCCGTCGCCCTCTAGCATTTTAGAGAGCGTGGGCTGCCACACAAAGCCGCCATCAATGTCGCCGCGATCCCATGCGGCCAGCATGTCTTGGGGCTGCATATCGAGGATTTGGACGTCGTTGGGTTTGATGCCCGCTTGGGTTAGCGCGGAGAGTAGGCTGAAGTGAGTGGTTGAGCCGAAGGGGACGCCGATTTTTTTGCCGAGTAGGTCGGCCAGACTTTTGATACCGGAGGCTTTGGTGACGGCTAAGGCTTCGTTGTTGCCGATGACATCGTGAATAAAGTACACGCTGTAAGGGAGATTCTGGGCGATGCCGGTAGAGACTAGAACAGAGTCTGCTAGGCCGACGTCAATACCGCCTGAAACCATTGCCGTGTTGACATCCCGACTAGAGTCAAAAGGTAGCCACTTGATGCGGACATCGGGGAATTGTGCTTCGGCTAGACCCATGCCTTTTGTCAGCAGTTCAGCGTTGGGAATAATCTGGTAGCCAATCCGAAATTCGGTGGGCATGTTGCCGCCTTCAGCCGGGGCGCTAGCGCTAGTAGCAATGGTAGAGGGCTGAGTGCAGGCCGCTAGCGTCAGCACTAGAGCCATGCTAAGCAGACCTAGCAATACAGCAAACTGTCTGTGGAATAAGCGTTTGAGCTTGAATTTTGTTGGGGACATTGTTACAGAGGTATTGTTACGGGTTTGATCTAAACGGCTGATACAGATAATACAAGAGTGACTAAGGCCTTTTAGAGCCATTTCATCACGATTACAATCCTCACACAGCAGTTAGAAAGTTAGAACCCTCTATTTGAGAATTACTCTTATTTATCTAAGCCTGAGTGTAGAGAACCTGCGCGATCGCATTTACTCCAAAACCGCACCGTCATCCTAAACACTGCCCTAAATCCCTTTTGCAGCGTGCGATCGCTCACCCCCACTTGCTGCGCCAACACCGTTTGGTTCGGTGGATTTTCTAAGTGCGATCGCAAAATCTCCGCCGCATATTGAATTCGCTCCAAGCTCTCCGGCTTGAGTAATCCAGTCAGAGGAGCCGCAAACTGCACCGGAGGCTGATTTTCTGAAATTTGCTGAACGACATTGCCGTGAAGCGTTTCGCAAATAATGCTCAAATCTAGCCCCGGAGACAGCGTTAGTTCACGATGGTGGCCACTGCCTAGCCGTGATGGCATCGTATAGATTGTCTCTAGCCGGTCAATCGAAGTCACAGGTGGGCAGTGCTGTTCGACTTCTGCCTATAGCTCAGAGGTTGCTTGTAAAGTTAGCTCAATGCTCATGTCAATAAAAGATACATTACTGCAGTATTAATGGGAACTGATCCCGTTAGATTCGTTTTTACTGCAATTTTTGCCGCTTGCCCATAGCTGCTTGCCTTTATGAGCCTTTCTGCTACTTGTCTAAAGCAACATGCCAAAGAAAATGCGATCACCAAAAAGTGGCTGTTGCGTGGCCTTCTGATCGCGGCAGGCGCACACTTAGGACTGATTCCGCTGGTGGGGTTTATTCCGGCTGAAGTGACAGAGCCGTCTGAGCGGATTGCCCTCGTCGTCACCGGGCCAACCGAACCCATTGAGCCGACTGAAGAGACCGTTGAGGAATTTTCACCTCAGGAGAATGTTGAAGCTCTTGAAGCGGCGATTGCCCAAGCCGAACTAGCCGCCGAATCCCAAGTCTCTGGCGGTTTATCCGCAGCGCCACCTGCACCCATTGCCTCGTTTCAGCCAGCCCCCGAACCACCACCAGCAGCAAAGGAGCCAGAGCCTTCAGATGAGCCTGCTGAAGAACCTGAAACCGAAGCAGCTACGGAAACGGCGGCGGGTTCTCCAGATCAGGACGCTGAAGAACCCGCCGCCGCCGACACGCCAAATTCGGACGATCTAGAATCTGATAGCGCTGAATCTGATAGCGCTGAAAGCGATGTGAGAGAGCCCGTAGAGACGGCTGCAAAAAACCTCACCAATAGTTCAGATAGTTCAGAAAATAGTCCAGAAAGCCCCGATCTCGACGCTTTAAGAGAACGCCTACGTCGCGATCGCGAATGTCGGGCAAACCGGGGAAACAATGAGAATACTGGCAATGCCGGAGAAACACCTGCTGCTGCGACAGGAATAGGTACTGACGTTGCCTGCCGTGACGGCCCCTCTGAAGGCTCTGGCAATGGGTCTGCTGCTGGCGACGGGGATGGGAACAGCAGCGGCTCTAATACGGTGAGCTGTCGGCAGTGCGATCGCCCCACCTACCCTGAAGAAGCCCTTGCATCAAGAGTTGAAGGCTCTCCTTCTGTCAGCCTGGAATACGACGTTTCCTGTAAAGCTTAATTAGGCTGACTTACTTACAGACACTTTAGACGCTAGCTAATAGATTGAAGGAGAGCTTAAGAATCGAGTTCCGGGCTAGACAA
>QBMP01000039.1 GCA_003242115.1 Phormidesmis priestleyi
GTATCCGCTCTAAATTTAGCATCGCTGGCCTCAGATATAGTTGCTTTATACTACCGTCTATTTCCCAACAGGTCTACTGTTCGCCACGTTTCAAGTAGGCGCGTTCTTGCATTGGGCGCATACCAAAGGCGTTTGGTGTAGTGGAGGTGCCGTTCTGGGTGTAGGTGACGGAAACGGCGGGAACAGCGATGGGTTTGCGCATAAGTATTTTTCTATTGGAGCTGGTTTAAGAGTTCGGTGGGAGAGTAGATAGGAAGAGGGCTACCGGCAAAGTCTTTACGGTCGCGGGTAACGATGCCATCGAGTTGAGCAAGCGTAGCGCAGGCGAGTTGAACGCTGTCTTCAAAGTCTTTCAAGTTAAGCCTAAGCGCCGTTTCGACCGTCTGGCGATCAACCGCACAGAACTGAAGGCCGGTTAATAGTCGGCCAGTGACAGCAAGGGCAACTTCACGTCCCTCAGTCTTACGAATAATGTAAAAAATATTGGTGATAGTCGTAGCAGCGATATAGCCTATCAATTTGCCGTACTCAATCTGCTCGAAAAGCGCGATCGCACTCTCGACAAAGGGTTCTCGTTCTAGAAGCAGATCGAGAACGATGTTGGTATCAATCAGAACTTTCAATGGAATACTTACTGGTATTTCTGGGTTAGATAGTCGGTATATTCTGCTTGCAGTTCAGAGTCGCTAGGTACTGGCCCAGAGCGTTTGGCGATTCCCCGCAGTCCGGTGAGGGTGCCGGGGGGGATGGTTTGTGGTTGGGAGGGAAGGAATTGCTTTTGATGGAGAAATTCGGCGAAGTTGAGGATTTCGTTGATTTGGCTTTCTGGAAGGGCTTGGATAAGCTGATGTAGCCTTTCGGCGGCTGTCATGATTTTTTCAGGGGTGAATGGGCTTGTACTTGTATTATGGCTGGCCTTTACGCTTGGCGAGGTTTTGCAGAGATTGCTATGTGGTCATCTTGGTATAAAGCTCAAAGAGTTTTTCTAACCGCTCTGTATCGTTTTTGAATCGGCGACCAATGTAAATGCGCTCGATCACTTCGTCATTGCGATCATGGGCTGCTCGCAGGTTGGCGGGCATTTTATCAGGGGCATAGAGATCGGCGATCGTGGCTGGGAAGTGCGCTTCCCGCGCTAGCAGGATGTCTTCAGCGCAGCGGGTGAGGTCGGTTTTGTTTTGCTCGGTGAGCTTGGGGACAGGGAAGGTGTTCCAGCCGAGGGTGTTGGAGTAGCGATATCGGGTTTCTAGCTTGCCACAGACGGTTGCGATCCAGACTAGGTGGATGCGCGAGGCGATTAAAGCCATGTTCCAGAGAGGCGCGTCGAAAAGGGCGAATGCGAGATCACTAACGATGGAGCTTGGTCTCAGTAACCCGACAGGAAGATACTCGCGCGTTTCGGATGAAACTTTCGGCACAATTAGGACAACTTCATTTCCAGCTTGACGAACTTCGCCAAATCTAAATGGGACTTTGGCTAGTTCCTTTGTGGTTGCCCGCCTAGACTTATCACGCTGCTGTTTGACGGCTTCAAAACGGTCGTTTAGCCATTTGTTTTCGATGGCTTCTGAATAATCTGATTCTAGTACCCAAATACATCGCCTCTCAAGACCACGAATGTACTCCCGAGAGCCAAAAAACGGACGGATGTATGACGAATCTACATTAAATTCATTTATTGCTTTTTCTGCTTCAGAAGCATTAAGGATAAGAAAACCTCCGTCGTTTGCCATGTTGCCGAAATACATTTCTCCTATATGAGACAGTGGCGCACTTGCTTTTTTAACAACAACATTCGGTGCGGCTGCTAGATAAGCATTTATGTTTGCTGTCTCCTTGAGCGTTACACCACCGTTTTCATCAATAGAAAATATTTTCTGAACTTTACCAACGGCGGCTGAAATCCCGACGATTACCACTGTCACACCGGCATTATGACTGGCAAGATTTGCCCATTTAAAGCTTGTATAGGCAAACTTGATTTCTTGCCCTGTCTCAAAAATCAGCGGCCAAAGGTTCTCAACCTGGCGACCTTGGCAAATTGAATTGGTTGCTACGAATGCTGCTGCGGAATTGGTGTGAAGTCCGTAACTGGCAGCTTTCATAAACCAACCTGAAACATAATCAAGAGATCCCCACGTTTTAGTTAGATTTTCAAAGATTCCCTTGATGTCATCTTTTTGATCCGCAGTTTGCCACTGACTTCCTCTATACGGTGGGTTCCCGCAGATATACGTCTCCCCACCCTCATTCTCAAAATCAATCTCCGCCTGCTCCAGCGGGGTACTAAACAAGTCATCCTCAACCAATCTCACCTCCTTTCCTGTGGATGGGCAAAGGCTCAGCCAATCAAGCTCTAAAGCATTGCCGCAGGTGATCCAGTTATCCCTCTCTAACGGAAGGAAAATGAGCATTGCTTCCTGCTGACCTAAATAAAGGACATCGCACTGAAACTTTGCAATTACAAGCGCCAACCGAGCAATCTCAGCAGAAAAGTGGCGCAGCTCAATCCCTCGAAAATTTGTGATTAGGATATCGGAGCGGCGACCAGCCTCACCACGGCGACGGTTAATCTCGTCCTCAATAACCCGCATCTCCTTGTAAGCAATAACAAGGAAGTTACCAGAGCCACAGGCAGGGTCGAAGACACGAATATGGGCCATCCGCTGCCGTAGATTCAGCAGCTTGCGGCCATTGTTCTCCGCTGCCTCTAGCTGAGATCGCAAGTCATCCAAAAACAGCGGATTCAGCACCTTAAGAATATTTGGCACACTGGTGTAATGCATCCCCAGCGCACCGCGTTCCTCATCGTCCGCTACTGCCTGAATCATCGAGCCGAAAATGTCGGGGTTGATCTTCGTCCAGTCAAGATTGCCAACGTGAAGCAGGTAAGAGCGGGCAATCTTACTAAATCGGGGCACCTCTACATCACCCGAAAAAAGGCCACCGTTTACATAGGGAAACTCATTTGCCCAGTTGCGAATCTTGGCAGCTTTTCGCGCTTCGAGAGCGGTACTCATTGCCCGAAATAGCTCAGAGATTATCTGATGAGTATCTGATGAGTCACTCGAACTCATGCGGTCAACGGTGGTCGTGAATAGACTATCGCTGCGAAATATATTCGTGTCTTCTGCAAAAAAGCAAAAGATCAGCCGAGCCATGAAGTGGTTCAGCGCCTCTCGTCGCTCTGCCTTGTCCCAGTCTGGGTTCTCCTTCAGCAGCTCAATATAAAGACGGTTAAGGCGACCCGTCGCCTTAATGTCAAAGGCGTTTTCACGAATCTGCTTAACTGTCGTAATGCCTGCCAGTGGCAGAAAAAAGCCAAAGTGGTTATGAAAGTCGGGGTAGTCACAGGAGATCGTCTCGCCATCGACAAGGTTTCCAGCCTCAAAGCCTTTGCCATCGGTAGCAAGGATAAGCTTGGCCTTTTGCTTAGCCGTCGCTGGACTATCTTGCAGGGCGCTGAACGTGGCGCTGACTTCCCCTTCAGCGCAAACCTTTATGTGGATATTATTGCGCTGGAGGACGCCGCCGATGTCAGATTTATTTGAGCTACTGCGATCGCTTCTGAGCTTTTTAATCGTAGTTGGCTTATTGCCAAAGGCTTCAAGGAAGGCAAACGGGAAAGCCGCTGGGTCAAAGGGCGCTTCGGCTAGCTGAGAAATGGCTTCTTCGATTTCGACTGCATTCATATCTCAACCATCAGTAGCTCAGCAATAGCAGCTCAAGAGCCTGATTAGCCCCTCTTACCGCAGCCTGAGAATCTTACCTGATTTTTGATAGGTAGGGCGTGATCTCGATGGAAACCGGCTACGTGGGAAAGTAGTGAAAAATAACCGTTATTTGACGTAGAAAAACCGCCCACTAACTGGGCAGCTCGGTGAACGGTGCATTCTTCAATCAAACTGTTATCGTTCTTCAATCAAACTGTCATCGTTCTTCAATCAAACTGTCATCGTTCTTCAATCAAACTGTCATAAAAGTGACATAAAACTGTCATAAAAGTGCAATAAAACTGTCATAAAAGTGACATACGACTGTCATAAAACTGTCATAAAACTGTCATAAAAGTGACATACGACTGTCACAAAACTGTCATAAAAGTGCAATAAAACTGTCATAAAAGTGACATAAAAGTGACATAAAAGTGACATAAAAGTGACATACGACTGTCATAAAAGTGACATACGACTGTCATATTTCCTAGAGAAAGCGCGAGCAGACAAAACTACCCATTACCCTCTCTCCAGAAAATAGCAAGATATGGCAAAGTGACCCCCCACTCGCTAGAAAGCGCCGGATAATCACACGGGCACAAAAAAAATGCCCTCTCTGTGTGGTCGCAGAGAGGACGGGCAAACATTTTTGAACGGGCTATGGGTATAGGGCAATGGCGTTGGCAACTCGCCACTGATATTCTCCATAAGCTTCTTGATTCCATTTGACAACTTCTCTAGGCTCAGGCTTACCCACGTTCTGACGTGAGCCGTGCCTTAGCGCATCAGTGTGGGCTAACAGCTCACACTGATACTCAGCCATCCACTCGTTAACCTTGTCCGGTTTAACGCCCTGCATTGCCCTAGCAGATACTGCGGCTCAGACCTCTCAGGATGGCGATAGAAAGGCACTAGACAGATGAAGATGGTTAGAACACAAAAAAAAGCTCCTCATGATGGCGAGAAGCTTACTGTGGCCGGTGCTGGAACTTAGAGAGCTACGCCCTAGCCTTTCGATTAAGTATTCAGCCAATGAGATGGAACGATTCTGTGACAATTTCGCACCAAGTTCATCACAGTCTAAGCCGCTTTCCTTGAAGCAATTTTGCTCCCTCCAGAAAACAGCAGCAAGATATGGCAAAGTGGGCCTACTGGCCGTATTTTTCAAAAGTGATCTTGACTATCGTGCCAACGCTGCCGCCGATATTTGCAATATGTCCGACTGCTCTACTTGATAACCTCACGCAAGTCAGGCTTACCTAGATTCTGGCGTGTCCCAATCCCAAGCTCCTTAGCTCAGCTTGCTGTCGTGTTATTTTTCCGTGCCAAAACGTCTAAAAAACGTCTAAAAAATGCCTAAAAAATGCCTAAAAAACGTTCTTTAGACAGTATCCAAGTCGTCTGATTTACACTCTTCAGAAAATAGCAAGATATGGCAAAGTGACCCCTGGTCGTATTTTTCAAAAGTGGTCTCGACCGTCGTGCCAAAATTGAGCACAGAAAACCGCCTTGTTGGAACTTGGTCTCTCGCAAAGCAGAAAGCATAATTATCCGTATAGTATCCGTATATTATCCGTGTAGTATCCGTATATTATCTGTATATTATCCGTATATTATCCGTGTAGTATCCGTATATTATCTGTATATTATCCGTGTAGTATCCGGATAATTATCCACCCACCATCAGGCTTTTGACAGTTCTTTTATAGCCCCTCCAGAAAACAGCAAGATATGGCAAAGTGACCCCCTGGTCGTATTTGTCAGAAGTGGTCTCGGCCATCGTCCCAAAATTGAGCACAGAAAACCGCCTTGTTGGAGCGGCTCTTCTGTTTGGACTCGCCACAATTTAATTAATCTACCGACTCAAAATAGACAGATGCGCCCAGGCAGCGGCCAGCCCTTGCGGGCTTCATTGTCGGTTTGGGCAGAATCGGCTTAAGAATTTAGTGGTATCGGTGGGGGTGGCGGTGCCTTCGCCCCTATCAAAGCCATCTGATTTAGATTTTCTGGCGGATCATCGGTACCCATTTTGAGGGCGTCACCCAGTTTAGTAAGCCAATCTTCATACAAAACTGCATGACGCCCCTTGATGGCCTTGATCGCTTTTTCGACTTCACCCCCCGCCTTTTCGGAAACCCAAGCCAAAGCCTTCGCGATAACCTGGCTCTTTGCAGCCGCGTCTATGCTTGCGCGGGTTTGCGCCCTGATGACCCTCAGCTCAGCTCTAAACCGCTTCAGCCCGTCCTCACCGTCTTGTTTAAGCCGGTTGAGTGAAGAGATCGCATCGACCTCTATTTCGAGCCGATAGACGTTTAGCCGGTCGCCAGTGCCCTCTCGCTTGTCCTTCGTGGGTCTGTAGCCCATGACTTCAAGTGCCTTGTTAAATAGCGCTGCGGGAGCCATCTGCTCAGAGAACTGAGCGCCCCTCACTAAGCCTGATTTTTTCGTATTGGCGGCGATCTGCTGCCGGTGTGCGACTAAATAAAGCCCTGCGGCGATGACTTGCGGATCTTGATTTGTCCAGGTTTCAGTTTTGCCGTCGATAACCTCAGCCACGCCAGGGCAACGCGCCATGATGCCGACTAGCTCAATATCGCGGGCGGCGGCTGGTAGCTCTGGCAAGTTCCAAAACAGATCGCTATCGGCGTCTGGCTTGCCCGCCAGGAACTTTAGCGCCTTCATGTGCTCAATTTGCTGCCAGCAATCCGGGTCACTGATGGCAATTTTCAGCAGTTGAGCGCGCACGATTGAGCGAACACCGGGATTATTGGCGCTCTTATCGGCTGACCATGCGGTGAAAAATTCGCTGTTCTGTTGCGCTAAGTAGTCTTTGCCTAGCAGTTTTTCGAGCTGAGCTTTAGCCGCCCGCGCCGCCTGGAACGGATTATCAATCTCATCTAGCTCGCCTTCAGCCGCTCGTGTCTGCGTTTTTTTGAGCGTTCGGCCTTGCTGCTCAATCAGGCCGATGCGAACTTTATCGCAGAAGAGATGTAGCTGATGGGCCTGATCAGCTTCGTCTTTGCTCAGCGCTGGTGATGTCGATACCTCCCAGCCGTAGCGCTCCCAATCCTCATGCAGCAGCTCTTTTTTGAAGATAATTTCAAATGCTTTACTGGCCATGAAGTGAGGCAGGTTAGGTCGCATCCCTGCGAACTTTTCAGCTTCCTGCTGCATTGGCTTTAGGGCTTTTTCTGCGCCCAATGCTTTGGCTAATGCCGCCGCCGCGCCCATTGGGGCATTGGCTTCGTTTTCTAGTTCATCTGCCCAATACTGCCAGTCCAAGGCAGCAGGGTAGGCTTCGAGCGTGGGCGCTCCCTGCTGGCTGAAGTAGATGTGACGCTCGGTGATTGCGCCGTCACGACCAATTGCTAATCTAATTCGTTCGCCGCGCTGGCTGATGCTTTGCGCCCCTTCGTTCGGCGTGGCGTACTCGAACTGAATATCAAAGTGCTTGCCCTCGATGCTGACGCCGCTGTTAATGACGGGTGTAAAAATAAACCAATCTGGCTGAGCGACCGATAGGAAGGCATCGGGATCAGCTAAGAATTGGGAGCGTTGATTTTGCAATGTGGCCGCGCCATCAATCACTAAGCCGCTTTTGTTCGGGAATATCGCCCGCAGTACCCGGTCAATCATGCGGCCTTTGCCACGACTGCCGACTGGAATCGCTACCCGCTGGCCGCTGTGCAAGGCGTTAATGATTTGCTGTAGCCAGTGATAGAAGTTGTCATACTCAATCACTTTCATCTGAGTAGCGGGTCTAGAGCGTCGCTGTAGCCGTAACTCATCGGGCGTAAACCCGCCGATGGTCTGCACGGCTGTGAGTGTGCGCCCGCTCATTGCCGCCGTCGCGATCCCAATGGTGGGAGTCGTGGCTAACAGCTTTCTGAAGGCGGCTAAACTTTGCGGCCCTGCGTTGCCTAGTTCTGCGCTTTCGATGCGGTGTAAGACTTCGTTGCATTCGTCAATTTGAAGTAAATCAAAGCTCTGCCCCTTGAATTTGTAAGCCGATTCAGGGCAGGTGACGACAATCGCCGCGCTGTAGCATTTGGGATCTAAGTGAGTCGCGGCGATCGCTTCACCCGCCCGCTCATTGATCCGACCTTTGAATTCTTTGGCTAAGCCTCTGGTAGGTACGAAAATCAGCACCCGCCCGCCGTCTTTTGCTACTGCCAGCGCTGAGGGAATCAGCGCGTTATTCGATTTGCCGGTGCCCTGTGAGCAGTCGTAGGCCAGCAGCGATCTCCCGTCAGATGCTGGCGGCATCTCGCTAGCAAAGCCGCTGATGAGTGCGCCATGAGTTTCATATTTGAGATGCCGTTTGAGTGGCTGATAAAATAGCTCACGCGCCTGCTGCTGGTAGTTGTCCTCATCGGTATTGATGGCCGCTTTTATGCCGAGCAGTTTTGTGATTTGTGCGTATGACTGACCATCGCGCTTAAGCTTCTGTTCTGCCAGCCACTCAGCTTTAGTCTGCTTGCTTGAAACAGCCTGAGCCAAGGGCACTTTAGCTGTCTCAACCTCAATCAGCGCGGCTGGTTTTGGCGCAATCGCCACGAATTCAGCCCAGGTGATCAGCCGCGCCGTCTCAAATTGCTCATGGCTGATTTCATCAATATCGCCATCGGCCTTCGTCCGCTGCTCATACCAAAGCACTTTAAGTTCACGGCTCATGCCTATCAGCTCGGCATTGAGCGCCGCATACGAGCGCATGACGTGAGCGTTTTGAATTGCGCCAGCATCAGGGCAAAGCACTAAAGTTTTTGGCAACAGCGCACTTATACATTCGTGCAACTGTTCGGGGCTGCTGGCAAAATTTCCGCCACTTGCCCCGATGATATTTATGCGATGCTTTTCAGCCGCAACTATCGGCTTTAGAAGCCCTTCAGCAAAGTAGAGTGTTGAGCTATTGCCGCCGCGCACAACCGTTAAAGGCATCTCGCCATTTTGCAGGTTTGCAGGCGCTACGCCCGCCACTGAGAGCCACGGGTATTTGGGCTTGTCGCCGGTTCGATTGCGAATCTGAAAGCCTGTGATATTGCCGTCTAAATCAAACGCGGGTACTAAATAACCAGCCGTGCGAGTCAGCAGCTTACGACCGCCAAAGCCAGCGCCCGGAGCCTTGGGATTGATTGCGAGATCTAATGTCTGCCCTGGTTCGATTGAGCGGAATGATTCAATCGTTTCAGCAGACAGGCCGCGCCGCGTCAAATCAGCGCGATCCTCATCGTGCAAGGATAGTTGAGCCAAAAGCTGAGTATGCGCCGCGTGACGCTCAGCAGGGCTTAAGCCAGCCTGATAGATGGCTTTCTCTTCAGCTTCCCGCTGTGCCCGTCGCTGCTGCCTTTCCTCGTAGTCGATTTGGGGCTGAGCTTTATCAGGGGTAAAGGTTGCCCAGCCTTTAGAACCTAGCTTGATGCACTTCCAACCGTCTATCAAGTCGAATAGTTTAGCGTCGCCGTTGGTCATGCAAAGCACAAAACTTTGCCCACCGTCGTCCTTGGTTCGGCACTTGCCTTTAACGTTGCCGCATACGGGGCAATCATTAGATTCAGTAGTGGGAGTAAACTCTTTCATGCCGACACCCCCGCGATCAATTCGACGAGCTGCTGAGATGAAAGACGTTGCTGTACTTGGTAGCAACGATTACAGCAGGTTGCCGCCGCGTGGCCTGACTCGCTTTCAAACTTGAATAGGGATTGCGAGGTCGAGCCGCACTTTTCACACGGATCGCACTTTTTAATGTTTGCCCACAGCAAAGGCAGTGATCTAAGGATGACAACGGATCGAGGTCTGGCCCCTGCCTGCTGACGCTGGCTATTTTTCCTGATTCTGGGTAGTATTGTCACTATAAGAGCGCACTCACTATGCGCTTGAATCGACTTAAGGCCAGCCCGCCGAAAGTCATTTGCTGAAAGTGAAAGCCCGATTTCCCAAGTTTGACGACCGGGGGAAGTTGGGTTTTTCGCTGTTTATGCCTATCCGTTTGAAGGTTTGACGACCGGGGATTGGCTTTCAACAGCGCGACTAGGGTGCAGCCGCTGAGGTTTTAGCACCTCTTTATTAACCGTAACTCGTGAAAACGCTTCTAACTCGCGAGTATTTCAACCCCTGCAATCCATACTGTGTAAGGGTTATTTAGATTATTTAGGCTTTTAGTAAAAGTTTCTCGGTTTCTTTTTTCCTTAAGAAGGTAGCTATATCGCTTCTCGCATCCAAATATGGTTTATAGGCTTTCGCAGTAAAAAGATCCTCATCAGCTTTTGCCCCTGAACTCTTCTTAGCAATCTTTACAGCCTCATCAAATAATCGTTTTGTGTATGGCTTAGTGAAAGGGTTTTTCTGTCTTCTTAACGCCGCTGTAATCCCTTCGTAGTCGCTCACATAGTCCCTTTTCCATGATGGTGCATCTTCTTTGCTCTCATAGCGGACTATAGATGTGCATTCGCTTTTCAAGACGCAAACTAGCCACCAAAAGGCGGCGTGAAGATGATTCTGAGGATTTAGTAAGTGAACCTCAGAGACTAGATTGAGCAGCTTTGTTAGCAGCGCTCCCTCTTTCCGGACTAGCTCAAGCATCTTGCCTTCTAAAGGCTTGCCTCTTAGTGACTGCTGAATATTTGCCCCCCATTTTCTACGTGCAACGTTGGAGACAGCCCACCTCATAAACTGATAGAGAACCGCACAATCGCGATTCTGACTTGGCTGATAAATATCTAAGTTCGTCAAGTAGTCGATGGATGCCGACAGAGGTGTTGAACTCATCCCTGTGATTAGCTCGCTAGAGAAAGGCCCAAATAGATCGGCTTGTCGTGGCATCCACATTTGCACTTTCGATTTGCGCCCCCTAACCATCAGCTTGCTTGCTCTAAGTTATCAACGCGATCGCTCAACCCAGCCACCGCGCCGTTAGTGCTATGCAGCTCTAAAAACAATCGCTGTAGAGTTTCCTGCATTGCTTCAAAGCGTCGATTGCTTTCTTCAAAGCGTTGGTCTGAGCGCTGCTGTCTTGCGATCGCTTCAGATCGCAGAATCTCAAAGCGCTGATTACTCTCATCAATACGCACCGTCAGCCCATCAACGGCTCTCAAGACATTGCCCGATAGCGTTATTAGATCAGCAATGTTGGCCGTGTTGGCCGCTTGCTGCGCTTCGATTCTGTCCAGTCGTTCAGTCATGCGCTTACTAAGTCCTCCTCAATCTGTACCAGTTCGGAAAGCTTGCACTCACCATAGTTGGGAGAGCTGAGTTTATTGATAGCTGTACGAATACGCTCAATTTCCTCAGAGCCTATAGCCGGTAACTCATCTTGGCCTTTTAATCGGCTGATGCCTGTAGGGTGCTTTTCAAGATAATCCGCAAGACTTCTGTTAGTAATCTTTCGATCCGCCATCACTTGACGCATTTTCCAAACGATACGAGCCATAGCGGTAGCGGGCTTTAAATCTGTCATTACGTCCATAAGTTTACACGCGAGTGAGTTGATGTGTTCATCGTAACCGCTACGTCATTAACTATACACAATAAGTGTATATCTATAGCTTATCAATGTGTATGTGAAACATAAGCTATAAGTATAGATATAAAATATTCATTAATAGACTTAAAAGCTACAGTAGTCCTAACGGCAACCACCGCCGCCCACTACAAGGACTCAAAGCAATGCCCACAGCCACAGCAGCCGAAACGATCGCTTACACGGATCTAGTTTGGTCTGAAATCATTCCTGATTTTTTCAAAGCCGACTATCTAGGAATCTCAATCGAGATAGATATTTGCGAAGAATCAAATTGGGCTGTCTATGACGTTCGCGGCGATCTGTGGCTTGAAGGCTTTTGCCACGACTTGGCCGATGGAAAAGTAAAAGCCTTCAATGCGCTCAAGTCTGAAATTTCTTAACTCACCTTTATCCATTACGGAAACATCCCATGAACCGCAACGACTTTCACACCCTCGCAGCCCGTATAGAGAGAGCTTACAACGCCGCTCAAGCCTTCATCGCTAACGAGTGCCCTGTGCTTGAACAACGGCTTAAGACAGCCGCGCTAACCACCGCTATCAACGCCCTAACATTTGCGCTCACTGTCATTGATTGGGCATCGGCTCAACTCGAAAAAACTGACGAATACCGGCTCATCGCATCACTGGCTTACATCAATTCAAAGCGCTTTGCAGTTCGCCAGCTCATCGCCGTCGCCCGCTTCAATCAGTGCTACCAGCTCACTGCAAATACCCGCAAGCTATGGACTCGCAAAGGCGCGATCGCGCAGTCTGCACTAGATAAAGTTTTCGCGCTCAATTAACCAATTCTTAGGAGATTTTCAGCATGGCAAAATTCACTATCAATTTTTTACGGGCGTACTGTCTTGTCGTTTGCCTAGTGCTGCTGACGATTGGCGGTCTTTCGGTCATCAACGAGCAAGCCGTTGATGATTCGGCTCCGACAGTAATTAGTAACCCGCGTCCATGACCCCGTGGTACATGGCTTGCGTATGCCCATTGCAGGCAGAAAAGTGAACGTGCAGTAAATGCACATGACCGGACATCTGACCGGACAACGACCGGACAACGACCGGACAATGACCGCCCTAATGACCGCAATAAAACAACCACCTAAAACTATGGAAAACCTACAGCCTCAAAGCATTACAGACTATCCACATACCCGCCGGTCACTCCAACTAGAGACCGGCACATCTGAAAAGACCGTTCGCCGTTGGATAAAAAAAGCTAACGTGACCGGCTGCCCCATCGGCAATATTGAGCGATTCAGTAACGAGCAAAGAGATGAAATTATCTCGCATCAGGCCAAGCCTAAACAGGCTGATGAAGTCGTAGAAGTTGAGCTGATGCCTGAGCCGGGCGCTATCACGCTCAGGGACACATCAGAGCAGGCTACCGGCCTAATGCGATTCGACATTCAGGCAATCGAATTAAACGCGCCTACAGCCGACATCGCCGCCTTGCAGGTACAGACAGCGCAGTTGGAACAGACCGCTCAACAGGGCGCTAACGCGATCGCCGCCTACTTTGGCGCTCGATTCGATGTGGGACTAGCTGAAATCGCCGCCAAACAAGACAACCTGCTTAAAGGCATTGAGGCCCAGGCGCTCAATGGTGCGGCTAGGTCGATAGCTCAGCCGGGAAAGCCGCGCTAGTGCTGCTGGGTGCGTCGATTCTCATTCTGTCCACTTATATTTACGGAGTTTTCTCATGAACCTAGATTTTTCCGCTTTCGATACTGCTCTAAATCAGTTAGGGCAAAGCATTACAACCAATGCTCACGGTGCGAGATCGCATCTTTCACAGTTAGCAGATTTGCAGGCAGAGCTAGACCGGCTGAAGGTTGAGGCCAGAGGTAAAACTAAAATCACTATCTCAATAGAGTTCGATGCACGGCCTTCGACTTCAGAGAGCATTCCTACCATTGCAGAAGCCCGCCGCGCATTCAACGCTAAAGCAGTGCTCTACCAGGAACGTCTTAAAAATGGCTGAGCTAGCGGATGAAGATAAGCAGCTAGCCTTCGACCTTCATTACGCCGCCTGCCTTCACGCGGTAGAGGATTTCACAGACGCACTGCAAACGCTCTATGGAGCGATCTACATCTTGACTAGCGGTGATGAGGGAGAAACGGACAAGTTCTACGCCAAAGCCTACCAAGGGCTTTTAGACTTCCTAGCTCAAGATGCCGAAGACCTGACAGTTACAGACGAATTCAAAAAACAATACGAGGACTCGATCAATGCCCCAAACTAAAGAACAGCAAGCCGCCGCCATTTTGGGCACTTCAAACACCCTATTAGATGAACTGAAAGGCAAAGCCACCGCCGAGCCCACCCGTAGCCGTCCAAAATCTCCCAAGAAAGGAGCGGCAAAAACGACAAAGACAGCCGCCAAAAAAACGCCCACTAGCACCGATACACCCGTCCAAGCTGAGCTGGTTCATGCGCCGGTAAGTGGTAGCGGTATCAATGGGGTTATTCGTGGCGACATCGGCCAAACTGACCCGCAAACGATGGCTCAAGCCCTGGTAGCGATTCAGCAGCAGCAAAACACAGTGCTAGTTTCTCAGGCGAATAAGAAGCTCGATAAAGAGGTCGCGGTAGATCAGGGGCTTGGCCTATCCGTACAGCTTCAGCAGGAAAAGAACGCCACGGTCAATGAGTCGATTTCCACCCAAGCCATGAAGACCCGCCAGCAGGGCGCTAAGACTTCACTCGAAGGTGTCCGGCTGCAAGGTTTGAATATCGACTTAGAAGGTGAGGCCGCGCTATTGCCTCATCGTCAAGAAGGATGGTCTATCAAATCTGAAGGGATGGCCATTGACAATGAAGGCGCTCGGACTCTACTACAGCCGCGCCGTGAGCATTGGGCCGCTAAGTTGCAACTGGCTCATGTTGGCTTGCAACAGCTCAGCATCCAAATTCAGCAAGCGCAAAGCGAACTATACGCCCCAGTGGAAATCAATCAGTTAAACGACTAAGGGGCCAGGGCGGCAACTTTAGACGGGAACCGCCCCCCCCACCTGTTCACGCAAACGCAAACATTACCCACAGGATACCAATGAAGCTTAACCCTCACATCGTTTTCTCTAGCCTTGGCTTAGCCTTCAGCCTGCCTTTATTGTTTATCCCTAACGTTCCTGCCATCTTTGCCGGTGGCATGGGTACAGCCGGTGCCGGTGGCTATCTAGCCGCGAATGTCGCCTTAGCCGCCGATACCCGCAAACGTCAAAAGGAAATTTCTGATAAAACCCGCCAGATCGATACCAGAGAACACGAACTATCAAGCCGGTTCAAATCCGCAACGGCTGATCTCAATCGTCAACTTAATCAGGCAATTGCTGAGCGCGATCGCACTGCCTTAAGTGCCAAAGCTCACGTAACTGCCATCGAAGCCCAGCGCCGTCATTTGCTCGATGAAGCCAAAGCCGCTATGGGTGATGAGCTGCGCCGTGAGTTTGAGGCAGAATATCAGCGCCGGTTTGAGCAGTCCACCGCAGACTTTAGCCGCCGGGGTGATGAGTTCTATCACGCTGAAGGTGAGCTATGTGATCAGATTGAAGTCCTGCAAGCGGTACTGGCTCAGAATGAAACCTATCTGCGTGAGGAGTTCGGGAAAGAAGTCAACGCCCGCGCCGATAACTTCGCCGGTCGCTATCAAACCTTGCAAGGTCAACTAGAAAAGTACGGTCAAGTAATCCAGACGGCCAGCTCGGAAGCAATAGAGGATTTGAGGCAAAAAGACCTGATGATTGCCAAGCTCCAAGGACAGGTAGAGCTACTGAACGCGCCTAGAAAATATCGGGGCAACTCGCAAGATGACAAGACGGCTAACAAAATCCTAGAGTTCTTCCTAAAGCGCTCGGTAGCGGTAGAGGCCGAAGACTGGGAACGTAAACTTAACCAGCTCATCGTCTGGCTATATCCCAAAGATGCCGCCCTGCCACAGCTTCAATTACTCATGGATGAATTGCAGCAAAGCTTGGGGCTATACGCCCGCCCGTCTGTCGAGATTGACCGTAGCTGCTTCAAAATCGTCTGTGATACCGATGCCAAAATCTCAATCAAAGCCACCATCACAGAGCCGCCTTTAAGCCGACTTGAGCGGGCAATCAGTGAGGCTATTCACGTTCGTATCGCCGCGCCGTCTGGTAGCGGTAAGTCGGTGCTACTTGGCAACCTAGTCAACTATCTGACTGAGAACTACCTAAGCAGCTATCAGCTTTACGATCCCAAAGTTACGGCTCGTAAGGTATGGGGAAATCTCACCCCTACCTACTATTCAACCGACTGCCTACCGGCTTTATTCAGCTTGGCTAAAGAGTGCCTAAAGCGAATCGACTTGTGCAAAGTAGCCGCCGAAAACGATAAGCCAGCGCCAGACTTTAACCCTGAGTTTCACATTATTGATGAGCTTGAGTTTATGTACGGCTTGGTGGATATCATCGGCGATAGTGCCTACACATCTAAGAAGTTCGCAACCAACGTAAAGGCCGGTTTGAAGGTAGGCCGTGAGCATAAAATTAAGCTGCTTTTCGTCACTCAATCGGCACTGTGTTCTGATGTGAATTTGAAGAAAAACGACTTCTTTAATACCACTAGCCTATTCCTTGGTCAAACGATTATGGAAGCGTTAGACAGTGATTTGATGAGTGCAGTGAGTACTCAGAAGAAAGCCATCTTACGAGCTGAATACAAAGCCCGTTTAGCCCGTGGCGATAAGTACACAATCCTGGTATATGAGCCTGAAAAACCTACCGAGGCTTGGCTATGTGCGGCTCCCTCACCAGGGCATTATGCAGCCCTCGCCACCGCTAGCACTGCCAATACCGCCCAAAATGAAAACACTGATTTAGGGGGAGTAGACGCCCGCACGTCCGAAGGTGCTAAATCGGGTGAATCCCTCGCAGGTCAAGGGGTGCCACAGAAAAGCTCAGGCGAACTCAACACGCCCAAAAATGCCGACAGCACGCCCGCAGCACTCGATGGGAACTCGTTGGAAGTTCTACTAAGACAGGGTACGCATTGCCCTGACTGTGGCCACCATTCAGCTAGCTACAGCCAGCGCCAACCTAACGGCTTAGGCAACGTTCGGCTCAAGTGCAAAAGTGACGAATGCAGCCCAAATAAACGCAAGCCAAAAACGTTTAGTTGGCAGGTAAGTAAGTAAAGCTAGCAGGAAATTATTAGTTTTTTTGAGACAAAAAACGGGCAATTATCGCCCGCTTTTTTGTGCCTAAATACTTAGATAACTAAATAATTGATTATCTAAATAGCTAAATATTGGGCGCATTTTTCTGAAGCCAAAGCCGTATTCCTTCCGCCGCAATCGCACTCATTTCTTCCCCGGTGATGGCGCTACCTATCTTTAGCTTTTGATGCAGTTCTCTAGGCAGATAGACGCCGATTTGAACATAATCAGGGTTTTTGGATTTGGGTACTTGCTTGGTAGCTTGGGGCTTGCTTTTTGCTTTAGCTTCCGTTATTTCCTTGACCTCATTAACGGCTGTAGTTGGTGCTTTCTTGTCGCTGCTACTTAACCCGCTCATTAGTCCGCTGAAACGATTTTCACTACTCATGCTACGAATGCCCCTTGCTTATTGAGCGGGACAATTATCAGCGGAGCTTTATTGTGTACATCATCAGACTCGCAAGTTCGAGTCAAGATCCTCGCTACATCGTTTAGCAGTTCGACAGGATCACTTTGGATACAACTCGACCCACATTTGGGGCAACTAATAATTGGAATACTTTGGGGCAGTGCTTCAGCAAATCTGAAGCCGCAACTGACTGAAGTAGTTATTTTGAACTTAGCCATTTTTCAAAATTTCCTCACCTACTTTTTGATAGCAATTCCAGGCAATTCCAGCCATGCGATCACCTGTAACTTTATTAACCGACACACCCTGTTCAGCCGCTTTTTTGAAAGCGTCAAGCTGCCTGATATCAGTCGAAAATACGGGTAAGTCTGCTGACTCTAAAGCTGCTCTAGCTTCAGCCCCTCGTTTACTCGGCTTAGCTGGAACGATAGTGAGCAGCACTCTAAATATTTGCTTATCTAAATAATCAACCATCTGAAGCATGGCACCCATAGCCAAAGCATCCGGGCTAGTAGGCACTATCAGCAGGTCACAGCCGCCCGCTAGCGTCGCCAGTTCTTCAACGCTGGGCCTTGCTGGGGTATCTATAACGATATGTTCAGCATTGCGCGAAAACTTCACCGCTTGCCCTTCATCACAAACTTGAAAATCAAAGCCGCCGGTACCACTCCATTGCAAAGCCGAACGGTTTAGATCGCCATCGACTAAAAGCGTAGGTGCATCGGTTTGTAAAAACTCTGCCAGATGTATTGCGGTGGTTGTCTTCCCAACGCCCCCCTTAAAACTTGCCACGGTGATAATCATTGCCCTTTCTCAATGTTTCTAGGATTCTACAGCTATCTAAATAATTCAATACTTGGTTATTGAGTTATTTAGATAGCTAATTGTCTAAAACAATCAGCTATCTAAATAATTGGATATCTAAATAATTGATTATTTAGATATCCAATTATTGGCACCAGGGGACAAGTTATATTATTATAGGAACAAGTTAAGTGCTTGAGAGATTCCCACGATGCAAGTTATCGAGCCGATTACGATTGACACTTTTAAGCCATACGCCAAGCTCGGTAAAAGCAATGGAAAAGTTCAAGACCGTATCTGCGGTCTGCTTTTCCGCCTGATCCAGACCACTAGCCCTGCTAAGGTAAAACAGCTTTGTCTAGACGAAGTGGCTTGGCTTGAGTCTGAATACAGCAATTCCAATACGCGAACTAGCTATATTACGGCTCATCGAAAAGCGCTGAAAGCTTACTTTGATGAGTTCCCGCCGCCCGCTAATTTGCTGAGTGAGTATAAGGGCACTCGCCAACATTTAGCGCTCTGTCATCTATTTGCTGCTGCTGAGGACTACGCCCAAAAGTCAGCGGGTACTAAAGAGAAGACTGCAAAGCAGCGCGACAACCTAATTGGCTTTGATGCTGCCGCCGCGATCGCCATCACCGAAGAATTAATGCAATCTAACGATTGGCGTAAGCTAGCAGCCGGTTTGATTATGGCTAGTCAGTCCCGGCCTTCAGATATGCTCAAGTCTGGAGAGTTCAAAGCCGTCAGCAAATACAAGCTTTTATTCACAAGCCGCGCTAAAAAGAGAGGCAAGGCTGTTACAGGTGAAATATTCTGCTTGGTAGAGGCTGTGACATTTATTGATGCTCTTAGCTGGTTGCAGCGTGATGCCGATGTGATGGAGCTGCAAAACTGGACACTTGCAGAAATCGACAGCGGTAAAAACAAAACTTTGAATCGCACCGTTAGACAAGTCTATGGTGATGTGATTCCGGTGCCCTTTGGTGAAGTTGAGCTAAGCTGCAAAAACTTACGCGCCGCCGGGGTGAACGCCGCCTATTGGCTTCATGGTCGCGACAATCAGAGCATAGGGCGCTTTGCTGAGCTTCAGCTACTGCACGACAATTCCGGTGCGGCTGCGAACTATGAGGACTACTACGCCGCCGATGCTAGCGGTAAGCGCCTGCAACAGGTCGGCATTTTAAAAGATGAGCCGCTAGGCACGAAGCCCCAAAGTGAGCAGCGTAGCTCTATCAGTGTTGACGCTCAACTCAGAGATATGATCGCCGATGCTGTGCAATGGGGTGAGGGGAGTCACGCCGATAGACTTGAGCGCATCATTGCAAGGGCGCATCAGGCTGATAAGTTAGAGCGACAGTTAGCCCGCGAGTGTGAAAAACGACAGCGGCTAGAGTTCGAGCTGAGACGGCTAAAAGCGGCTAACGCTGATAATTCCGATACGGAATATAAGCCGATTGAAGAACATGAATTTATCAGGTTAAAGAAGCCAGCAGCCGAGGTTAAGCCCGCCGCCACTGATGAGCCTACCGGCTTTGATTGGCGCAATGTTCCTAATGCTGAGCTAAAGGGGAATCGCCGCCGTGATGCCTATGCTGAAAAGCTGCGCCGGTCTGTAGAGGCTATTCAGGAATATAACGTAGGCCGTGAGCTGGTAGAGCAGTATGCAATCAATAGCTCATCGTTGCGACAGATGACTAAGGTTAAGCCCGATAAGGTCAAAGAATGGATGGATGAGCGCAATGCTGGGTTAGGTAGCTACAGCAACGCTCAAGGCCACAGCTATCAGCAGAATAAAGGCAAAGCCGACATTCGTACCGTCATCAAGTGGAGTGAGGCCGCTTACGGCGCTTATGAGTGGTAAATGCACTACACAAACTACGTAGCCTGATTGACTGACAAAACATGCATTAAAAATGCTGAACCCCTTTTATATCAGTACTTTCAGCTCAGTCATAGGCGTAATCGCCCGATTTAGCCTGAAATCCTTACAGAGAGGGGCTTTCAGAAGTTTTTGTCAAACTTTTGTCAGTCAATCAGCTACGTAGCTCATAACTAAGGGGTTTAATCTTGTCTAATCGTTGCTTAAACAAAGCGTTGGCAATTAACAATAATTCGCTCCCATTTAATTGAATTCCCTAGCGAGTGAGGAGATTCAGTTTCTCGTGAGTCTCATAGAAGAAGCACAGGAAAAGCACTGAAAAAATTTCCATTCAATTAGTTTCTCAACGAATGGGGGAGGGATATTTTTGTACGGGAGAGAAAAAACTATATTCTCGAATCCCTTGGGTTTCCCCAGCGAGTGGGAAGTTGTGGAAGAGCCTGTAGCAAGGATAGCAAATTTCTATGCTTTTTGAGTAGGTTTCCATGAAAATGGTTTCCCCATTGAGTGTGGAGAGTTCTATTTTTTACCCAACGGTAGCAATGTGTCTGGCCACCATTTGCGAGCAACCATCAAATTAGAACCTATCACCTCAAAAAAACCACCCAAAAAAGCTGAACCCATTACCTATAGATCTTTCGAGAGACCCAACTAACCCTTAAGCATTTCAGCCCCATTCTCCATCTCCCAGGATCAAACCACAATTGCTCTGGAGCTAACCTACTTATTTAAGCCCACACCCCGCCCGCTAGCTCTCCACAACTGAGCGGTTTTTTTCGTGCGCTGTGCTGGGTGCTTGCTGCTGTACCTGTTGAGATCGCACACTCAGCCAGTCTCAAAAACAGTGTTGCAGAACTTTAGTAGAGGTGAATATCTTAAACTGAAGTTATGCATTTGGCACTGGTTCCGTCAAGTGGGACAGGATAAAGTGTCTATATACATAGGATAGGAGATAATAGACAGCGAAAA
>QBMP01000003.1:0-20394 GCA_003242115.1 Phormidesmis priestleyi
TATTGATGCAGCACACTGGCTATCAACAAAGAAACGGGTGTATCTGAGCGCTCCGCCATTTGACGAAATGCCCGTAAGTCGTCAGCGGACAAATTTATACTGACAGCTTCTAAAGCACTGACCTGCTGCTGAGCATACTGCTGGTAACGCTCAATGGCCTGGGCCAAATTTGAAACAGACTTCCATTCCCCTCGCTCTACAGACTCTAAAATTGCCTGCTCTTCTATCGTCAACTCAGAACTCAAACCAGACATCTCCTTAGTCTCCTTTTAATCTTCTAAATAGCGCTTCTTCATTTTCCGGCTCGGAATAATCGTCTTCAGAAAAATCTCCTGCTCATTTTCTACAAACGGAACAAGGTAAATATAATCATCTAGCGCAATGATGAAGATCTTCTGCGATGGATATTTTGTTTGATTAGGGTGCTCAATAACATCTAAAACTTCTCCGCTCTGAATAGCCTTTACAACTCGATCAAACGTGATGCCTCGCTCAGCTTCTAGCTGACGATCCTTGCTTGTATTCCACCGAAATAGTTTCAATGTTATATCCTATCGCTCTGGGCGACGAGGAGGGATGCCTTGTGCGCTAGGATCTGAGCCGCTTAGATCCTGTAACTTATGCTCATCATTGAGGGTGCGATCGCTTTCATCTTGAAGTGGCTTCGCCAAAGCCCCCTCAATCACCTCTTTAAACTCCGCCTCAATCTCAAACACCGCTCGAAACTCAGCAAACGCCCACCGCCCATAGCTTCCCAAATTATTCACCCCCGGAATCCAATACTTCTGCATCGTACTGGCCTTATCCTTTGCATCTTCCCCCCGATAGCCCTTAATCTCCACAATCAAATTCAGCAAATCATCTCGCCCATCATCCACCCGCACAATAAAATCAGGCAAATACTTTCGCTGCACAGACCCATACAAATAAGGCACTTCCAGCCCCAAATTATGGTTTTTCACATAGGCCCGCACCCGCTCATGCGACTCCGCGACCCGGCAAAACTCCGCCTCCCAGTCGCTATCCAGCACCACCCAGTTAATCTGGCAGCGCCGCGCATCTGTCTTCCATAGATCAGTCTTTGAAGTATTAAAGCTCACATGCGCCGTAGAACTCACCGGATTATAGGCATCTAACACCGCCTTAATGGGCTTATTGCCTACGCTAGCCTCCGTAATCGCCTTGCGAATTCGCTCACAGGCCATATTCGCAATCTCCTGATATAGCACCTGAGCCGGGAACGTCCCACCCGTACAGCGCAAATAATCCTTCATCCACTGGCGCGTAATTCGCTTGAGCTGGCCAAACAAATTTACCTTCGGCTCCTCCCCAGGATTGCGGTACTGGTGATACAGCAAATGCTTGGTCAGGTGAAACAAAATCGTAGAATCGCGCGTATCCATGTGCTTCACATCCAGGTCAATCCCTTCCCCGACAATGCCCTCATTGCGCGTCACCGAAGGCCCCACCAAATTAGGCGTTAGCTCCAGCAAAGAATCTTCCCCAAACTTCGCCGTCAGCCGAGTATCCGGCAGCTCCACCCGATAGCCCGTCACCCGAGGAAACTGAATTTCCAGCGCATCCCGCTCAGGCCGCACCGCCTTTACATTCACCGTTTTGCGAGGCGGCACTGGCTTCACCACCACAGGCTTCGCCGTAAAGTCAAACGGAATGCCCAGCACATCGGCATACTCCACGTTGAATTTACCGTCTTCATTCAGCTCGTAAGACTGCCTGCGCAGCGCCCGACCAATCACCTGCTCGCACAGTAATTGTGTACCAAACGCCCGCACGCCTAGCACATGCGTCACCGTATTTGCATCCCACCCTTCAGTCAGCATCGACACCGACACCACACAGCGAATAGACGCGCCCAGCTTCCCGGCTTTGCCAACGGTATTCATCACCTCTCGCAGCAAGTCCTGATCGCTAATGCTCTGCCCCGCTGCCTGATCGCCGCTGCGCTGCACCATGTCTCTACGGAACTTTTCAATTTCATCGGATGCGATCGCCCGAAACTTATCATCCAGCGCATCCCCCGACTCCAACTGCTCACTATCAATCAGCAGCGTATTCGGCAGCGCCAGGGCATTGCCAAACGTATCGGTATTGCGAAACAGCGCCAGTCGGCCTTCATGAGGCGTCTCCTTACCATCGTCATCAGTCTGCACAAAGCCAGAAATATAGTCGTACACCAGCTTAGAAGTAGAGGTGTTGTTGCACACCACAATAAACACGGGCGGCACGCTAATCTCCTGCGCTTTCCACAGCTCGTAAGTTTTCTCATAGTGGCCATACAGCGCATACAGCGCCGTTTGCAGCTCAGCAGGCAAACTCAGCGGATCTAGTGCCTTCGCCTTCCCCCGACCCTTCTTCGGCATCTTTTTACCAATGTGCTCCCACAGATTGCGAAACTTCGGCATCTCGCCCCCCGGCACATTGTCTGCCACCGGCACCCGAGGCAGCTTTACAATGCCGCACTCAATCGCATCCATCAGCGAAAAATCGCTCACCGTCCAAGGAAACAGCGTCCCCTCCGCATAGCCCGATCCGCGCAAGAAAAAAGGCGTCGCCGAAAGGTCATACACTCGCTGTACGCCTAGCTTGCGCTTCACGATTTCAATCCCCGAGATCCACAGCCGCGCTGCTTCGTTGTTTTGCTTCGCCTCGTCCTTATCGTCTCCTTTCAGGTCAGAAACATCATCCGTATCAGGCTTTTCGCGATAGCAATGATGCGCCTCGTCATTAATCACCAAAACATTCTTCATGCCCATCAGCTCAGGCATCACCCGCTGAAGCATCTGCCCTTCAGTCTCCAGCGTATTCAGCGCTGGCCCGCGTCCCTGCACCAGCTTCCGCGTTCCAGCCGCAATCTGCATCCGCTCGCGCAGCTTAAATGCGTGATAGTTCGTGATTACAATTTTGGCCTTTTGCAAGTCGGGCAGCATCTCGCTAGGCAGCATTTCGCGGCTGGCATAGTAGCTGTCGGGGTCGTTGGGCTGAAGGACACGGAGGCGATCGCGAATCGTAATCCCCGGCGTCACCAGCAAAAAGCCCCGCGTAAAGCGATTGCTCTGCGGATGGCGCACCGCATTCACTGTCTGCCAAGCTATTAGCATCGCCATTACCGTCGTCTTGCCCGCCCCCGTCGCCAGCTTCAGCGCAGTCCGCATCAGCGCAGGGTTCGCCTCCTCATTCACACTCGCAATGTGGGCCAGAAACGATCGCCCTTTAGGAGCCACCTCCGCCAGCCAAATCGCCGTCTCTGCCGCTTCTATCTGGCAAAAGAAAGGCCGCAGCGACTGAAACTTGTGGTGCCGCCAGTGCTGAAGCAGCCGCGCCGTCTCAGGCGTTACCTTCCAATCAGCCGGATCGCTCAGATTTCGCCAAGCATTTACCTTTTCTCGCACGCTGTTAATAAACAGCGATAGATCGTAAGCCTGCGACTCATCAGAAATCCCCTCCGTATCGAAAAGAGGAATCGCCTGCTGCAAGTCATCCTGGCTCTTTCGCCGCTTCTTCGGCTTAGGAATCGGCGTCAAAAACTTAGACGGACGCCTGGATTCAATTAGCTTATTGGTCGGCTGACCCTCCTCATCTATCTCCCAATGAAGCGCTGGGTACTCGTAAGGTGAGTTGAGAATAGGCTGCTCAAAAAATTGCTCAGTCATAGGTAACAGTCATAGGCAAGAGGAGGCACATTGACGATTCTCCAATAGAATAGCCGACTTCTCCACAAATGCCCTTACGGAGCTGAGCAGAAGTATATTCTGGCACTCAGCTTGCTAAAAGAATCTCTTCCAAAGATTGTGTAATTAGATCGTGGATGGGCGGATGCCAGCCATTGATCTTAATAGAGTACTAGCGGAAGCAAGCGTTGCTAATTTCTAAGGAGAATCGTAACCCGTGGTTCAAAGCCAGTCAGAGGCAGTTTGTTCTGTTCATCTTTCGTTTCAGCAGCGGCGCAGCAGGCTCAATATATATTCAAGTTCCGGTAACAGTAACGGCCAAAACGACCAACGGAATCCGCAGCGATTCAAGGCAGCTATGTAATCAAGCGAGTTAATGACGTTCTTGGCGCGATCGCAGCGCAGCGCCAATGGCACCTTTATTCAGCCGAGCTGACGCCCGTTAGTGAGTGACGCCCTCTGTAGATTAAAATAATTCTCATGTCACCGAATGTTACCGGATGTTTTAGAGAAACAATATGAAAACGCAGCCCAAAATAGTTTCTCTACTGGTAAGCCTCGCTAGCGTCGTTTTGGTTGGGGCCGGATTGAAGGCGATGGCGGGTCTGCTCACGCCCATTTTGCTTTCTTTATTTTTGGTACTGGTTACCTATCCAATTTTGGCTTGGCTCAGAGGCCGAGGCTTGCCCAATTGGTTATCCTACATTCTGGTTCTGCTTGGCGTCGTTGCCATTGGTGCATTTGGTATCCTCTTCTTGGTTACCTCTATCAATGAGCTGGTAAACCTGTTGCCTAGCTACAGCAGCCAAATCGAAGTGCAGGTCAATGGGTTGTGGCAATGGATCACCAAACAAGGCGTCACCCTAGACGATATTCAAGCGCTGAGCTGGTTTCAACCCGAAAGAATTCTACAGCTCTCTCTTTCTTTGACCGCTGCTGTACTAGGAACGCTCTCTAACACCGGGCTAACGCTGCTGATATTTATTTATATGCTAGCGACTGCCCCTGTGTTTTCTGCCCAGCTACACAAGGGGCTTAAGCACAATTTACCTGCACTCCAGCGGCTAGAAGGATTTGCTCACAGTACCAGTTCATACCTGATGATTAAAGGCTGGCTAGGCGCTGTAACTGCACTCATTCAGATGCTGCTGATGGGGTTCTTAGGTTTAGACTTTGCCGTGCTGTGGGGGGTGCTCTCGTTCGCCTTGAACTTTGTGCCCAACATTGGCTTTTACATCGCGCTGGTGCCACCGCTGATGATCGCGGCGATTGAGCTGGGATGGTTAAAGGCGGCGCTCTTTGCGTTAGCTTACGTTGTGATTAATAACTTCTTCGATATCGTAATTGCGCCTCGCTATCTGGCTAAAGGGTTAGACCTGTCTGTTTTGGTCACTTTTCTCGCCGTGATTATTTGGGCATGGATACTCGGCCCTATCGGTGCTTTCTTGGCCCTGCCACTGACGATAATGGTCAAAGAACTTCTACTCGAACCTTTTCCTCAAACCCGGCTACTTGCTGATTTGATGGGCGTAGGCAATGAAGAGACATAAGTTCACTTTAAAGCATTGCTGTTTAAATATTTCTTTGGTGGAATAAAGGCTGATTTTTAAGCAAAAAGGGTCGAAGTCTCAAAGTTTCAAAGCGCTCGTATAGAAATGAGTGCAGATGTTCACCGATGTGTGGGCCTCTACTCAAGCGACGCTTAGCAGCGGTGTTCGGTGCCTTTTTTAAAAAATAGACGAGGTTTATACGCTTTCTGAGCCCAAAAAAGAGCTGATGGGCGTTGCTGCGATCGCCGTAACGATGATTGCAATGGTGCTACTGTTTAACTATCCAACAGCAGTGGCCTAAAAAACAGCGGTTCTCTCTTCAAATCCCACTTGTTTTGCCATTTGGCCTTAAGAAAGAACGGTCGGATAAAAAACTACTTCTTTCACTACAGCTATAAAGGCGTCCATATCGGGCTGAGAGCGGCAGTATTCGTTTAGTTGTTAAATTTCTTTTATCATGTTATTACTGATCTCATTCACAGCTGTCTGTTTCGCTCTGCGGGTTGCTAGTACTTTAGAAGAAGAAATGGTGAGAATTTTTGCAGTGCTTGTGGCGCTGTTTAGCACCGTTCTGAGCCTTGTTTTAACGCCCTAGTTTATTCAAATTGCAATCTTAGGACTGGGATTGTTTTGGCAAGCTTCTCATGGCCGTCACGACGATTATTCTAAGGATTAGGCCCCCGGAATCCGGGCGCGCAACGCCTAAATGTAGGCAATATATGAGCTGATTCGGGCTGCGAATGCGACCCAAAATCACCCGGCGCTGAACTGCACTTAGTTTTTTGCTTAGTTTTTCTACTGCCGAAATTTGGGTAGTAGAGTGCAGATTTTGCCTCAATATCCCCTCCCCCCGGATTGTTTCAGGCCATTGAAGACGATACGGTTGGCTTTGGTGTCATTTGACTCATAGGTTCCGACTATTCAACATGCAGATATTTAAACGAAAACGGTTGCTTGAAGTATTGAGCGTTTTGCTGGCTAGCTGTGCGATCGCAAGCTGCACGCCAAACCCAACAGATAGCAATACAGCCGATAGCACAGCCGACAGCACAGCTGAAAGTTCACCCGCCCAATCTGGCTCTGCTGAGCAAATTGTGTTAGCGATTGGCGGCGAAAGTGAAGAGGGCTATGACCCAACTTTAGGCTGGGGCCGTTACGGCGCACCGCTATTTCAGAGCACGCTGCTAAAGCGCGATGAGAATCTAAACATCGTTAATGACCTAGCGACAGACTACACCGTTAGTGAAGACGGCAAAACCTGGACGGTCACGATTCGAGAAGATGCGATATTTTCAGATGGAAAGCCGCTGACCGCTGCGGACGTCGCCTATACCTTTAATAAAGCCGCCCAGAGCGGTGGGCTCACAGATGTCACGCAGCTAGAAAAAGCGACGGCTGTGGATAATAAGACCGTCGAGCTAACGTTGAAAAAGCCCCAGAGCACCTTTGTCAACCGCCTGATTACGCTGGGTATCGTGCCAGAACACGCGCATGGAAAAGACTATGCCCGCAACCCAGTCGGCTCTGGCCCCTACAAAATGGTGCAGTGGGACGAAGGCCAGCAGCTCATTGTAGAAGCAAATCCTGACTATTATGGTGAGGCTCCTGACATTCAGCGACTGGTGTTTTTGTTTGTTGAAGAAGACGGCGCGTTTGCAGCGGCTAAATCCAGGCAAGTGCAGGTAGCAGCGGTGCCGCAGTCGCTAGCGGTGCAAACAATTCAGGGGATGAATTTGCGCGATGTGATTAGCGTAGATAATCGGGGGCTGATGTTTCCCTACTTACCCGCCAACAGCAAAAAAACGCCGGACGGTGATCCGGTTGGCAACGATGTAACGGCTGACTTAGCCATTCGGCAGGCCGCTAACTATGCCATTGATCGTCAGGCGCTAGTCGATGGCATTTTAGAAGGCTATGGCTCGCCTGCCTATGGCCCGGTCAGTGGTTTGGCTTGGGAAGAAACCAAGGCCGATATTGAAGATGCTCAAATCGAAAAGGCGAAAGAGATTTTGGCTGAAGGGGGATGGGCTGATAGTGACGGCGACGGCATTGTTGAAAAAAATGGGCTGAAAGCTGAATTCACAGTTTTGTATAAAGCCGACGACAGTATTCGGCAAGCGCTGGCACTGGCCACTGCTGAAATGCTGAAGCCAATCGGCATTCAGGCCAATGTAGAAGGGAAAAGCTGGGACGATATTGAACCGCTGATGCACAGCAATGTAGTGGTGTTTGGCTGGGGCAGTCACGACCAAACGGAGATGTACAATCTCTATTATTCCAAAGCGGCGCAGGGAGACTACAACAACGCGGGCTACTACGCTGATCCAGCTATTGATAGTACGCTGGATTTGGCAATGGGCGCACCTTCAGAAGCTGAGGCTGTGACCTATTGGAAGGCGGCGCAGTGGGATGGGAAGCAGGGCATGACGACTAAAGGAGATGCCGCTTGGGCTTGGCTCGTGAATTTAAACCACACCTATTTTGTGGATGAGTGCTTGGACATTGGCAAGTCTCAAATCGAGCCTCACGGTCATGGCTGGCCGATTACGGCGAATATCACTGAGTGGAAGTGGACATGCAAATAAGGCTTTTGCTAGTATTTGCCGCGCAAAAGCTGTTGCGGTTAGGGCGGTTGCTGATGGCGGTTGCTGTTTTCACCTTTGTGCTGCTGAGTTTTTCACCGATTGATCCGGTGAAGGCGTACATTGGCGCAGATATGATGCAAATTAGCGCCGATCAACAGGCGCTGATTGCCGAGCGCTGGGGACTCGATCAGCCGATGTGGAGCCGTTTTTTGGACTGGCTAGGACAGCTTTTGCAAGGCAATTTAGGGACTTCTTTGGTGTTTAATCAGCCGGTGAGTGAGGTGATTGCTTCACGGTTTCAGGCATCTTTGCAAATGCTGGCGATCGCCTGGCTTCTTTCCGGCCTGCTGGGTCTAGCTTTGGGCCTTATCGCAGGCGCACTAGAAGGCCACTGGATAGATCGGCTGATTCGCCTTTACGCTTATACGCTGGCCTCTTCGCCAACTTTTTGGGTAGCGCTATTGCTCTTGATTGTCTTTGCCGTATCTTTTAAAATTGCTCCAATTTGCTGCGCTGCGCCGCCGGGTGTCCTTTCTCAAAATGTGACCTTTTGGCAGCATTTACACCACTTACTGCTGCCCGCTGTTGCCCTCAGCATTATCGGCATTGCCAACATTGCTTTGCACACCCGCCAAAAGCTGATTGACGTCCTCCACAGCGACTATGTGCTGTTCGCGCGGGCTCAAGGAGAAAGCCTGTGGAACATCGTGCGCTACCACGGCTTTCGCAACATTCTTTTACCGGCCATTACCCTACAGTTTGCGTCTTTGAGCGAGCTGTTTGGTGGTTCGGTGCTAGTCGAGCAGGTGTTTGCCTATCCGGGATTAGGTGAAGCGACGGTGCAGGCTGCGCTACGCAGCGATATTCCGCTATTGGTAGGAATTGTGTTTTTTAGCGCTCTGTTTGTTTACACCGGCAATACTCTCGCGGATCTGTCCTATCCGATTATCGATCCGCGCATTCGGTTGGGAGGCCAGTGAAGGATGACTATAACCGTTAATTCGCCTCAAAAATCACCCCAAAAATTATGGAGAATCTGGCGGCAGAACAACCGCAGACAGCAAACTTTAGGCGCTATTGTTTTAGGGACTCTTTTCCTATTAGGCATTATTGTGAGTCCTTGGTTTCTCGGAGAGTCGGGGCTCAGCACGGTGCTCACTCAGCGCAATCAGCCGCCTTCGTTGGCTCATTTATTTGGCACCGACTGGCTAGGTCGCGATATGTTGAGGCGATCGCTCCACGGCCTGTCTTTGAGCCTGCGAGTTGGGTTACTAGCCGCCAGCGTTAGCGCCCTCATTGGGACGGGCTTAGGGCTAGCCGCCGGTACTTTTGGCGGCTGGGTAGATGCTGTGATTATCTGGATTGTCGATGTCTTCTTCAGTCTGCCTCATTTGGTGCTGTTGATTTTGATTGCTTTTGCGGTGGGCGGTGGCACTAAGGGTGTGATTATTGCGGTGGCGCTGACTCACTGGACGAGTCTGGCGCGGGTGATTCGAGCGGAAGTCTTGCAAACCAACAGTTCTGACTATGTGCATTTATCTCGCCATCTGGGCAAATCGTCGCTTTGGATTGCCCGTCATCACATGGTGCCGCATATTGTACCGCAGCTACTTGTGGGCTTAATTCTGTTGTTTCCGCACGCGATTTTACACGAAGCAGCGCTGTCTTTTATTGGCATTGGTCTATCGCCTCATTTACCGGCGATCGGCATTATTTTAGCGGAGTCGATGCGTCACCTTTCTACCGGCTATTGGTGGCTAGGCGTGATGCCTGGAATACTCTTACTGCTTGCTGTCAAAGCTTTTGACTGGCTAGGTGAGAATTTGCGATCGCTCTTCGACCCCAAAACCAGTCAGGGATAATCATGCTCTCAATTTCCAATTTAGGCGTTATCTTCACCCAGTACGACCAGGGGCTGCGCCGCAAGCAACTCACCGTCATTACAGCCTTAGATCTAGACGTGCAGGCGGGTGAAGTGGTGGCGGTGGTTGGGGCGAGCGGTTCAGGTAAAAGTCTTTTGGCTCATGCGCTATTGGGGATTTTGCCAGAGAATGCCGCCATGAGTGGCACGCTGCAATTTCAGGGAGAGCCGCTGACGCCCGAACGCTCTCGGTCGCTGCGCGGTAAAGCGATCGCGCTCATTCCTCAGTCGGTAGGCTACTTAGATCCGCTGATGAGGGTTGGCAAGCAGGTACAGCGAGTAGCGCAGCTGGCAGGGCAGTCTAAAGCCAACGCCAGCACTAGCGTAGATAGGACATTTGCGCGCTATGACTTGCCAATGGCGACGCGCGATCGCTATCCCTTCGAGCTTTCAGGCGGTATGGCTAGGCGGATACTGGTTTCTACAGCGGTGGTGACTCAGGCTCAGCTTGTGATTGCCGATGAACCTACGCCGGGGCTGCATCCTGATGTTGTTAGAGAAACTCTTAGCCATTTACGCGAGTTGGCAAGGGAAGGACGTGGCGTGATTTTGATTACGCATGATATTGAGGCGGCTTTGCAGATTGCGGATCGAGTAGCGGTGTTTTATGCAGGGACAACGGTGGAGATTGCCGCCAGCAAAGATTTTTCTCTCGGTAACTTGCGACATCCTTACACGCAGGCACTTTGGCGATCGCTGCCGCAAAATGAGTTTGTGCCAGTGCCCGGAAATCAGCCCAGTCCTGAGCATTTGCCAGAGGGCTGTTTGTTTAGCGATCGCTGCCCTTGGGTGAGCGATATTTGTAGAGCAGAGCGCCCGCCGCTCAGACAACTACCAAGAATCGGCTAGTGCTCCGCCTATCCCCGTAGGGTTAGGGGGTGGTGAAAGCCAGGGGAGATGAGGAGTATCTTTAAGCAATGATGAAATCGAGCGAAAAGATAGCGACGAGACGAGCAATCTTGGTATCATTGAAGGACGCATGAAAATGCGAAAACATAGAAGGTAGGAACACCCACGAGCGGCTCAGAGAACGATTCAGATACTGACAACTCAAAACGTCCAAATTGAAAAACTGAATATTTCGAGTCTGCCGTGGGGCGCATGGTGGACGCTAAATAAAATGCTTGTTGAGACGGTCTGACGGGGGCAGTGGCTTCGGCTGCTGGCTAGTTAAGAGTCTGCGAAACAAGAATCTCCGACTATACCCGTAGGGTTAGGGGGAGAGCGTCAAGAGCAGGATGGGTGAGGTGTGTTCATGCTGAAGGGTGATAATTTGTGGTTTCGCTATGGCGATCGCTTACCTTGGGTCGTACAGAACAGAAGTTTGGCAGTTGCTCCGGGTGAAGTGCTGGGGCTGATGGCACCGTCAGGCTATGGTAAAACAACGTTAGGAAAGCTGTTAGCAGGCTATTTACCCCCTAACAAAGGGCAGGTAACATTAGCGGGAAAACCGCTGCCTAAAAAGGGCTATAGCCCGGTGCAGCTCATCTTTCAAAACCCCGATCTGTCGGTCAATCCTCGCTGGCGCATTCGTCAGATTCTGCAAGAAGGTTATCCTCCAAAACACGCCTATTTAGACGCTCTAGGCATTCATTCGGGTTGGCTTAGCCGCTATCCGCATGAGCTAAGCGGCGGTGAATTGCAGCGAATCGCGATCGCCCGCGTCCTCAATCCACATACGCGCTACCTGATTGCCGATGAAATGACCGCCATGCTCGACGCTAACACTCAAGCCCTGATTTGGCAGGGCGTACTCGCATTTGTGCGGCGGCAACAGGTCGGCCTAGTGGTCATTAGTCACGACGAACCCCTGCTGAAGCGACTTTGCGATCAGATTTTGGTGCTTGTTGATGGCTCCTCACCTCAACCTCTTCGCCATCAGGGGCAGGGTTTTCACCCGACTACCCGAAACGCAACCTGACTGCACCGCTAGGAAAAAGCGCCCAACAATGAACTGTTTGAATTGTTTGAGCTGTTAATCGGCCTCAATGCTGAGAGGTTCTGGAAACCTGTGAAAAGGTGAGCTAGTCAGTCGTCCTCAACCGATTCAAGCGCACGGTTACTACAGCGAATCTCCAGAGGGCGATACGTGTTATTTTTTGAAGAATTTCAGCACGCTACTCAGAGATTATCAAAGGAGAATAGATGAAAGGAACTCAGCCTCAAAAAGAGTTGGCTGGCTACCTTTACGGGTTGCTAGGCGTTGTGCTGTTTAGCTTGACTTTGCCAGCTACGCGGGCTGCTGTCGCTAGTTTTGAGCCAACTTTTGTAGGGTTGGGTCGGTCGGTGGTTGCGGCGTTACCTGCTATCGTATTACTGCTAATGACGCGACAGGCTATGCCACCGGCAAGGTTGTTCCCTAGCTTCTGTATCGTTGTGTTAGGGATAGTAATTGGATTTCCACTATTGACTGCGATCGCGATGAAAGATGCACCCGCCTCATATGGTGCTGTGATCACAGGCTTGTTACCCCTTTCCACCGCGCTGTGCGGCGTCTGGCGAGCCAACGAAAGGCCGTCTTTTGCTTGCTGGCTGCTTTGCTGGGTTGGGAAGTGTTTTAGTGGTTGGCTTTGCGCTGCTTGCTGGTAACGGCACGCTGCGCACAGCAGATATTGCGCTGGTTGGTGCAGTTATCGCCGCCGGATTAGGCTACGCCGAAGGTGCCGTTTTAGCTCGAACACTCGGCGCTTGGCAGGTTATCTGTTGGACGTTGGTGTTGGCCTTGCCATTGCTGTTGCCGATAGTCTGGCAGTATCGACCCGATGATCTGCTAGCGTCTCCTATTAGCGCTGTTGTTGGATTTTTATACGTTAGCTTCTTCAGTCAGTTTTTCGGCTATTTAGATTGGTACAAAGGGCTTTCACTCGGCGGTATCGCCCGCGTTGGACAGGTTCAACTCGTTCAGCCGTTTTTGACGATTGTTGCTTCTGCACTACTGCTCAAGGAGTCTGTTCCTCTTTCAACGCTGCTGTTTGCGTTGGGGGTGATTATCTGTGTCGCGCAGGGAAAGAAAACTCAGGTTCAAGCACCCTAGCGTAGCCTACTCTCATATATCAAAACCCGTGACAGTTGCTGATTTTGATACAAGTTTTGCAACATGACAATAAGCTCAATTTCCAAAAGCTTTAGCATCTGTGCCAAAACGAGCGTTTTTAAGCTGGTTTATGTGTACTATATGACGGCAACTCATCTCAGGAGACGAAAAAGAAGAGAAGGTTAAACGTACTCCTGAGTTAGAACTGGAGCTGATTTTTTATTGTCTACCTAATCTTCCTCAGCTCGTACTCTAATTCATCGCAATCTTTAAGTGCCCTTTCTCTATGGACAAGCCGCGTGCTCACGCTTCCACCGTCAAAAAACAGTCATTTTTATTGTAATCTATACGTACTATTACAAGAGTCCAGCAACAGTGTCTTTGTTTCAATCACCCCTGTTACTGAGATTCGTTATGTAGCCTGTCACGCTTGACAGATGCATAGAAAATTACAGTAGTCGTGCTGTAGAGAACGATGTCTGCTACTGAAGATTCTCTGAATCTCCAGTAGTCCGGGTTTTCTGCCCAGAGCGGCATCCCAAAGTGAGATATACCTTCTACTGCTCCGTAAATCCAAACGCAGCAGAAATACAGCTTGAGCCAGACAGGACACAGCCTAGATATTTCTAACATCCAGTTGCTACCTTCGTTAAATTGATGTGTATTTTTGATAGCAAAGATCATTGCTATCCCGAGCCCAATATCGAAGGGGGTGGTGTTGGGGGTGGTGGCTGTAACTGGTAAAGCTAAAACGTCTGCATGAAAAGCAATACTTTGAAGCGTTCTGACTGTTGAGAAGGCTAAAAAAAATAGGTTGCTTGTCTTTAGCCACTTCATAGTATTCCTAATAAAAATAAAGGCCGTTGAAGTTCCTTGATGCACATAAGCCCCGTGATTGCCCAGCCCTGCTATTGGCGGTGTCTATTTTAGGGTCATGTTTAGTGCAAAAAATCCACGAGCATAGCTTACTAAATATGCCCATCTAGTCTAGTTACGGCGTCCGCAGACACTCAGAGGCTCAGTTTTGTTAGTCTTTGTACGTCTACATCGACGCCATAGTTGAACAACATCGGCTGTATCGCTTCCTCGAAAGGGTCGGATGAGCCTGAATTGCGCAAAGACCTTATATTATTCTTAATTTATCTAACGAAAGACCTTTTCGCAGGTATTCACCTAACTTAGTGATCACATTCACTAAATAGTTCTTCATTCTCTAAAACTACTCAACTTCACAACGAGTATTTGTATGAGAACTGTTAGGAATTGGGAATATTGAGTCGTATTTATTTATCAAAGACATATGGCGATCAATCCCTACGAACCTGAACTAGCAAAGCGGAAAAAGGCATTTGAAATTGCCTATAGCCAGCTCAGTAAATACATGAATGAGCTGAGACATCATGGGTCGGAATTTCGACAACAGATGGAATCGGTGGATGAAGCATTAAAGGACTACAGAGACACGGGATATGCATTAGCTGAGTGGATAGAGCAGGAACCCGAAAGCTAGCAGAGTGATGTTTAATGCTGGTACATACTGGCGATCGCTGATTTTTTCGTAGCGATCGCCTTTCAGTTAGTCAATGGCGATCTGGCTGTTTTGCCTAATCTCTCTTACCTTCTCTAGCTTCCCTTGCCCGCAAATCTTTCCATCAGCGCTGCCCTCGACTGTTCGCGATCATCAAAATGAATTTTTTCAGTGCCTAAAATTTGATAGTCTTCGTGGCCTTTACCAGCAATCACAACCCCATCTCCGGGCTGCGCTTGCAAAATAGCGCTGCGAATGGCCTGAGCGCGATCGCACACCACCTGATCTGCGGCTAGCGGCTCCTCAATTCCGGCCACCACATCTTTCAATATTTGCTCAGGATCTTCCGTGCGCGGATTGTCCGAAGTAATCACCGCCCGATCAGATTGCTCATAGGCAATGCGGCCCATTTTTGGGCGTTTGGTGCGATCGCGATCGCCCCCACAGCCAAACACACAGATCATCTGGCCCGCAATAAAAGGCCGAGCCGCCTTCAGCGCATTTTCCAAGCTATCCGGCGTATGTGCATAGTCCACAATCACACTGATATCTTGATCGGGCTGCACCTGCACCCGTTCCATCCGCCCCGGCACCCCCGTAAAGCTCGGCAGCGCTTCGACAATGCGATCCAACGCCACCCCCAAATGCAGCGCCGAACCCACCGCCGCCAGCAGATTTTCCAGGTTAAACTGACCGACTAACGGCGAGGTAAATGCAGCTTTACCTGCGGTCGTATGCATTGTGCCGCTAACGCCCGTCGGCCCATATGTCAGGTTTTCGGTATAGAGATCGGCGCTGCTGTCATCGGTGCTATAAGTCCATACCTGAGCGGGCTTGAGGCTAGCAATCAGCTTTTGGCCGTAAGCGTCTGTTTTATTTATAATGGCGCGCCCCTTAAGATAGTCAGGGCCAAACAGCAGCGCCTTGGCCGCAAAATAATCGTCTAAATCTTTGTGGTAGTCGAGGTGATCTTGAGTGAGATTAGTGAATACCGCCACTTCAATGGGAATGCCGCTAGTGCGATGCTGGGCCAGCGCGTGAGAGCTGATTTCCATCACGGCATTTTGACAGCCAGCTTGGCGGGCACTGGCCAACTCTTTTTGCAGATCAATCGGGAAAGGCGTCGTATGCACCGCTGTTTTTTCGTGACCGGGCCAGCGGGTGTATAGCGTCCCCAGAATCGCGGTTTTTTGCTGATCTTGGTTGAGAAAGTACTCAATCAGATGAGTCGTGGTGGTTTTGCCATTCGTGCCAGTCACGCCAATCATTTTCATCGCGTGAGCGGGCTGATCATAAAAGGCGGCAGCTAACTGGGCGCATAGCTGCGGAACGGCTTCAGCGGTTAGCACTAGGGCGTTGTTGGTGTTGGGTTTGGCAGAGAGGGCAAACGGGGAAATTAGCGCCGCGATCGCTCCTTTCGCGATCGCGCCCTGCCAAAATTCGCCCCCATCAACTCGCGTACCGGGCATTCCGATAAATAAATTGCCAGGGGCAATGGCTTGCGAATTAGCTGATAGACCCGTCACCTCTTGATCCCAGTTAGGATGATGGGTGAGGGCATCATCCACCGTCAACTGGCCTGTTACCTGGGCTGTCGCCAATTCAGCAAACAAATCTCTTAAAAGCATTCCGCCTCTCCCCGTTACCTTATATAAAGTAAATCGCTTTCAATATAAACGCTTCAACCGATATTGAATGAACAATGGGAGGCGCTGGCTGAGATTATGCCTCAAAAGAGCCAATATGTGTCTGTATCATTTGTGCCACCTGTGCGGCTGTTGCTCTGGGCGATAGGCGCGGCAAAGGTTTTTCGGCGGCGTTTTCTGAAGCGCTTATCAACTGACAAAGCACTGGCACTTCATACTGATATTTTTGAAACCACGCTTCGTTTAGGGTAATATCTCTCACCTCTAGCTGAACAGGCAGCGTTTCTAGCTTTTCTTGCAGCCCCTCACAGAGATGACATCCCGGCTTGCTATACAAAATCAGCGTTTTCATCAGTGCACCTTTCCTCACGGCAGTTGAGCATAAAGCAGTTGAGCATAAAGCAATTGAGCGTAAAATCCTTGTCATTCAATAGCGTGTCATTTACTAGCCGGTTTCACTGCCTGTCTCATTGGCAGCTTGAAATCACGCCCATCACATTACGCCTGCGAAGCAATAATTTACGAAGCCTGACCTAATTCTCATAAAGCTGAAAACCTCAGTCATCAGGCTGCTTGCAGACATTTGAAAGCGTCCTGTTTTGAATGGCCGGTATTCCGGTCGGATTACGGGTGTTTATTAAAGTAACATTGAAACTGCCATTAAAAGATCTCCGCAATGGGTGAAAGCTTTTACCTGGCATCCTTTTCTCAGCTATTGATCGTCCGGCAGCTATTCTCCGGCAGCTAATATTATGGTTCAGTGCTTAGAAGCGCCTTCCGCTGTTTCAATTTCACATGACTCCCTCGATTTAGATCTGCTCAATCAGCAGTTTGAAGAGGCTTCCCCGCAAGAAATTTTGAGCTGGTGCATTCAGCATATCCCTGATGGACTCGCCCAAACGAGTTCTTTTAGCCTGCTGGCTGTAACCCACATGCTTTACAAAGAGCTGAATCACCCCGTGCCGGTGATCTTTTTAGATACGCTGCATCTTTTCCCTGAGACGTTAGATACGGCTGCCAAGGCTACGTTTGTGTATGACCTGGATTTGCATACCTATCGCGCTTTCGGCGTCGATAGCCAAGAAGCTTTTGCCGATCGCTATGGCGATGATCTATGGGCGCGCGATATTGATCGCTTTTACGAACTGACGAAGGTAGAGCCTTTGCGGCGAGCCTTAAACGACCTGAACGTGAAGGCTTGGATTACCGGACGGCGGCGCGATCAGTCGCAAGCTCGTCAAGACTTACCCGTTTTTGAGCGCACTGACGATGGCCGCATTAAGATCAATCCCTTAGCCCATTGGACAGCCGAAGATATCTGGGCCTATGTCAATGAGCGCAATGTGGTCTATAACCCGCTGCACGATCAGGGCTATACCAGCATTGGCGATCAGCCGCTAACGACCCCGACCGCCGCTGGTGAAGACGAGCGGGCAGGGCGCTGGCGCGCACCGAAAAAAACGAGTGCGGCATTCACTGGTAGGGCCGAGCCCTTGACAGGCTAAAAATGCGAAGCCAATGCCTATTATTAGTCAGCGACTGATTGCTTCCCTAATTTATCTATTGAGCCCCCCTTGAACTCTTAGTGAACGCTTTACCCAAAACAGCTTTTATCGATCCAACTGGGCACAATCGCGCTGAAATCGAGGCGCTGCTACAGCAGGCAGTGGCGCTGGTGCTGGCAGAAATGACGCAGGCGGTGGCGCGATCGCCCCTCCCCGAAGCCCTTCATAGCGAGCAATTTGAGCAGTGGGCGCAGATTCCTGAGCGCTCTGTAGAGGCGGCAGCGCTGTTAGAAGTCGTGCGATCGCACCTTCAGCATTCTATGAACGCCGCCCATCCCGGCTACATGGGCCACATGGACTCCATTCCCACCACCATGTCAGTGGTTGGCGATTTGCTGGTAGCAGCGCTGAATAACAACATGCTCAGCGTTGAAATGTCGCCCGTTTTCTCGCGGCTAGAGCCTTTGGTGATGCAGCAGCTTGCCGCTCAATTTGGCTTAGGGGTAGCGGCAGGCGGGGTTATGGTCAGCGGCGGTAGCTTAGCCAATTTGCAGGCGCTGATTGTCGCTCGTAACGCGCATTTCGATGCGCTCAAAACGGGGATCGTTGGCTTAGACCGTCAGCCCGTTTTCTTTGTCTCAGAAGTCGCCCATACCTCCATGCAAAAAGCGGCGATGGTGATGGGGTTGGGGGCCGAATCGGCGATCGCCATTCGTACCAACGCCAACTCGCAACTAGAAATCAGTGACCTGCATGAAAAATTTGGCCAAGCTCACCGCGCCGGTCAAGCCCCCTTTGCCCTCGTCGCCACCGCAGGCACTACCGTCACTGGCAATATCGACCCGATTGCCGCAATGGCCGAATTTGCCCAAGCTCACAGCCTTTGGTTTCATGTCGATGCCGCCTATGGCGGAGCCCTGATTTTTTCACCTGAGCACCGTCACCACCTCGCAGGTATTGAACAGGCCGATTCTATTACTTTCAATCCTCAAAAATGGCTCTACATCACCAAAACCTGTGCCACGGTACTATTTAAAGACTTTGACGTACTCAACCGCCATTTCCGTATAGCCGCCCCCTACATGGCCGACGACAGCCAGTGGCCAAACCTGGGTGAACTGACCGTACAAGGCACCCGTCATCCCGATATTCTCAAGCTGTGGCTGTCGTTGCAGCACTTAGGTAAAGCCGGATACGCCGATATTATTCGTCATAACTATGCGATCGCCACTCAATTTGCCAAAGCAGTAACGGCGCGGCCCGACTTAAAGCTCGCTAGCGCTCCCCAAATGAACCTAGTGTGCTTTCGCCTACAGCCCCAGCACATACCACCCGAACAGTGGGACGATCTCAACGCACAGCTACAGCGTCACTTGCTAACTGCGGCTTCATCCATCTTTTTATCACTGCCCCTTTACCGCCGTCAGCGCTGGCTCAAAGCCGTCCTGCTCAATCCTTACAGCTCATCTGAGACAATTTCCCAGCTATTTGAAAGCCTAGATCTGTTCATTCAAAAAAATCTTTAGCGTCAGCAGCCAATGTCGCTGCCCTAAGCTTCCTTAGCTAACAGCAGTAGCGCCTTTTTTTGCATGGTCTTAAAAATGTTATAAAACCCGTTGGCTCGTGAAGGGGTCAAACTGACATCTAGGTGCGTTTCCTTAATAAAATCAGGCGTGAGCTGAATAATTTCGGTCGGCGAAAGGCCGCTGAGAGCCGCGATCAGCATAGCCAGTAGCCCTTTGGTAATTTGGGCGTCGGAGTCTCCGTGAAAGGCCACTTTGTCATCCGTTAAGTTCGCCGTCACGTAGACCTGTGAAACGCAGCCAGGTACCTTATTTTCCTCAGTTTTATCTTCAGCCGGGAAAGCCTCCAGCTTTTTTGCGTACCACAAGAGCTGCTCGTACCGGCGCTTGGGCTCACTAATACGAGCAAATCGGTTGACGAGTTTATCGAGCTGAGCGGGGCGATCAGAAGCAGTCATAAAAAAAGTAGGCGCTAACTATCTTTGAAACACTCCTTTACAATAACGCTAAAAACGCGGTATTCAATCGCGCTGCGATCAAGCAAGCCCGGTACAAAACGCATTCATACCGGGCTAGACGAAGATATTTAGAATATATCCGTTACCAGCAGATTCATCAGGAACGGCAAGTCATTTGCAGTTACTTATCTGCTGGCTAATGCGGCTAATGCTGGGTTAAGCAGTCGATTCCGGGGCGTCTATTCAGTCGCCGTTGGTGGGATCTTTTTGAGCCATGTCTTTTGAGCCGCTGTCTTTTTGCGTAACAAAGCGGTGAGCCACGGTTTCGGGCTGAATCGCCGACAGCACAACATGGCCTGAGTCGGTAATCATCACGGCCCGAGTTCGTCTACCATAGGTAGCATCTACAAGTTGCCCGCGATCGCGCGCTTCAGAAATGATCCGCTTGATAGGAGCCGATTCTGGGCTGACGATGGCGACGACTCGGTTTGCAGAAACAATGTTTCCAAATCCGATGTTAATAAGCTTCATGTTTGTAGAAATACGGTGAAAATGTACGGTAAAAGTGAAATGAGTCCGGCCACGAAAGATTTGTTTAAAGGCTCATAAAGGCTTGGCTTATCAGTATCAGTGATCTGAAATGTGATGCCTTCAAAAAGTTGCTTCGATAGATGTGCCACTTTAGGCGTTTTGTTTTCTAAGCGTCGCCATTCTAAGACTATAAATTTTATAGGCTAAAGGCATAAAATAAGGCTGTGAAAAAGAATAGATGAGACTTATTTTGATGTGTTAAGTAGCAGATTTGTGATTGGGTTATTTTGTTAGGCTGCTGGGCTTTGATTGAACGCCGAATTAAACTGAACTAAAATTTAAACGAACTTTAGCGGTAAATCTATTAGTTGTTTTTTATATTAAGCTGGCCTAATACGAACCTATCTTTATTAATGCTCTAAAC
>QBMP01000003.1:20404-25579 GCA_003242115.1 Phormidesmis priestleyi
AATGCTCAAAACCAACCGCCGATATTAATAGATTTTCCCCTAATTTTAGCGAAAAAGATTGATTTTTAGGTGCCTTTGTCACAGGTGATTTATAGCTTAAAGGTTCTTATAAGTAGTGCCTTTGAAATGCCTCTAAAAGTAGGTAGATTTGTGAGAACGTACTCTGCCAAAAGCTAGATCTTTCCCATTTTTTTGTTTTGATGCGATTGCTTCTTGAGGTGTTTTGTGCAACCGGTTGACTTTACAACGCTGTCCGCAGTTAGCGCCGACTTGTGCAAACGCTGGCTCCCCGCAAGATGCGAACAGGTCTATCAGCGCGATCAATACACTCTTTTCATCGCCTTGCGCACCCTAGATTCACGCGGCTGGCTAGCAGTTTCGTGGCATCCGCAAGCTGCCCGTATCCACATGGCCGAGCCGCCCCCTAAGCGCCCCGATACCTTCACGTTTTCTCAGCAGCTAAAGCATCAGCTAGGCGGTTTGGCCCTTACCCAAATCAAGGCGTTATCGCCTTGGGAAAGGGTGCTTGATTTACAGTTTGCGGCGCGTCCTCATGAGCCTGCCCTGTGGCACCTTTATGTTGAAATTATGGGCAAATATAGCAATGTAATCTTGACGACTGCCGACCATCAAATTGTCACAGCCGCTCATCAAGTCAGTGAGCAGCGCTCTAGCGTGCGCCCGATTCAAACTGGCAAACCTTACGTGCCGCCGCCTGCTATGCACGGCCCGCTGCCGACATTAGATGAAGCCTTTGAAGACTGGCGAGATCGCGTTGCCCTAATTCCCGGCTCACTCAAAAAAATGTTGGTAAAAGCTTACAGCGGCGTCAGTTCATCGATTGCCGCTCAGCTCATTTTAGCGACCAACCTCCCGACCGATATCGCGACAAATGATCTATCGCTAGCAGACTGGCAAAGCCTATTTAGGCACTGGTGCAGTTGGCTAAAGTGCCTAAACACCGAAACCTTTACGCCCGGTTGGCTAAATCGAGCCCAAGGCGGCTACACCGTTTTAGGCATTGGCATGGTTCAACCCGCCGAAAACGTTCAAATTTTGCTAGATGAATACTATCGCCATCAGTTTAACCAAGAAGAATTTCGGCGATTGCACCATCGCCTCAGCCAGCGATTAAAAGTTCTGCTGGCCAAGCTCCGCCAAAAAGCCGATACCTTCAGCACTCGTCTCCAGCAGTCTGATCAGGCCGAGAGCTATCGGCTCAAAGCGGATCTGCTGATGGCCAATTTATCTCAATGGCGAATTGGGATGTCGCAAATAACGCTGCAAGATTTTGAAAGCGGCGAACCCGTGCTGCTGCCTCTGAACCCTGAAAAAAATGCGGTTCAAAACGCTCAAGCTTGGTATAAGCAGCATCAAAAGCTGAAGCGGGCGCGTCAGGCTGTGGTGCCACTGCTCGCTGAAGTCAATACTGAAATCAGCTACTCAGAGCAGGTGGAAGAGAGTTTGCTGCAAGTGAGCGATTATCAGGTGGTGGCAGATCTGCGATCGCTCGAAGAAACCCTCCGTGAACTCATTGCTCAGGGCTATTTGCGCGATACCACCGGCTATCAGTCAGGCTCCAAAAGCAACCTGAAAAACGCTGCCAAATCGGGCTTCAAATCAGGCTCCAAATCGGGCGCTAAAACCCCCAATGATCCTGCCGACTTCCGCTGCTACACCACCCCACAAGGGATCGACATTCTAATTGGTCGCAACAACGCCCAAAACGAGCAGCTCACCTTCAAGCAAGCCAGCGACTACGACCTCTGGCTCCACGCTCAAGAAATTCCGGGTAGTCACGTTTTGCTGCGGCTCAGTGCAGGCGATGTCCCGACCGATGACACCCTTCAGCTAGCCGCTAACCTAGCCGCCTACTACAGCCGCGCTCGCCAGTCGGACCAAGTACCCGTCGTCTACACCGAACCTAAGAACGTGTACAAACCCAAAGGCGCACTTCCTGGCATGGTTATTTATAAACGTGAGCGAGTGCTATGGGGTCAGCCTCAGCAAGCTCAGGCGCTGATTGATGGGCTTTCTCAGACTCTTTAAAACCAGATCTTCTAAAACCAAGCCCTCCCTTATCCGCGCTTTAGTTTCTGCCTTTAGCCTGCTTCATTTTCATTTTCATTTTGTGTTTGCTTCACTTTCCATTCACCAAAAGCCACGACAGCCAAGGATTTCCATGCTTCCGCTCAGCATTGCTCCCATGATGGATCGCACTGATCGCCACTATCGCTATTTCATGCGGCAAATCACCCGGCGCACCTTGCTTTACACCGAAATGGTCACTAGCATGGCGATTAAGCATGGCAACCGAGAAAAATTACTGGGCTTTACCCCCGACGAAAATCCGCTGGTGCTGCAAGTCGGTGGCGATCATCCTCAGCAATTGGCTGACTGCGCGCGCATAGCGGCAGATTTTGGCTACTGTGAAATAAATTTGAATGTTGGGTGTCCGAGCGATCGCGTCCAAAGCGGCAACTTTGGAGCCTGTCTCATGGCTCAGCCCGAACAGGTCGCCGACTGTGTAGCGGCGATGATGGCCGCTAGCCCATTGCCCATCAGCGTCAAACACCGCATTGGCATCGATCACCAAGATCGCTACGAAGACATGGCTCACTTCGTCACCGTTGTCTCCCAAACCGGCTGTAGGCGGTTCAGCGTCCATGCTCGCAAAGCTTGGCTGCAAGGGCTCAGCCCCAAAGACAACCGCACCGTCCCGCCCCTGCGATATGCAGATGTCCACCGGCTCAAGCGAGACTTTGCCCACCTATCTATCGAAATCAACGGCGGCATTACCACGCTCGAACAAGCCAAAACGCAGCTTTCCCTAGTCGATGCCGTGATGATTGGCCGCGCTGCGTATGACCATCCCTTTATCTTTGCCCAGGCAGATCAGCTCATCTTTGGCGAAACCTATCCGCCCCTAAGCCGTCAGCAAGTAGTCCAAAAAATGCTGCCTTACATTGATTATTGGACAGGCCGTGGCCTCAAACTCCACAGCATCACCCGCCACATGCTGCATTTATTTCACGGTCAGCCCGGTAGCCGAGTTTGGAAGCGAACCATTACTGATAGATCCAGCAAACCGGGCGCAGGTGCTGAAGTAGTCGCCGATGCTCTAGAACTTGTCAATCAGGCTGGCTTTGTCCATCAAGCTAGTTTGGCTCATCAGGCTAATTTGGTTCATCAGGCTAGTTTGGGTTCATTAGTCTAGCTTGATCAATCAGCCTTGTCCGTGAGGCTACTCAAACCGAAGCTACCGTCTAATGGCCTCTTGCTGCCGTTGGCGAATCTGCCAAAACAAACCAGAGAAAGCGTTAGCAGCAACATGGCCCACAATGGGTACCAGCAAATTACCAGTGACTAAGAAACTGCCGCCCAGGATTAACCCTACACAGCCTGCCCACACGGCATAAGGCCACTGCTGCGGACTAGACATATGCAGCACCCCAAAACATAAGCTAGAGACAATCAGCCCGGTCGCATTTAAGCCAATCGAAGGCAGCATCACGCCGCGAAATAAAAGCTCTTCGCTCATGCCCGGTAACAGCCCTAGCCAGATAATGTCCCACAGGACGAGCGGCTTCAACACAAACGCCAGATAGAAGTCAGCCGATCGCCGGTAAGCAGGCCAAACCCAATAGATCAACCCGCTCAAGGCCACAATCGCTAAGCCAATCGCCAATCCGATGCCAGCGTCTTTCCAGGCAATAGCTATTGGCAACCGAGCCGGTTCAATCAATAGCCAGATTCTGGCCACCACCAGCAAAAACACAGCCGTTACTGCCATCGCAATCAGCAACTGCGCTCTGCTCAAAGGCTCTAAATTTGGATGATTAGACTCAGATTGATTTGAAGACTTTTTTGCCAAACTTAAACCGCCAAACTCAAAATTCCCGTAGTCATTCCAGCAGCATTAATGACGCCCATTAACTAGCGCTCCAAAAATCTCACCAGATATCAACTAATACTGAAAATCATAGAGGGCGGGCTTGTTTATTGCATCTTTTTATTTGAGATAAAGCCATTAATTTAGGTATGAAGTCGTTATTAAAGATAGCTATGACTATCGTTTATGGTGCTAGCGTGCGATCGCTTTCCTTTTCATCCCTTTTCGGGGCTCAGCTTCATTGTCTAGCAATCGCTCATTCCCCTTGTAGAAAGCCCTGAGCAGATGTCTTGGGAATTAGCTAGTAGCGATCGCGCCTTAGTGCTATTTCTGGCACTATTTCCTGAAGCATCATCTGCTAATTTTGCAATAACTTTACAAAAAAAATCAGCCAATGTACGCAAGTCCAATCAAATTAACTTGTTTGAACTTGCGTACATCAGTTCGATGCCTTTCGATGCCTTATGGAATCAGTGCTTCTAAAGAGATTCAAATAAATGCACTTTTTGTCTTAAATGTCTATTCTTTTGCCGTGATTTTATTGATTTTATAAAACAATGAAAATCTGTATAATTATTGGCTTATAACGTCTTGTCTGATTGTTATTTGTTTAGCTTAAGCCAGCTCATTCATAAAATTTCCGCTGTGTTCTAATACACACTAGCTCTGCTTAAATACCCATTCAAATGGCTATCCAGTAGATTTGGGGCTAGTTTCTCTGTAACAAGCCTCACTTTATATCTATAGCGAAAACATTGAGAAAAATTGATATTGAAAAATATGAGAAAGCCCCTCATATCAACTTCTCAAGGTGTTATCTCAAAAGAGATTGAGGGAATTCAATAGTTACTCAGAAAGAGCCGAATCGCCCAACGTTTAGTCTTTAAACGAATGCTCAGGCAGCTGAGTTTAAGGATCTGCCGAATTCTTTAGATTTACATAGCCTGCGGAACTCAACTTTAAGATATGGAAAGTTCAACAAATCGATCTCTACCTGATAGTGATGTCGGTATCTACGAATGTGAAATTCGTCTCAAATTTCGCATCATTGAGGAAGGTCTCATGATGACAAATCAAGAAGAGTTGGTAGAGACATTAGTCGATGCCTTTGCCTACGGTAGCGATGAATATTTAGAAGCCCTTGACAGCCATGTGGCTATTCATCAGCTTCAAGACGTTGCCCAAGCCTCTCCGGCCATGCGTCGGCAGCTCATTCGTCTGCGCAACTCTAGCCGCCTAGCTTAAAAAAACCATCTGGCTCCAGGTAAATTCTTTCTGAGTCG